>JAFLUX010000063.1 GCA_022508605.1 Bacteroidales bacterium | reverse complement strand
ATCTCCAGGCCATAGACGCCTATTCTTCCAAGATCATTTCGGGCAACACCGGAGTCAGCTCCGATGCGAACGTGCCCATGACCACTCTGCTGGAAGAATGCGTGCTGAGCTTCAAGGACAACTTCCTCAGCGGGCTTCAGCACCATTTCGACGACCTTTTCGCAAACGGGCGCGAGATTTCCGTCACCCTGCTCCGTTATGACAACTGCCCTGTGGACTTCGAGGACGAGTTCGAGGTCAACGGCGACGAATACGAGCTCGCGGAAATCATAGAGGCATGGTTTGCGGACAATTGCGTGGAGGGTCGGTTCAGCACCCAGAGCAAATCGGCCAGCATGCTCCGCTTCAACCAGGTGCGCATACCGCTGTACTCCCAGAACATGAACGGACGCGATGTCGCCATAGATGCGGAAGGCTTCGTGAGGCCTCTCGTCCGGCTGCTCAAGAAAAAGCCGTACAACCTCACCGTGGGATCTACCCCGAGAGGGCTCGGCGATGTTTGGATAACGATTGGCGACAAGTAGTATGAAAAAGATTTTGTCAAGCATGATTCTGGCTGCCGTATGTCTTTCGGCATTCGCCCAGAACAATGAGGGAAAGGCCGACGATGCAGGCCGCATAGCCCTCACCCCCGTAGTGTTCGACGACAGCAGCATACCTGCCGCCGCAGCGAACGTAGTGCTCAACAAACTCACCCAGATAGTGACCCGCAACGGGCTTGCCGGAGACAGCTTCGACCCCCGTTTCGTCATCACCGCCAACATGGTGGAGCTGGGGCACGAAAGCACCGCCACGACTCCCGTGATGCAGGCCATTGTGCTGAGTCCCACCCTGTACATAGGGGATGCGGCTACAGGCACTCTCTACGCGTCCTGCACCCTTAACCAGATAAAGGGAGCCGGCAACAACGAGACCAGGGCCTATATGCAGGCCATCAAGCAGCTGAAGGCCGACAGCCCTGAAGTGCAACGGTTCATAGAGACAGGCAAGAAGCGCATAATCGAGTGGTACAATACCCAGATAGACTTCCTGATTGCAGAGGCCGACGCACTTGCCGGACAGAGCTGCTTCGACGACGCCATAGCCCTGCTCTGCACCGTCCCGACCGTATGCAAGGACGCATACGACAAGGGAATGCGTGCAGCCGTGAGGATTTTCCAGCAGAAGATAGACATAGAGGGCGCCGCCCTCCTGAACAGGGCTACCCATGTATGGAATGCCTCCCAGGACTGGGCAGGAGCCACCGAGGCCGCCGACTGCCTCTCCCGCATCCATCCCCTTTCATCGGCCGTTCCCGGGGGCATGGCCCTTTCCGAATCCATAGCGGCACGCATCAAGAAGATAGACGAAAGGGAGTGGAGTTTTGCCATGAAGCAGTTCAACTCCGCCGTGAGCCTCGAAAGCCAGCGGATTTCCGCCGTGAAGGAAGTGGGCAAGGCCATGGCGAATAGGCCCGTCAACTACTACAATGTTAACAGTTTAGGCTGGTGGTGATATGAAAAGATTCGTATTCGCAATATTCGCGTTGCTCCTATGTGCAGGAGCGGCTGCCCAAGAGACTGAATGTATAGGCAAGGAGCTGGACGGGAGCCTCACCCTCCGCGTGTGGGGCACCGGACGGAACCGCACGGACGCCCTTGAACAGGCAAAGAAGAATGCTGTCTACGATGTGCTTTTCAAGGGCGTGACCAAAGGCGTCACCGACTACAACATGAGACCGGTGATGACCGAAGTGAACGCACGGGCGCGCTATCAGGACTACTTCGATATTTTCTTCATGGACAAGGGTGAGTATCTGAAGTATGTGAGCATGGAAGACAAACGCTCCGGCTCTACCAAAGTGCGCCGAAACTACCGCGAAGTGTCGCTCTGCACCACGGTGCGGGTGTTGGTGCCCCAGCTCAGGGCAAGACTCAAACAAGACGGACTATTATGAAAAGACTGATGCTTTCGGCCGCTCTCGCGCTGGCCGTCATATCCGCTTCCGCCCAGCAGAAGCACAGCGGCTACACCCTTCCCGACACACCGAAAAGGGCGGCATACACAGACTACTCCAGCCTCGACAGAGGCTTCTGGTGCGCAGTGCAACTCACGCCTGCAATAACCAGTGACAGGGTGGGCAGATGCAAAGGCCTTGCCCAGGCAGATGTGGTCGCAGGATACCGTTTCAATGAGTTTTTCAGAGTCGGGCTCGGCATCTCCCCCGGCATCAATGCCGGGACTCGCATATTCCCCAAGGACGGAGGCGGCCCCTACCCTATATATTCCATGCCAATATATGCAGACGTCCGCGGAAACATCATATCGCAGGAATCCCGGATGGCAGTGCCTTACTGGAGTGTCGATGCCGGATATACGATAAACGACGGCCTCTATCTCTCCCCCACCATGGGCGTAAGGTTCGGGTCTGTCCGCAACAATTTCTTAGTCGGTCTGACCTATATCTTCCAGCGTGTCGGCTCCGTAAACTCTTATAACGCGGCAGGACTCAGGCTCGGCTTCGAATTCTGAGCCGGCCATATGCAAAGAGCATGAGAAAATTTTATTTTATCCTTTCAGCCACGCTGTCCTGCCTTCTGGGCAGCGTGGTTCTCAATGCCCAGGACATCATCAGGCTGAGTACCGGGGATGAGATAAAGGCGAAGGTGATTGAAGTGCGCCCCTATGACGTCACGTACAGACTGTACGACAATCCGGACGGGCCCCTCTATACGGTAATGAGGTCCGACATCCTGACAATCACCTACCCCAACGGGAGCAGGGACATTTTCAACGCCTCGCCCTACATGAACTACTATCCCTATGCGGAAAGCCCCGATGCACTGAGGCCCGGGATGCGGTACAATGAGTTGAAACGCATCTACAGCACGTCCCAATGGGACGGATACTGGCCGGAAGACAGATACAATACGGCGAACTGGTGCCTGAATTTCATTTTCCCCGGACTCGGCCAGATGGTCATGGGAGAAGCGGGCAGAGGCCTGGCGTTCCTCGGCGGAGCGACGGCCTGCTTGGTCTTTGGCACCGTCTACTCATTTTCCTACACAATGGGCAGCGCTTTCTTGAGGCCGGAAGACGCCAACAGATTCGCGGGCATCTCGTCGGCATGCTATCTGGCCCTCTGCGGCATAAGCATCTGGTCCATGGCCGACGCTGCGAAGATGGCGAAAATCAAGAACATGTATGACCGTGACATGCGCAATTACGCATCGAACGTCGAAATCAAGCTCGCGCCCTGGGTCGCCCCTGCGCAGTTCGGCATCGGAGACGGCATCAGGCCGGCCACGGGACTGACCCTCGCCCTGAAGTTCTGATTTTTCTTTCTGCCTTTTGCCCCCATTCGCCACGCACAGCCTTGCCCCCCCCCGGACGCTTGCGTGGCCTTATTTGGCTTTCTGTCTCATGACTTTGCCATCTGCGCATTGCCTTGACGTTATCGCTCGTGTCCTGGCATCTGTGCATTGGCATTGATATTCTGACTCATGCCTTTGCTATCTGCAAGCTCGCCAGTTCGTTGTCGGTACGGGGCTCGACTATCAGATTAGAGCGTCTCCGTCACGAAGTCGAAGAACGGCTGGATTTCTTTCTTATCGCGCAAGCGCACCATGTAGCAGAAATTGCCCAAATCGTCGGAAAGGGCATCTGGCACCCTGCCGGCAAAGCATAGAGCGCTGCCATATTCAGACCTTATTTCCGAATCGGAATGGCGGTATACTTTTCCGTCGCGTCTTGCCGCATAGGCGCAGAAGGCCTCGTCGCCTATGGTCTTCCGGGCCTCGTCGAAGGCCAGCATATCCGCCCAGATTTGGAATACGTCGGTGGAATGGGCATAGTTCATCATATCAGGCGTGAAGCCTCCCGGAGGGCGCATGTTCACCTCCAGCCCCACATAGTCCCCTTTCCGGCCGAGCCCCTCGCGGTCGCGGTCCAGACGGAAGAACTCCAGATGTACGAAACGGCTCTTTATGCCGAACGCCCGCACCGTCCTGCGTCCGATTTCCGCCAGTTTCTTCGGCACGGACTTGCTGCAATAGTAGCACGTGTCCAGATTGTCGTGCACGATTTCCATTATGGGCGTAGGAAACACGCTGTTGTTTTCAAAAATCGGTTCCATCCTGGAGCTGTATATGGCATCGTAGCTCACGAGCTGCCCCGTGATGAACTCCTCGATGACAAAAGCCCCGCGGTCTGCCGTGTGATTTTCGAGCCAGGCGTCGAGCTCGGCATCGCTGTTGAGCTTGAAGGTGCCCGAAGCCCCCATTCCGCTGTCCGGTTTGGCAATCACCGGGTAGCCCGTCTTCCTGACGAAGGCCTTCACCGCTCCGATCCTCTCCCCCGCCTTTATCTGGCGCGCCGTCGGGATGCCGCCCAGGGCGTAGTATTTCTTCATCTCGCTCTTGTTGCGTATGGAGGCAATCCTGTCGGCCTTTATGCCGCTGTCGATGTTGAAATCGCTCCTCAGCCGGGCATCCTGCTCCAGCCAGTACTCGTTGTTGGATTCGAGCCAGTCTATCTTGCCGTACTTGTGCGCGAACCACGCCACGGCCCTGTACACCTCGTCATAGTCTGAAAGGTCGTTCACCTTGTAATAGTCCGTCAGGCTCTGCCTGAGTTCGTAAGACAACTGCTCATAGGGCGTGTCGGCTATGCCCAGCACATTGATGCCGTCCGCCCTGGCACCGGCGCAGAAATGCCTGTAGGTGTCGGGGAAATGCGGAGAAATGAAAACCAGGTTCATAAAAGTATATGATTTATTTTCTTCAGAGATGCGGCGCATGCTCCCGCGGCTGATTTCATAGGCCTCGCCGCGCAGTTCGGCCCGTCCGTCCGAAATCTTTATGAATCCGCCGTCAGGAAAGGTGTAAAAACGGTGGCCCCAGCTGTCCGGAAATGCGACGTCTTCAAAAAGACGGCGCCCGTCCACCATGGCATGGCGCACCTGCTCCAGATGGGGAATAATCTGTATGTCCGTGAGTCCCAGGCCGTCTAACCAACGCCTGTAACCGGGGTCCCCCGCCTCGCCAGGAAGCTCGGGGTGGGAATACACCCTGCCGGCACAGTTCATACTGCCGGCACTGCACCCCATGACGACACCGCAAAAGCCCCGCAGCAGGTGCTTCAGGCCAATCTCGTGCAGGAATCTGTTCTGCGTGGGCACATGCCCGCCGCAAAGGATTATCCAGTGGGCGCCGGCCACTAATTCCGCAGCCCGGTCCGCATTGCGCCGATCCAGCATAATCACCTCCCCGGTGTCGATTCCGGAGCGGTGTATGCACTCGTTCATGCCCTCCAGCACGGAGTCCGTAAATGCGGCATCGTCCGGCGCAGCGCTGACGAGCAGCACGCGGAGGGCCTCCCCCCGGCAGGTCGCGGCAAGCGAAGCCCGAACATCGGCAAGGAAGCCGTTGTCCTCCGTAAAACTGCCCTCTCCATAGCGCGTGGGGCTGCCGGTAAGATACAGAACCATAACTCTGATTACGCCTTGAACAAAGGTAATCAATTTTTAAAGAAGAAACGTCCTCTCAATAAAGAAAGCCGGCCTGCTACCCTATCTCAATCCGTTCGCCGAGGAATTTGGGCTGTTTGCCGGTCAGGATATCAATATACATCTTCACCCTGGCCATACTCTCCCGAATCGTGGACACTCTCAGGCTGGTCGCCGCCCTTCTCACATCCCGCGCATTGAATCCTATGGCAGATATGCCATAGTGCTTTGCGATACACAGCGCCCGTTCATTGTGAAACTTTTGCGAAATAATCGTGAAAGAATCTTGTCCGAATATCTCTTTTGCCCTGACGATTGAGTCAAGAGTCCGGAATCCTGCATAGTCGAGATAAATCGCCGACTCCGGAATGCCTTTCTCCATCAGGGCCTCCTTCATCCACTCAGGTTCATCGTATGCTTTGGAATGGTTATCGCCGCTCACCAGAATGTATGATATTTTTCCTGCCCGGTAGAGTTCTACAGCCGCCTCTATCCGATATTCGAAATAGCGGTTCGGCCCGCCGTAGCGTCCGATAGGATTGGTCCCGAGCAAAAGTCCGACCTTATTGTAGGGAATATCATCCGTATTACTGTAAATCCGCTTCTCGGCAGCCCTTTCTACGGACTTATATGACACTGCCAAACCTGCAAGCGACAAGACGGTCAGCCCCAAAATGATATATAACGCTGTTTTCATTTATCAAAAGCCGTTTGAAACCGTTCAAAAACAATGCCGCGACCATCATAATTTTTGATGCGCCAATTTGGCGGCGCCATTACAATGCAATCCCTCCAGATTGCTTCCGAAAACAGTAACTTCATTCGATGACAACTCGGTTATCCAACCGGAGGATATGCGTATTGCATTCATAATGTGAGAAACTAAATATTATTTAAACCCGATGACTTTCCATGTTCCACTAACTTGCTCAAGCAAAACTTTTACATTAGTATCTCCGTAGCGTGTAATATCTTGAAATCCCACATAATTCACTTCTGAAGTTGGACTACATGTCACATATACTTTTTTTTGATTAATACCTGCACGTGGTACATCTTCTCCCGGGATATATATCATTCCATCTTTGACTACTTGATCGAGACGAAAACACATGCTACCATCATCATCCATATAGTACCACTCATCCTGCACATAAGCAATCGCAACCTCATAATTGCGGACCAAGGCTGGCATCCATCCTAAAATATTTAATTTTTCACCACCTTGAGCTGAAAATAATCTCACAAAGAATAAGTCATGTGTAAGATTATCTTCATTTACCCAACGAATTATATTCGTAGTGAATTCCGTATCCGTTAGCGATAGCATTCTCTCAAAATCTCGGCACAATATAGATTCAATAAAATTGTATGCGACAGCAGCAGGTGTACGGCACTCTACAACCTCCTGATTACTTAATCTTTTGACTATCGGATTAGGATACTGGGCTTTCGCTATATTTGCTACGATAGTCAACGTTATAATTAAAACTATTTTCTTCATAATTCTATAAGTTTAATTTGATTCTCATATAGTAGATCTTATTCTATTTTAATTGATCCCAACAACTAACTCCATCTTTTCTAATTTGAAGAATAATATATAACGTTAGAGGCGATATTATGCAACTTGCAACACTTAACATTATCGCACCACCACTAAAATATGATTGATGCATTATGGAAAACATCAATGTCTTAATACAAACAAGAAGAAAGATAAAGAAACCTATCTTTCTCCATTCATTATATAAATAGTT
>JAFLUX010000062.1 GCA_022508605.1 Bacteroidales bacterium | reverse complement strand
ACTGGGACTACAAGAACACTATCGACTTTGCCCATGACAAGGGCTTTGAGGAAGGACGGGAGCAAGGCCGCGCCGAGGGGCTGTCCGAAGGTGAAGCAAAGCTGGCTGAAGAACAGCGTGCGATTGCAGAACGCATGCTTGCGGAAGGCCTTTCCGCTGAGGTAGTGGCAAAATGCACAGCTTTGACTATCGAACAAGTGAAGGAGTTACAGGAAAGCTGAGAGCCCCGTGCCTTTTTTCCGGGGTCCGTTAATACTTCGGAATTCGTTTGAACGAAACTATTTTGCCAAGACAGCCGGCCCATTTACAGGGATCAACAGTGGTGAAGACGCCATGGCCTGGGGGTTAGTACCGGGGACGCCCTGAGGAATCTCTGCTCCCAGGCTTTCGAAATGCTGCTGCCAGTATGAGGGAATTCGGCCTTGCGCATCTTTCCAGTTCATGGGACTTTCCTCAAAAAGGTAGTCGCCGCCAGCAGTGAGGTAGCATTCCCTCACTAATTCCGAGCAGTAAAGGGCCTCGTCGCCAGGCTGAAAAAGCATGTCGTATGGACGCCCGCAGTAGCCTTTCGCCCGTTCCAGCGCCGCGTCTATAAGCTCGTCCGGGCACTTGCGCAGGCGCTTTACGAACAGCTGCGGCATGGTGCCGGCAGGGGCCGCAAAGTCTTCAAGGAATTCGCCCAGAGGACGCCTTGCTACCCCAAGTTCTTCGGTGGCATCTATAACGAATACGGAGTCTGCCTGCACCTCCGCTATGGCCACATGAATCAGGTTCAGCACCCCGTCCCCGGTCGACGCACTGATTGCCGAGCCCATACGGTCCTCATCGAGCGTCCCGTTCCCGGAGAGCCCAACGAAAATGAGGTCGCCGCTGCGCAGCGTTTCCTCCGCCGGACGACAGGCCGCAAGGCACAAGACTAAGCCCAAAATCAATGCCGTTTTAAGATTCATAACCCGGCAAATATAATATTAATATATAAACCCGCCGTCAACAAAATGGAAGTTTTGCAGTTTGCCGAAGATGTTTTATCTTCGATGCCGGAAACGGCTCATGGCCGCTGAAATGAAATGGATGGAGCATGGCAGTAAAAAGTGGTCAGATACTCGTCGTCGACGACAACGCAGGCATACGCAGCACGCTGAAAATCCTGCTTCCCGCGTATTTCGGAGAAGTGGAGTCCATCCCCTCTCCAAGAACCATGGTATCGGCCATAGAGAGGTTCCGCCCGGCATAGGACTTTCCATCTCGCGCCAGATTATGCGCAACCACAACGGCAGCATAGAGCTCCTCCGAAACGATGCATCCGGTACCGTCTTCGAACTGACTTTCAGATAAAGGGACTCCGGGAGGCAGCGCCGACCGTAAGGTCTTTTATGCATTCGGATTTGGAATGCAAGCCATAATCAATTTTTCTCACACCGCAGAAAAAGAAGAAAAAACCGTATATTTGTCTTGTTGTCGTTTTGGCAACGATACATACAGAAAGCGTTTAGCTTTGTTCCTTTATGCGAATCTGGACAATTCGCGTGTCTTGGACACTGAGTAAAATGGGGACAAGAGCCTACGCTTGCACTGGCTATTCGATGGGCGCAACCCACACGATAGCAGAAAGTGTGAGCTATGCCTTGTTCATTTTACGGCAGTCCAGAGCCCGCATAAAACAAGCGCTAAAAGGCCCACACTTTCTTTGGTATAAATGTCGCCCGGGGCACAGCGGCGCAAGCTAAGGTCCGAATCCGGTGTCAATGCACAAAAATAATGGCTCCGACTGCCACAGTCTGGCAGTTCCGCCCGCTTACTTTGCCGTCGGTTCAAAGAAAAGTAAACAACAATATGATTACAACTGAAGAAATAACGCAAAAACAGTCGGCAATCAAGCAGTTTTTTTGCGACAACGGCCTTGAGCCGCAACAGATTTCAACGAGCATCGGCCCGACGGTGTCTTTGTTCAGGCTGCAGTTCAGTCCGAAAGTCCGTTTGTCCCGTCTCATCCATTTACAATACGACCTGGACGTGGGCTTGAAATTCAAAGGCGTCCGTATGATCGAGCTGGACGGGTCTATCGGTATCGAGGTTGCGAATGATACGCCCGAAACCGTTCCGTTCGACTGGGCGATGGAAAAATCCCGCGATGAAATGTCCAGGATGATGCTTCCTGTCATCTTGGGAGCTTCTTATAATCAAGATATCGAATTGCTGGATCTTGCCACTGCCCCGCATCTGCTGGTTGCTGGTGCGACAAAGCAGGGGAAAACGGAATTTCTGCGGACACTGCTCTCTTCCCTCCTTTCCGACGGATGCAGAAGCGAAGTGAAGTTTCATCTGTTCGATCCAAAAGGAATCGAGTTTACCTCATTCGAAGATACAGGAATGGTTTTCCGCACGGCAGTAGAATCCCTAAAAGGATTGCAGGCCTTATGCGATACGATGGAACAAAGACTTGCAGCACCGCTGGAAAAAGCGGCACGACTGGTCGTGCTGGTCGATGAGTATGCCGACCTGACCCACGGATTTCCCAATTCCGTTGCCAAGCAGATTTACACTTGCCTGATCCGCTTGCTTCAAAACGGACATCGTGCGGGCATTCATCTTGTCCTGGCCACGCAGCGACCGTCTTCGGATGTAATAACAATGCTCATCCGATCCAACATCCCCGCACGGATTGCATTCAGGACGGCCACGAAAGCGGATTCGAAAGTCATTATAGATGCCCCCGGTGCAGAACACCTGATTGGCCGCGGCGATATGTTGTTCGCCTGCGGAAGCAGCATAAAAAGAATCCAGGGCATCTGTAGTACAATGTAAAGACTCTTTACACTTCTTTACACCCGCAGAATCAGTCAATCCGCTGTAGTCGAGCGGTTTAACAAGTTTGGCACGACAAATGCCCCTGTCAGGGGCGTATGATAAGAAAGTTTTGTCAAGCATTGTTTGCCGCAGCGGCCGCAGTGTTGCCGGCAAGCGCCTGGCCGACATTTACGAAGAACAGGCGGCCCTGGCCGAAACAGTCCTCCGAAAGTCCCGGCGCGAAGAAGAGCTGGAGCTCAAGAGCCATGCCGACGTGGTGCAGACAGAAGCGGAGCTTGCCGACGAGCCCACGGGCAACCTCGACTCCAAAAACGGCAGGGAGGTCATGGTCACTTACTCCCAGCAGTCGATATCGAGGTCGGGCATGGTGTTGCGCCGGAACACGGGGTCCTGCCCGGCCTTGCGCTGGGAGCGGTAGTCGTCGAGCAGGCGGAATGCATATTTGCCCAGACGGGCAATCGCATAGAGGTTACAGGCCGTAAGGAGAGCCATGCAGAAATCGCCCAGGTCCCACACGAGCCCGAGGCTCGCCACGGAGCCGAAAACCACCATCACGCCTCCCGAAAGCAGCCTGAACAGCGTCAGCACCCATTTCTTGTCAGTGAGATAACGTATATTGGTCGCTCCGTAATAGTAGTTGCCTATCATGCTCGAATAGGCGAAAAGGAGTATGGCCACAGCCACGAATATGCTGCCGAAGCGGCCTATTTCAGCCTCCAGTGCAGCCTGCGTAAGGGCTATTCCGTTCAGCCCGCCCTGCGTGTCCACTCCGCTGAACAGTATGATGAACGCCGTGCAGCTGCACACCACGAGGGTGTCGGTGAACACTCCGAGGGCCTGGATAAGGCCTTGTTTCACAGGATGGCTCGTGCTGGCCGTGGCGGCCACGTTCGGTGCCGAGCCTTCGCCCGCCTCATTGGAAAACAGTCCCCTCTTGATGCCGTTCAGCAGCGTGGCCCCGAATCCGCCTCCGGCAATCTGCCTGACGCCGAAGGCATCCCCGACAATCAGCCTGAACACCTGGGGAACCAGGTCTATGTGGCGGACTATCACGAAAAAGGCAAGGGCGAGATAGCCCAGGGCCATTACCGGCACCAGCACGCAGCTTACCTTTGAAATGCGGTGTATGCCGCCGAAGATGACGAGCAGAGTCATGACGGCAAGCACGATGCCCACGACTATCGGGTCGAAGCCGAACACAGTGCTCAGCGCACTGCAAATGGTGTTGCTCTGTATGGAATTGTTCGACAGCCCGAACGTGACGGAAATAAGCACCGCAAAAAGCGCCGCCAGCCAGGGTTTCTTCAATCCTTTGAGTATGTAGTAGGCCGGACCGCCGATGAAAGAGTTGTGCTCCCGCTGTTTGAAGAGCTGCGCGAGCGTGGATTCCACGAATGCGGTGGCCGAGCCGAGAAGCGCGATGACCCACATCCAGAACACTGCGCCCGGACCGCCAATCGCTATGGCGGTGGCTACTCCGGCCAGATTCCCGGTGCCCACGCGGGTCGCCACGGACACGGAAAAGGCCTGGAAAGAGGAGATGTGCTTCCTGCCGTCATGCCTGCCGGTCGATTCGCCGAGTAGGCGGAACATTTCGCCAATCATACGAAATTGCACGCCCCGGGTACGTAATGTAAACCAGAGCGCGCAACCGACCAGTACGGCAATCAGTATATACGTCCACAGGAAATCGCTGGAAGCCGCTGCAGCGCGGGCAAGCCAGCCGTCGGCGGAAAAGAATGCCGGCATCTTGCAAGCGTATGACTGACCGGGAACTATCAGGCCTCAGCCTTGGATATCTTGCCCCAGCCGAGGATTGTCAGAATGAATCCTACAACATTGATTATGGCCCCGAGGATGCCTCCGATGAGGGGAATCCATCCCAGGACGACGCCCACTATGGAGAGTATCATGGCTGTAAAGAGCATCGACGCGCCTTTGCATGCCAGGGCAGGGAATGTCGCAGATTTCTTCAGCGCATTGAAGCCCATAAGCATGAGGATGAAAGAAATGATGGCGACGATTTTGCCCACGAGCCCGAGGAAAGGAATGCATCCGCAGACATAGGCGACGATGCTGAGGATGGTCGCGGTGTACACATTCTTCACCGCCGGGGCATCGTTCTCATTCACCACATTGCGAAATTCCTTGAGTCCGAGGAAGAAATACACATAGCCGCAGATAATGGCGATAGAAAGGAGAATGGAGAGGACCCCGGGTCCGGCAGAAGCCGAAGCGCCGCTGAAAGACTTGGCGAGCTTCGCAGCTCCGGTAATGGGATCCACAATGCTTTTCGCAACACCGCAGAGAGAGTAGACCAGTACTCCGGTGTACATCTGTTTCGTCGTTTGTGACCAGGTAGACATTTTTAGATTCAGATTTTAATATTTAAACTTACATTTTCACAAAGGTAAGCATTTACAATAATTTATCAAAAAAGTTTATCTTTGCCATGTCATAAACTTAACACTGAAATTATGTCCCTTGCAATGATCATCGAGCTGCTGATCGTGCTGGCCGCGCTGTATGTGGGGTCGCGCTACGGCAGCCTGGCCCTCGGGGCCATTTCCGGAATCGGACTTGCCATCCTGGTGTTCGGCTTCGGCCTCACCCCCGGCACTCCGCCGACCGACGTCATATACATCATCATAGCGGCCGTGACCTGCGCCGGCACGCTGCAGGCCTCCGGAGGCATGGACTGGATGATACAGCTTGCCGAAAAAATGCTGCGCAGGCATCCGGACCACATAACGTTCCTCGGCCCTCTCGTGACATTCTTCCTCACCGTGCTGGTCGGCACCGGACATGTAGTCTACACGATAATGCCCATTATATGCGACATAGCGCTGAAAAAGAACATCAGGCCGGAGAGGCCGTGCGGCGTAGCCTCCATAGCCTCGCAGGTGGGCATCACCTGTTCGCCCATCGCCGCCGCCGTGGTAGCATTCGTGACCATTTCCAACGCCAACGGCTTCATGGTGTCCATTCCGCAGGTGCTCATGGTCACGATACCTGCCTGTCTGTGCGGGCTGATTTGCGCGGCGGCGGCATCGTACAAGCGGGGCAAGGATCTCGACAAAGATCCCGCGTTCCTCGCCCGCAAGGCGGACCCCGACACCTACAAGTACATGTACGGGCATGAGGCCACTTCGCTCGACAAGCGGATTTCCGCAGAGGCGAAGGCCTCCGTATTCATATTCCTCGGAGCTCTGCTCGTCATTGTGGCATTCGCATTCTGCCAGATGATACATGTCGCCGACGGCAGGGCACTTGCAGAGGCCATCCGCCTGCCGAAGATGAACATCATCATACAGATTGTGATGCTGAGCGCCGCAGCCTGCAACATAATGTTCTGCAAGGCCGAGCCCAAGAAGGCTGTGGGCGGCGCGGTGTGGCAGTCCGGAATGGTGGCGGTGGTGGCCATCTACGGAATAGCCTGGCTTGCCGACACCTATTTCGGCAACTATATGGAGCAGATGAAAACGATGCTCGCCGACGTGGTCACCAACTACCCCTGGTCCATAGCATTCGTGTTCTTCCTCGTATCCGTGCTCATCAATTCTCAGGGGGCGGTCGTCGTAGCCATGCTGCCGCTGGCCTACGAGCTCGGCATCGCCGGCCCCGTGCTGCTCGGCGTGCTTCCGAGCGTGTACGGCTACTTTTTCATCCCCAACTATCCTTCCGATATCGCCACGGTCAATTTCGACCGTTCAGGCACCACCGTGATAGGAAAGTACCTGCTGAACCACAGTTTCATGATGCCGGGGCTGATTTGCGTGGCCGTGTCCACCATCGCCGGATACCTGATTGCAAATGTCTTTTTCGCATCCTACTTCTCCGCGTTCATTAAATAACGCGGATGTGCGCCGAAAAAATGTGAACCATCGTGTAAACCGAATGAATACTGATTTTGCAATATAATGATTAACAGCAAAATAACCCGTATCCTCTTTGTCTGCCATGGCAATATATGCCGCTCACCCATGGCCGAGTTTATAATGAAAGCCCTTGTGAGGGCAGCCGGGCTCGAAGATGAATACCGCATAGAGTCCGCTGCGGTCAGCACGGAAGAAATCGGCAACCCCATATATCCCCCGGCAAAGCGCTGTCTGACCCAGCACGGCGTGCCTTTCGACAGCGGGAAGCGGGCGCGTCAGGTCACGGCCGGGGATTACGGAGCCTTCGACAGAATAATCGTCATGGACCGCTCCAATCTGCGCCGCATACAGGACATACTGCCTGCCGACACCGAAGGCAAGGTCCGCCTGATGATGTCTTACTGCGGAGAGCCCCGCGATGTGGCCGACCCCTGGTACACGGGAGACTTCGAGACCTGCTTTCAGGACATCCTCGCCGGCTGCGAGGCCATGCTGGCACTTTGAGCCCCCAAAAGAGCCCCTGGCAACTGACGGGGCGGCTGTCTCAGCCGGAATCGTCCGGGCCGGCGGCCTGCATCAGTACAGCAGCAGCCCCAGCACGGCACCGGACACGA
>JAFLUX010000061.1 GCA_022508605.1 Bacteroidales bacterium | reverse complement strand
CAAGCGCCGACAGGGCAAAACAAATCTTTTTCATAGGCTAATTCTCCCAATTCCAGTCATCGCCGCCCACGATGTCTTCCAGCGAGGACTGGGCTATGATACAATCATACTCCAAACTCACTCCCTCTGCAGAGGGAGCGCGATAGACTTTGCGCGGCTTTGTTGTTTCCCTTTTCATCACTAAGTCGAGGTTCCAAATATACAGACTATAAAAGCGACGGCAAAGGAACAAATTTACGCGTTAATACGCAAGTACGCAGAGAAAAAAGAATTAACGGGGATAAAAAGCCTCCCCTACTCGCTGAGCTTGTCAGTGTAAAGGATGCCGGAGAGGTGGTCGGTCTCGTGCTGGAATATGACGGCAGTGAAGCCCTGGATGCGCTCCGTTGTGTCGGAAAGGCTGGTCGGGGAGGTGTATGAGATTTCAATATCCTGCCAGCGCAGCACCTCTCCCCTGCGACCGGGAACGCTCAGGCACCCTTCGGGGCCGGGTTCGGGGTCGCCGTGGAATGCAATTATACGGATGTTGGGATAGACTTCGAACGGCTCCCCTTCTTTGTCGAAACGCTGCACGGCCACCACCCTGCGCGATATGCCCACCTGCGGGCCCGCTATACCGACCCCGTTTTGCTCCGGGGATGTAACGGTCGAGAGCATACGTGCCGCAAGCCGGGCATATTCAGGCGATTTCAGGGCGTGAACATCCAAATCCACGCAGTCGCGGCGCAGGAAAAGCGAGTCCTGTGCATCGTCGACCGTCAGCACACGCATGACATCGTCTGCCGCCCCCGCGTTAATCAACTCCGATTCTTCCCGTGAAAAACCTCCGTCAGTTTGACAATCCGTGAACATAATGAATGCCAGCATCGGCAATAAGTATATGACTTTTAGACGCTTCATAAAGACTCCAAATGTCTTTTCAGGCCCTTTTCGATGCGGGACAGGCCCTCCTCGAGCAGCTGCGGAGGACAGGCGAGGTTGATGCGCATAAAGCCCTCCTGCCCGTACATGGAGCCGCAGTTAAGCCGCACTTTCTCAACCGCCTCAAGGCTTTTTTCAAGCTCGGCCGAAGGGGTCCTGAGCACCTTGCAGTCTATCCACGCCAGATATGTGCCGTCCATCTTGTAGAGCGGAAATTCCGGCAGCTCGGCGCGCATGAACTCCGAAAGCCTGGCATAATTCGCCGCTATCCTTGCGTTCAGCCCCTGGAGCCACTGCCAACCCTCATCAGTATATGCGGCCTGCAGCGCCAGCACTCCGAAAGGATTGACATCGCAAATCTCGTTCACGTTCACGGCCTTGTCTATGCTGGCGCGAAGTTCCGGATTGGCACAGATGATATTCGAAATCTGGAGTCCAGCGATATTGAACGCCTTGCTCGGAGAGTTCAGGATGACGGACGATGCCTCGAAGTCCGGACATACGGAAGCAAACGGCACGAACTCGAATCCGGGCATGACGAACTCGCAGTGAATCTCGTCGCACACAGGCACGACGCCGTTGTCAAGACATATACGGCCGACCCTCTCAAGCTCATCCCTCGTCCACACCCGGCCCGCCGGATTGTGGGGCGAACAAATAAGCATCATTTTCGCGCGGGGGTCCTTGGCCGCGGCTTCGAGCGCCACGAAATCTATTTCGTAGCGGGGCCCGTCTGCGGTGAGCAGCGGCACGTCGAGCGTCTCGCAGCGCCAGTTGCGTATGGACGAGAAGAAGCAGTTGTAAACGGGGCTCATTATGATGACCTTGTCCCCCGGTTCGGTAAATGCGCTGACACAAGCGGATATGGCGGGCACCACTCCCGGGCAGTATATTATCCACGAAGGGTCGGGTCTCCAGCCATGGCGTTTTGAGAACCAGCCGCACACCGACTCATAATAGGAATCCGGCACGGCAGTGTATCCGAAAACCCCGTGCCTTGCACGTTCAAGCACAGCCGCCTGCACGCAGGGAGCGGTCTCAAAATCCATATCCGCCACCCACATGGGCAGCACGCCCTCCGGGACGAGGTCCCATTTGACACAGTTCGTCCCCCTTCTGTCGACTAACTTTTCAAAATTGTCCATGCTAAAATCGTCATTCAACTGTTTTTACATACTCCCGAAAGAGCCTTCGTGGCTGTGCGGCCGATGCAAAGACCATGAAAACGGGACACTGTACAGCAACAGAGTTTTTCAGCGCGTGACTATGCGGCAGTCACCCGGAGCCTTGATGTTGGAGTCGAGTATTATTTCCCCGTAGGAATCGGCCGTGATACATCCCGTGCGGGGGTTCTTCACCGAAGTGACGCTCCCCTTTATGTCGGCCTGGACTTCCGAATACTCGAATGCAAGGTCCGCATCCGCATCGAAGGTGCAGTTCTCGAGCACGAGACCTTCGGCATAGCACAATGGCTGGGTGCCGCCTATGCGGCAGTTTATCAGCCTGAGCCCGCGAGAATACCAGCCCAGATACTCTCCGTTTATGACGGAGTCGCGCACGGTCACATTCTCAGTCTCCCAGAATGCATCTTTCGTAAGCAGCACGGAGTCGCTTATCTCCACGTTCCTGCAATACTGGAAAGAGTAATTGCCCTGGAGTTTCATGCGCCTGACGACGATGTCGGAAGAGTGCATGAGCAGATAGTCGCCCTTGTCCACCTCCACATCCTCAAGGTCTATGTCCCTGCACCCCCAGAGGGTTTCCGCCGCATTCGGGATACGCACGCGGCGAAGCCTTATGCCGCTCATCTCGCGGAACATTTTCGGCGCTTCCACGAGCGTGTCTTCCATAAGCAGGTTGCGGCTGTACCAAAGCGCAGCACGCCCGCCTTCGGTGAAAAGACAGTTGCGCACCACAAAGCCGTCGCAGCACCAGAAAGGATATTTGCCCTCGAAGCGGCAGCCATCGGCCTCTATGTCAGACGTCTCTTTCAGTGCCGACTCTCCGGCGTGTATCACTACGTTCTCAAGTCTCAGTCCATGTTCGTTATAGAGCGGCCTCTCGCCGCCGAACTCCTCATTCTTTATTTCCTTCATTGTCTTGCGAAGATTTGTCTTTGTACAGGAAGCGCTTGATTTTCATAGTCGCCGTCTTGACGAAAGGCTGCTTTTCCACCTCCACCTCCTTGATTCTGGAATTGCGGTTGACGTGGGAATTGACGAAATCGAGGATTTCTTTTTTACGCCTTTCAAGATCTTCGATGAATCTGTCCTGGGTTTCGTAGTTCCAGTCGAGCACATTGTCGTTGAAGTGGACCAGCGCCACCAGATGACCGTTTCTCTCGACTACCAGGGACTCGTTGATATCGTCTATGTTGTTGATGACATTCTCTATTTCCTCGGGATAGATGTTTTCTCCGGAGGGGCCCACTATGACGCTGCCCATGCGGCCCTTGATGTAATAGCGCCCCTTGCGGTCACGGTGTGCAAGGTCTCCGGTGTGCAGCCAGCCGTCATCGGAAAGCACCTCGCGCGTGCGGGGGAAGTCTTTGTAGTATCCCATCATCACATTGTCGCCCTTCACCACTATCTCGCCCTCGCCGGTCGCGGGGTCCATATTGTCGAGCCGCACCGTAACGCCCGTTGCGGCGCGTCCCGTGGAGCCGAGATGGGTCTGCTTCGGATTCGCCGTGCAAATCAGAGGGGCGGTCTCCGTGAGTCCGTAGCCTATGGCGTAGGGGAAATGCGCTTTCCGCAGAAAAGCCTCGACCTCCGTGTCGAGCTTGGCCCCGCCTACGCCGAAGAAACGCATGCGTCCGCCGAAAGTGCTTTTCAGGCGTATCCCCACAAGGAGGCAGAGCAGCGAATGGCTGAAATTGTCGAGCCACGTCAGGAAACGGCTCTTCTGTATCGTGGGGATGATGCTCGACCTGTATATCTTCTCTATCACCAGGGGAACCGCCAGCATCATGGTAGGCCTCAGCTTCTTGAATGCCGGGATGAGGATGGACGGGGTGGGCGGTTTGTTGAGGTAGCACACCTGTGCGCCCACGGAGAAAGGATAGAGCATGCCCACGCTCATTTCGTAGGTGTGGGCGAGCGGCAGTATCGAAAGGAACGAATCCCGGCGGTATGCCGGAGCGCATTTCCATGAGGTGTAGATGTTCGCGCAGAAATTCTTGTGCGTAAGCATCACGCCCTTTGCCGCGCCCGTGGTACCGGAGGTATAGATGATGCAGGCAAGCTCGTCCGCTATCGGCCTCACTGTCCGTCCGTCGCAGGTATAGGCAGTGCCGTCCGAGCGCAGTATCGAAAGGTCGTCGGTCGCAATCACCACGTGCATCTTGGCCAGCAGATGTTCCGGCACCCTGGAATACAGACGCTTAGACACATACAGGGCCTTGCTTTCCGAATGTTCGAGGATGTTGGTTATCTCATTTTCCGTAAGCTCGTTGAGCATGGGCACGGCAATGCGTCCGAAAGCGGTCACGGCGAAGAATGCCACGGGCCAGTTCGGCATGTTGCCGGAAAGTATCGCTACCTTGTCCCCGCTGTTTATCCCGAAATTGGAGAGCAGGCGCGACTGGCGGCGGCAGCACTCGCTGAATGACGCATAAGTGTATTTCTGTTCGCCGTCCAGTTCCACGAACGCCGTGCGTTTGGCATATTTTTTCGCGGAATAGGCGAATACGTCTGCCAGTGACTCAAAATTGTGTCTCATCAGTGTGTAAGATAGTTTTCAGGATGTTTTCCCTTGAGCTGCATCCCTTCGTAAATCTCCTGGATGCGTTTCATATCGGCGGCCGCATCGTCGGAAAGCTCGAACCTCTCCCCTTTGCCGACACGCTTTCTGCCCCAGTCGAAGAAACCGAGGTAAACCGGAACGTTCGCGCTGCGGGCAATGAGGTGGAAGCCGGTTTTCCAGCGTCTGACCGGTTTTCTGGTGCCCTCCGGAGCTATTGCCAAGTGGAAACGCCCGGGACGCTCCATCTCCGATATTATGCTCCTGAGCATAGTGGTGGGATTGGTCCTGTCGACCGGAACTCCTCCCATGGCACGAAGCAGCCAGCCGAGAGGCGGCACGAAAAACTCCTTTTTTATCATTATTTTGGCGTGCTCCCCGAAAGACCTGTAGTAGAGGTAGGATACGGCAAAATCCAGAAAAGTCGTGTGAGGCACGCCCAAAATTATGCATTTATCCTCTTTAGCGGGTACGCCCACGGCCGTCCAGCCGCTGATGCGCAGAAGAAATCCGCAACATTTTCCCCAAATATCCATTTGAAAGTTACAAATTCTGAGAAGCAAAGATAATCATTTAGATTGAAAACAAAAATTTGGGGAAGAGGCCTTTCGTGCGGAATACCGGCCTTGTGACCGCATCCCAGCCGCGCGAAGGCTTCAGCGGCACTGCCGGAACGCTCACGCTGGCGCGGATTCCGAGCTCACGCAGCTTGGCGACGAACACGCGCTCCAAATCATCCTCGGCTATTTTTCTGGAAAAGTTCAGGTTAAGATTGCCGGCAAAACTCACGCAGGCACAGGACCCGGAGCGCCGGCGCGTACGGCCGAGGATGAAGTGGATATCCCTTACGTGCCCGGACATGGCTTGCGGAAGCTCTATCTTGCCGAGGTTGGAGAGGGTATATGTCGCGTATCTGTCGCCCTTCAGGTGGTTAATCAGGTTGATTATGGGACGCTTTATGAAAAGCGGTATGCAGCGTATGGCCATATTGTCTTCGAGGGACACGTTGGCGGCGATGCGCCTGGTAAGACGCCCCGGCTGCACGTACAGGCGTTTCTGGTATTTGATTTCCCGCACGGCATCTTCCAAGGAAAATTCACCGTTGGTCACATCGAGGGACAGGTAGATATAGGAGGAGAAATTCCTGTGCGTGGAGCTTGAAAACAAAGGGCGCAGGTTCACCGGCAGTTCGAGGCGCAGATGAGGACTTTTGCGGCGTCCGGAATCCTTCGAGCGCAGCTCCTGGAGCGAAAGCAGTATGAGGGCGGAAAGCAGCTCCGTAACGGTGCATTCCATTTCCGCCGCCTTCGCCGCAAGCTCCTCCGTGCTCACGGATACGCCGAGTGAATTGAGCACGCCCGGCTTCTCGACCTTTCCCCTGACATGCCAGGCATTGCGCTCCTTGTCTAAGGCGCCCTTCGTGCCGGAGAAGCGGTCGAAGCTGTCTTCCATTTCCGCCGCGTTGGGTTCGCTCCCCGGGTCCAGCACCCATTTGCCGTAGCCCGGCTCCTCCACGCCGGACAAGCGCAGGTACTCCGCCGCCACGCTCAGCAGGAAGGTCATCGCCCCGGTGCCGTCGGTAAGGGCATGGAACACGTCGAGGTCTATCCTGGGGCCCTCGCAGCTGAGACGGAACATATAGCCTCCGTTGCGCTTCAGGTCGAAAGAGCGGAGCCTGTCCGGATTCCTCAGCACAGGCTCATTTTCCAGTTTTTGCAGAAACCACCAGAAAAGCCCTTTCTTTACAGTGTAGCGAAAACTCGGGAATCGGGTTATCACCGTCTTCAGGGCTTTGTCGAGAAGTTCGCCGGAAACCTCGGAGTCCAGAACTATGGACACTCTGTACATGGCTGCATACTTCCTCGTCCTGCATGAGGGATATATTATGGCTGAATTTTCCAGCCTCGTCCATTCGGGTATAGTCATAGTCGTTTCGTATTTTAAAGTTTTCGCTGCAAAATTAGAGCTGTCCGAAAAGCGATGAAAGCTATTGCCATGAACATGTAGTTTTTGTGACAAATCACGTAAAATAGTGACAAAATACTGGGAAATTTGTGACTAAAACACAAAAGCATTATATTTGTCACAGCAAAATCAGTGACGAAAAATGAATAGATTTCCGAAAGAGTTCCTGCGCCTGTGGCCCAATATAGTGTACATCGCGGCCATGCCGGTCTGTTTTCTGATTGCGGTGCTGCTGTACGAACCGAAAGGCCTCTGCGAGCTCATGCACACGGCGGAGGGTACCGTGAACATCCAGAGCGTGTATTCCTTCAACATCGCCATCACCACGGCCATACTGCTGGTGGCCATGACGGCGGTGAGGCTGCCGCTGTACTTTCTGCGGCGCCGCATAGACCAGACCATGACCATGTTCTGCTTCCGGTGCACAGCGGAACTGGTGATATTGTGCGCATTCGAGGCCCTTTACCTCGTGCTGATGGACAAGACCTCCGCCGGTTATTTCGCATTTCTCGGCAGAAGCCTCTCCGCACTCGGCTCGGTGCTGCTCATCCCCTACATCATCCTGAGCCTGTGGTACTGCCTCAAGAGCGCATCCGAGGAAAAACCCATGGACGAAGGCAGCCGGCTCAAGTTCTACGACAACCGCCACCAGCTCAAATTCGTCACGTCGGCAGGCGCCGTGCTGTATATCGAATCCAACGAGAATTACGTAGTCATACACTACCTCGAAAACGGCATAGAAAAACGCTTCCAGCTCC
>JAFLUX010000060.1 GCA_022508605.1 Bacteroidales bacterium | reverse complement strand
AGTACAGCAAGTCTCTCGCTGCTATCCTTGAGGAATATCCCGATCTCGATGCTACTTTCGAGCTCGTGAACTACACTCTCGGTACCAATGTTACCCCTGAGTCTGCTTACGGTGTGGTCTCCAGCACCAATGGTTGGGCATTCCAGCCTGCATATCCTACCAGCTCTACCACCAGCACTGTCGTTCCTAAGGGTGATGACAGCCTTGAAGGTATCTCTACTGTCGGCAAGAAGCCCATCGTGCTCGTGACCCTCCACCAGAAGGGCAAGCCCGCAAACGTCGTTCTCGCCGGTTACTACAAGATTATCATCAAGAAGGATGTTGCTGAGGCTGTCTATGCAGACGCTATACTCAAAGATTTCGGCACTCTGCCTTACATCTGCGCTGACAATAGCAAGTCCACCACTTGGGTTGATATGTCCTACAATCTCCTCGAGAGCTTCATCCAGATGGACTACAAGCAGTTCCATGATGCTTACACCTGCGACGGCAAGACCTACATCAAGGGTACCAATGGCTTCACTGAGACTACCAACTACGGTACTGTAGTGTTCACCAAGGATACCGGTGTCGGCGCTGTCAACGATGTCTTCACCGTGACTGTTACCAAGGCTCAGGCTGACAACATTCTCAAGGCCCCTTACAATGGAACCATCACTCTCTACGCCAAGTTCACCAGCGGCTTAAGCGAGATTTACATCGGCTTCACTGTAACTATCGGCGACAAGCCTGCGGCTACCTTCGGCACCAAGATCCCTGTGTACTGGTTCACCGATGTAGAGGCTACCAACAACACCGTGCGTAACAATGTCAAGGTTCCTAACCACTGGGTTGAGGGTGACGATGCTACCAACGATGATGTTACCGAATACACCAAGAACCTCAATGACAACTTCATCGGTAATGAGGTTAAAGTCACTGTGACTCCTGCAGTTGCCGGACTTACTCCCAAGGTGACCTGGCTCTTCAGCGCCACCCAGCCTGCAATCAACGGAACAAAGTGGACTGTCTCCACCGACAAGAAGACCCTCTCCTACAATGGTGTTGCCGTTGTCACTATCGACAGCGAGACCGGTGAGATTACTTACCTCTGCAACGACACCTCCAAGGCTCTTCTCAACCTCTGGGCCCACAATGAGACCGAGATTGCCAAGATCCTCTACTGCAACGTTGACATCATTGCCTCTTATGACGATGAGAAGGAGTGCCACATCGACCTTGGATCCGAGACCATCCACGTCCGCTTCCTCCGTCCTGTCAACTTCTCTGACAAGGCATCCGGCAAACTGAAGGATGGTATCCCTACCGGTGACTACATCGCTATCGGAACCATTTTCGAGGCAACCGATTGGCAGGGATACAAGATCTTCAAGCAGGACGCCGATGGCAAGTATGTTCCTTGCTACTATCCTGACGAGGATGATCCTACCGGACCTGTCAACTGGTATGGCTACTATGGCTTCTCCAAGCTTAAGGTTGATGTAGACGCTATCAAGACCGACCAGACCGGTTCTGTGGCTCTTCTCAAGACCGTCAACCCTGCTGCCAAGTGCTGGGTATCCGAGATTGGCGACCGTATGACTGAAATCAATCCTGCTGAGGTAGACATCACCGATATCGACAACCTCCAGGGCTATGTCTTCAACTACTTCAATAACATGGGTGTTGTTGCTGATTTCAACCTCTATGTGCCTATCACAGTGAGCTACGCTTGGGGTGAGTACACCGCAACCATCACTGTGCCTGTCACAAGGACTTACTAACAGATAGTTCTACTCTCTAAAATATGGCGCGTCTCTGTGAGGCGCGCCATTTTTACTTAAATATGAAATCGAGATTATTTTTTGCTCTCTCAGCACTTTTGGCAGTTGTTTCCTGCAACAATTCTCCAAAAGTCGTCACTTATCAGGATGCCGAACGTCAGTTCATAGCATCCCTTACCGCAGAGGACACATTGATGGCCCAGGTGCTTTGCCAGGATTATATGGAGTGCCTTGTTTCCGGCAATGTATCGGAGGCTGTAGATATGCTGAATGTCCTTGAGAACAGTGTTCTTTATAAGATGGGTTCCCCTTCGACGGATCTTCTTGTCAGAAGATATACTGCCGACCCTGTCACATCTTGGGGATTCGAGAGTTTTTCGCTTTCCACTCCCGGCAACAACAAAGTTGTCTGCAAATATGCGACCGGAGGCGACAGGCATGCAGATTCTGGCCTGAAAATTGTCTTCAACCCTGTAAAAGTGGAGGGTAAGTGGTATCTTACTCTTAAAGAAGGTCCTTTTGAGGTCCATCCTCTGGCTCCGGCCCCGGACACATTGAAACTTCATAAAAAACAGTAGACTTGGTTTTACTGGCATCTTTATTCATTTTCTTGGGCTCCTTACTGACTGAGCCTGTCAAATTTGTTTCGACCGTGCATGATTTCGGCACGGTCTCGAAACAGATTGACTTGCTGTCTTATGATTTTGTCTTTGAAAACACTTCAGATGCCCCGTTAAGCGTCTCTTATGCAGTGGCAAGCTGCAGCTGCACGGAGGTGCGCTGGCCCTTGGAACCCGTCCCTGCATCAGGCTCCGCCGTAATCTCCGTAGTATATCATAGAGAACGTTATGCAAATGCTTTCGAGAAGTTCATTACTGTAAACTTCGGCGAGGGCATCAAGCCGGTCAAACTTACTATCAGCGGAACTTTCGTTGATGACAAAGAATCGCTCCGGAAAGATTTCCCCTGCAGCAGGGGGGCTGTACGATTCCAGTCAGACCCTGTAGATTTCGGCACCGTCCATCCCGGGGTTCCTGTGTACAAGACGCTTACTTTTGCCAACTCCAAAGACGATGACTCTGTCGACCTGAGTTTTGATACATCTCTTTCCGGGATAGAATTTTCAGAAGCCTCCCACGGAATTTCCGCACTTTCCCGTTGGGATGTTAGCTGCAGCTTCGTGCCGGATTCCCTCGAGTGGGGCAGGCGCAGTTTCTTCGTTACCCCTGTTGTGGACGGAGAGCGTCTGGATGATATTGAATTCAGAGCTTTGGTGCTCGAAGATTTCAGTTCGCTTACATCGGAGCAAAGAAACAAGTCGGCGATTTTCAGGGTGCTGGGTGAAGTGCATCACTTCGGCATCGTCCGACAGGGTGATGCGGCAACGGCGCGCATCGGCCTTGAGAATGTTTCCGATGTCCCCCTGCGCCTCAAAAGTGTCAGGGCCGACCGTGATGGGATAGTCTTCGACTACCCTGAGTTTATTCCTGCCCGTTCCAAGGCCGGAATAGAAATACGCCTTAGTCCTGCAGCTCTGCAACCGGGCGACAACAGGATAATTATTTCGTTGGTTAGTGACTCCCCGCTGGTTCCTTATACTGAGGTGGAACTGCTGGGGTGCGTGAAATAATACATTTATTTGATATGAATTTGCTTTTTCCTTATCTTGCCCCTGATATCGCAATAAGCGAAATCGAGGAAGAACTCTTGCTTTGTGTGAGCGGAGACGGACAGAATGAGGGTTACGATGAGTACCCTATCAACTGGTAAACACTTAAACTATGAGTTATATGAAAAAAATTGTCAAACTCGCCGCTTTTGCGGCTTTGGCCTTGGCGGCAGCGGGCTGTGCCAAGGAGTTCGGCGGGGATTTCTTGCCCGGCCGACGTGTTTACCGGGAGTATAAAGCCTCTTTTGCAGGCGCCTCCACAAGAACCGTGTTGGGAGAAGGCAACTCCGTCCTTTGGGCGGAGGGGGATTGCATCGGTGTTTTCTCAGCTTCGCTCGACACCGCTATAGTTGTGGAGCATGACGGCCCTGAAACCGTCATCGGGGTAGAGATGTATGAGGCAGACACTTGGCTGACTGCCGTTTATCGCGCAAATACCGACTCCCTCTCCTATTCCAAAGATGGTAAGACTTTTACAATCAGCGGCGTAGTGCCGTCGGTACAGGACGGTCGTTTCCCTACCGCCCATGTGTCGGTGGCGCATCTTGAAGGAGAGGCCCTCGACTCCGATTCGCTGCGTTTCAAGAATCTTACCTCGCTCATCAAGTTTACGATCGACCGCAGCGATGTCGCGACAGCCGTTTTTCACGCAAATGACGGCGCGCTTATAAGCGGCGGCGAGAGCGGCTATGCAGAAATCAGCTTCGATGCTGACGGCAATCCCAAGGCCAAATTCGGGGAGGGGGCGTCTTCGTCCATTACCCTGAAACTTTCAGGTGCCGGGACTTATTATATCTCCCTGCTGCCTCAGACGTTTGCGAAGGGATTCTCCCTCAGGTGCTTTGACAAGGATGGCCGTAGAGTCGGAGTCCTGACGTGCGATCGCTCTGTCGAGGTCAGGCGCAGCAGCATTGCACGTATCGACGACTTTGATGAGCGTGTCGACGCTGAACCTGCGGATCTCAGTGAAGAAGAAAGTGCGAACTGCTACATCGTGTCTGCGAGCGGAGACTACAAGTTCAAGGCTACTGTAAAAGGAAATGCGGACGGCTTAAGTAATGAGGACGGCGATGTGCGCCGGCTCCAGCCCCTGGACGGTGTGCCTGCGGAGGCTGTGGTGCTGTGGGAGACCACCGGCAAGACTTCCGCTCCCGGCATCGGTGCAGTCGTAAACGGCGTGTACTATGAGGGCGGATATGTCTATTTCACCGCAGCTGATGTCGACGGCAGCGCCCTTATTGCAGTAAAGGATGAGGCCGGCACTATCTTGTGGAGCTGGCATATCTGGGTGTGGAGAGGCTTCTCGGACAATTTCTATTCTCAGCAGTATTATGGCGGCGCGCGTATGATGGACCGCAATCTCGGCGCCACATCCAACAGCGCGACTTCTACACAGGACAAGACTTGCTTCGGTCTGCATTATCAGTGGGGGCGCAAGGATCCTTTCCGCGGTGCCAGCTCTGCCACAACGAATGGGTCGTCCTGGAGCTGGATGCCGGTTACGGAGGAAACCGGCACGGTGGAGTATGCGACCAAGCATCCTATGACATTCCTTGCGGCCGGCTCCACTCCCAGGGTGTGGCTCGACCAGATGGACGGAAGCCTTTGGGGCTATGATACGGACGGAGTGTACAGAAAGACTATATACGATCCCTGTCCTCCGGGATGGAGGGTTCCGGACAGCAATGTGTGGTCCAATGCTCTCGGGCAGGAAGGCACCATGTACAAGGCAACGACTCCCGGAGTCGACGGATTCGATTTCCAGGGACAGCTCGGTGACGCCCCTATTTACTATCCTTTCTCAGGCTATTATGACGGCTCGAGCAACGTTATCGTTACCAATCAGGGCTGGTATGGCTTCTGCTGGGCGGCCGGTTGCAACGGCAATGCCGCAAATGTCTTCGGCATCCTCTATACCAAACAGGTGAAGCCTATCACAACTGCGGCACCCGGTTATGGTTACAATGTCCGCTGCCAGGCAGACTTTACTGCGAAACCTGCAAAGGTGGCGGCGGTGATGCTGAATACCAACAGCCTTGAACTGTCTCTGAACCATCAGGGCAAACTTACTGCCATAGTCATCCCTGATGATGCTGCAAACAAGGCCGTGACATGGACGGTCGCACAGGCGGACGAGAGTGTGGAGGCGGCCGTCATAAGCGTCAGCGAAGACAATCCGGCCGTCTGTACCGTCACCGCGAAGGCCATGGGCCGCTGCACCGTCACCGTCGCATCCGTGGAAAATCCGGATAAGAAGGCAAGCTGCGTCGTCGATGTCGTGGAGGACAAGGTCAATGACCTCAACGAGTCGGGAGTTACTGCAAACAGCTATATCATTTCCCGCCCCGGTCAGTACACCTTCAATGCTTCATACAAGGGCAACAGCAAGGTGCGCATCGGCGGGACTCCGGCCTCGGCCCGCGTGCTTTGGGAAAGCTACGGCACTTCTGAATACAATCCTTATACGCCTGTGATAGCCGCTGCATCGCTTGAGTCTCGGGATGGCGAATATTTCGTCAACTTCGACACTCCTGCAAGTTTGAAAAACGGCAATGCCGTGCTGGCCGTCGTGGATGCTGCCGGGACGGTGCTGTGGAGCTGGCATATCTGGGTGTGCGAGGGTTTTGAGCCTGACGAATCGACCCAGCGCTATAAGAACGGAACCTATGTGATGGACCGCAATCTCGGGGCGACTTCACCCGAACCCGGGCAGGTGGAATCCGTGGGGCTGTTCTATCAGTGGGGACGCAAGGATCCGTTCATCGGACCCAATGGCATAAGCAGTGCATCGTTTGCCTCCAGTTCCGTCAGCTGGCCATCCTCTGTACTTAAGAGCGCCACGTACGGAACTATAGACTATACGGTCAAAAACCCCATGGTGTTCATTGCAACAAATGCAGTTGAAGACTGGCTCGTGAGCAGCGATTCCAACCTGTGGGGAGCCGGTGGCGGCAAGACGATGTATGATCCTTGTCCGGAAGGATGGAGGGTGCCTGAAGGCGACACAGAGGGCCTTTGGGCCGAGTCTGCGGGGGACTTTAACCTGTCTTCCCTTACTCCGGATGCGGTGCATAGCGGACTCGATTTCTCCGGCGTTTTTGCGGACGCTTCCGAAGGACGTGTGTGGTATCCTGTTTCAGGCTACAGGAACTGGACTTCCGGAGTGATGGCAGGACAGGGACAGTACGCCCACTATCTGAGTGCGACCCAGTATTCGAATGCAACCCGCGCCAGGTCCTTGTTCATCAACTACAACCCCGGCAACCTTGCCCTGATTGTTCAATCTACTTCTTCTTCTTCCAAATCCATAGGCGGAAACATACGCTGCGTCAAGGAATAAGATGATTGATGCACTAAGGTGTATACGCCCATTTGGCCGTTCACAAAATCGAGCGGCTGAATGGGCGTTGAAATAAATCATTTCGATATATGAGGAAAACTTTGAAGTTTGCCGTATGGACGTTAGCGACGGTTGCCGTACTTGGGTGCGAGAAAGAACAAGGTACGGAGGTCGTTTCGGACGGAGTCGTCGTCAGGGAATTTACGGCATCTTTCGGCGAAGCGTCCACACGCACTTCGCTTGAGGGCGACGGTTCTGTCGACTGGGCGGCCGGAGACCGCATAGACTACTTTTCCGCATCTTATGAGGGGAGCATCTCGGTGCCGGAGGCCGGCCCCACTGTGAAAATGTCCGTGAAGATGGGCGTAAACGATTCTTGGTTCACGGCAGTATACGGCGCGACAGGGATGGTGTCCAAAAGTGCCGACGGGTCGTCATTTGTAATCAGCGGTGCGGCTCCATCCGAGCAGGACGGGCTTTTCCCCTCCGCCCATGTTTCGGTGGCCCATCTGGCAGGAGCCTCGGAAGTCGCATCTTCTACGGAGGCGAAGTTCAAGAATCTCACTTCTTTCCTGAAGTTCAACATCGCCGGCTCTGGCGTTGCCCGCGCTGAGTTTTCGTCCAATGACGGATCCGGGGTGAGCTGCGGCGAAAAAGGCCTGGCGGAGATATCTTTTGCGGAGGATGGTTCCTTTGTCGCGTCAGCGGCCGGGACGCTTGGCTCCAGTATCGCAGTCAGGCTTGACGGTGCAGGCACCTACTACATCTCGCTTCTTCCCCAGACACTCGAAAAAGGATTTACCATAAAGTGTTTCGATGCCTACGGCGAGGAGCTGGGTGCGGCGAAATACACGTCTCGCTTAGAAATCAAATCCAGCCAGATAACCAATCTCGGAACGATCGACCAGCGTTTGGCCCCGTCGTCTCCCGCGCTCAGCAGCATAGTTTTCCAGCCTGATTTTTATTTCCGGAGTTTTGGGGCTGTGAACTATGACTTCGCAGGCGGCAACTACGGTACTGTAAAGAATACCGCTGAGGGTACTGACGATGAAGGCGCTGCTTTCAAGGTCACTGCCAAGAACG
>JAFLUX010000006.1 GCA_022508605.1 Bacteroidales bacterium | reverse complement strand
TGTGCGGTAGAGCTGTACTCCTCCGAAATCGAAGTCATCCCGCAGGGCTCCGGCCTGACAGTCTATGACAGGCGCGGGATTACCGCCGTCGAAGTGGTCGGCATAAATCATCGCGGCCCCGCTGTCTTCGGCTATCTGCAACATCCTTTCCAGTCCGAACCGCACCCACTCGAGGGCCGTGTCCCTGGTGTATACAAGAGTCCAGGGGGTATCTGCCGCGGCAGCCATCTCCTTTATCGTACCGGTCGATGCCCTTGGCGGAATATCAAAACGTCTTACTTCCATTGCCAGTTGTTCTACAGTTATTTGTTTTTGCGCATGCGGACGTGCACCAGCCATATCCCGAGCTGCAGGATGGCAAGAACGCTCCATGCGCATGCGAAGAGCGGAGTCCACTCTGCCGGAAGCCCCAGGCAGGTCTTGTCCACGCATATGAATGTCATGCATACCGTAAACATGAATATGGCCGGTATGCCGGCCATGAGGAAATGCCAGCCGTGCGGATATTTGCGGGCGAGCCATACGGTGATGGTGCCGAGCAGGAATACTGCGAGGGTCTGGTTGGACAGGCCGAAATAGCGCCAGATGATATTGAACCCGTCCTCGTTGCTGACGTTGAACCAAAGCAGGAGGGCCACTGCCGCGAAAATGGGGATGCTGACTGCGAGCCTCTTCCATACCTTGTCCTGCGGCATGCCCAGGAACTCGGCTATGTTGATTCGTGCGCCGCGGAGCGCCGTGTCGCCGGACGTGACAGGGGCGGCCACTACTCCGAGAATCGCCAGCACGCTTCCGGCCACACCGAGCCAGTGCCTGCACACGGAAGTCACGACCTGAGGCGCCGAAGCCCCGGAGAGTCCGCATTCGGACATGCCGCCGTCAAAAAAGAACCATGAACTTACCGCCGCCCAGATGAGCGCGACGATGCCCTCCGTAATCATGGCGCCGAAGAATATGGGGCGCCCCATGCGTTCGTTTTTCAGGCAACGTGCCATTATCGGGCTTTGCGTGGCGTGGAATCCGCTTACCGCGCCGCAGGCCACCGTAATGAACAGGCAGGGGAATATGCTCTGTCCGCTCACGCCTGCGCTGCCGGACCGGTTGCCGAGACCTTGCCAGAATTCGGGTATGGACGGCCACTTCACTATCAGGCAGGCCAGCATGGCTACAGCCATGAAAAGCAGGGCTATCGCGAAAAGCGGATAAATGCGTCCTATCACCTTGTCAACCGGCAGCAGCGTTGCTATGATATAGTATGCCAGTATGATGAATACCCACACGAGCGTGACCCCGGAAGAGCCGTCCCCGGTGAGGCTGCCGAGTATCAGTGCCGGACTGTACACGAACACGGCGCCTACCATCAGCAGCAGTATCGTGGTGAATACGATGATGACGGTGCGGCTGCCGCAGCGCAGCTCCTTTCCGATGATTTCGGGATATGTGGCTCCGTTCCCGCGAATGGAGAGCATTCCGGAGAAATAGTCGTGCACCGCTCCGGCGAATATGCTTCCCAGGACTATCCACAGATAGCATGACGGACCGAATTTGGCACCCATTATGGCTCCGAATATGGGACCGGTGCCGGCGATGTTGAGAAACTGTATCATGAACACCTTCCAGTCCGGCATCGGTATGAAGTCCACCCCGTCCTGTCTGGAAATGGCGGGCGTCATGCGCGACGGGTCGGCCCCGAAGACTTTCTCCACCACCCGACCGTATATGAAGTAGCCGAGAATCAGGGCCGCTATGCTTGCAAGGAAAGAGAACATGCCGTTATTCCGCGCTGAATGCGAATACTATAGCTTCGTGGAACGTCTTGCCGGGACGCAGCTCCGTAGGGGGAAAATCCGGCCTGTTGGGGCTGTCGGGATAGTGCTGGCATTCGATGGCTACACCGTAATAATCGTGATAGATGCGGCCCCTCTTGCCCTTGGGGCAGCCTTCGAGCCAGTTCCCGGTGTATATCTGCACTCCCGGCTGCGTGGTGAGCACCCTGAGCACCCTGCCGCTGCCGGGGCCCTTGAGCACTGCCGCAAGCTGGAGCTGCCCGGGCATATAGCCGTCTATGAGCCAGCAGGCATCATAGCCTTTCCCGTAATTCAGGGCAGGGAAGTCCTTGCGTATGTCGCGTCCTATGCGCTTCGGATTGAGAAAATCCATAGGCGTGCCGGCCACCGGCTCCGCCTCTCCTGTCGGAATGAGTGTCTCGTCGGTGGGCAGGTATTCGGATGCGTTGAGCTGAAGGAGGTGGCGGAGCACCGAACCTTTGCCGTCCAAATTGAAATAGGCGTGATTGGTCAGATTGAGCACTGTCGGGGCATCCGTCCTGGCCGAAAACGTGAGGGTAAGCACATTGTCCTCGCTCCATGCGTAGTGCGCCGTGACCGTGAGCCGGCCCGGATAGCCCATTTCCCCGTCTTCGGACGTGTAGCGGAACTCTACCGCACCGTTCTTCCGGCGGCTTTCCCAAACCTTGTTCTGGAACCCCTCCGGTCCGCCGTGGAGGTGGTTCGGCCCGTTGTTTACGGGCAGCTCCCGGGTAGTCCCGTCGAGGGTGAAGCGCCCTTTTGCGATGCGGTTGGCATAGCGTCCCGGACATTTCCCGAAACAGGGGCCGTCGTAAAAATAATTCTCGGCCTTTCCGTATCCGAGCACCACGTCTGCAAGGCGTCCGTCGCAGTCCGGCACGTTGATGGATACTATTCCTGCACCGATGTTGGTGAGCACCACGGAGGCGCCTGATGAATTGACTATGGTGTATCGGTAAACGGCCTTGCCGTCAGCAGTCCTGGACCAAATTTTTCTTTTGACAGTCATGGGTGTATGCGGTTTTACAGTATTGCTCCCTCGGCCTTCAGCCTGTCGGCCAGCCTCTGCGTGTCTATGTCCTGTACGGCGCAGTTCTCGCGTATGCTCTGGGCCGCGGCGAATCCTGCCGCCTGCCCCGTGCCCATGCAGCTTGCCTGCACTCTCAGGGAGGCGAGCGCCTTCCTGTCCGCGGATATGCAGCGTCCGGCCACGAGCAGGTTGGGGAAGTCATCGGCTATGAGCGCCCGGTAAGGCACGTAGGCGGCCTGCTCCAGCTTGATAAGCACCTGGCCGGAACCTTTGCTCGCATGTATGTCTATCTGGTGGGCGCCTCTGGATATGCTGTCCGGATAGCGTATGCCTGCGACGTATTCCTCGGCCGTCACCGTGTGCACTCCGAGTATGCGCCGGGATTCCCGTATGCCCGCCTGCGGCGCAGTGGAGCTGACATAGCTGTCGCGGAACTCCGGAACATTGTCCCTTAGTGCCTTTGCGAACTTGAATATGTCTTCCCTGAGCCTGCATTCGGCGGCTGTGAAATTGCGGTTGTCGCAGGAATCGGCTGCGCTGCGCGTAATGTTCACCGCTACGCTTCCAGAATGCATGACGCTGTTGAACCATGGCCCTCCGAAATCAGGCAGGTCGCATCCTTTTTCCTTGAGCTTCATCAGAATCTCCCGCACCGGTGTGCACTGGCTCGAACCTTTCCGGCCGTTGTGATACATATACCTCCGGAGCAATTCGCTTTCGGTGTCGACCCCGGACAGCACGAAACAGTAGGATGCCGGCTGCAACTCCCCGTCGGGATTCGCCTGCATGGGCACGCGGGCAAGATGCGCCAGGTCTCCGTCTCCGCTCGCGTCTATGAAACGCTCCCCGACGATGGATTCAATGCCGTTCTTGTTTTCTATTAGAATCTTCTCTATCCTGCGCCCGTCCGTCTCGCACCCTATGACCCCCGAATGCATGAACAGGTCCACACCTGCTTCAAGCACCATGCGCTGGGCGCAGAGTTTGTACAGCTCTATGTCGAAGTCTACATTGCCCTTGGGCCATTCGACGAAGGCTCCGCCGAGGGCTTCGAGGCGCTTTACGAACTCCCAGGGAAGCCCTCCTATGACCAGCTTGCCGTCGAATGCAAATTCGCTGATGGGGGCTACGTATGCCGAAGTGGCCATGCCTCCGAGGAAAGCATATCGCTCCACGAGGGCCGTCCTGGCCCCGCTGCGGGCTGCGGCAACTGCCGCTATGAATCCGGCAGGCCCTCCGCCGCACACAACCACATCGTAACGTCCGGCTTCGGGAATTGCGGATTGCCGCGTGGCGGCCGAAGCGCTCACCGGCCCTATCCCGAGGGCGAGCAGACCGGCGAGTCCGTCTTTAAGAAAAAGTCTTCTGTCCATGGTCAAAGGTTCCAGTCAGAGGCGACGGCAGTCTCCTTGGGGGCATTGGGTACATTGACGAAGAACCTGAGTCCCGTGAGGTCTTCAAGTTCGCTCACGGTATACATGTCCGTCGCCGCCGGCTTGTGACCGGCATTGCTGCGGTGGGCGAGTATGAATGCCGCGCACTTGAGCTCGGATGCGCTGCACTGGTCCACTCTCTTGCCCGTGTTGCCGCCCTTGGTGCGCAGCATCACCTTGTAGTAGGCGGTAGGAATCTGCACGTTATCCACTTTCTTGGGGCTCACCGTGTTGCCGTATTTGTCGGTGAACGTGGTGAAGATGCACCCTATCACCTGGTACAGGGTGTCCGAGCACCACTGGCCGTCCGTCAGGCTCTCGAGATTGTTCCAGGCTCCGCCTCCCGTGTTGAACCCGGTCTGCAGCTGTGCCCCTATGTTGGAATAGTAGAATACCTGCCTGTTGGTGGGTGCGCTCACCGTGCGGTCCGACGAGCCGAGCAGATGCCCCCTCGTGTATCCGGCCACCTTGGACGTCTGTTCGCATTTTATCTTCGGGTCTGCCTTGTAGGCATCCGTGCGGCCTGAATTGCCCTTGTATGAGGAGTGCATGGGCGCGGCGACCCATACGGGCTGCATCTTGCTCTTGGAGTAGCAGCAGGAGAAATTGCGTATTCTCGGTGCGTCCTCCCTGAATGTGTGCGAATAATAGTAGTCGCTTATGAAGTCGTCGATTCCGTCTGCATTCTTGTCTGTCTGCGCAGGGAGCTCGAACCATCCGTAGTCGGTCTCGGCATCCGGATTGGGCACAGGGACGTCCGGCTCCGGTCCCGGGTCCGGGTCCGGGTCTTCAGGGCCGGGCTCGTAGCTGCCGGCACCCCAGACGACGGTGAACTCCGTAATATGCGCCACGGTGGACGCTCTTACGAAAATCTGGCGGGCGTTGAGCGATGAGACATCGTAAGTGTAGGTCCCCTCATTCGAGAAAGCCCCGCTTACCGTGCTTCCGCTGACGGCCGGGTTGGTGCCTATGATGAAGTTGCCCGTGCGGTCGGAAACGTTCTTTATGACCACGCTCTTGATCGCCCCCTCCATGACGGGACTGCCTATGTATGCTTCCTTGCCCGAGTTGAGCTGGAATGCCGAAGAGAGGGTGTAATTGTAGGCGCAAATCGTCCAGGCTCCGTAGGCATTGGTATAGGTCGATGGGGTGCCGTAGCCTTTCACGTAGGTGGACGGGTTGGGAAGTTCGGCATAGGTAAGGCTCGCGAATCCTCCCGGAAGTTCGCCTCCCGTCCAGTCGTTTTCCGTTATGTTGAAGGGCGTTATGTTGACGGCTCCGCTGCGCTCTACCTTCAGCTCTCCGTTCTTCGTGAAGCTTGCGGTGCGCCCCTTGCTGTCGGTAAAACATACCTCAAGGTTACGGTATGTCCCCGGATAGACGAGCGCGAAATATCTCCTGCCCGACTCTATGTCTCCGGAGAGTTCCACATATGACGAGCCTTTGTCCAGTTCGCTCATGCATACGGGAACGGTTCCGTCGTGTCCCACGCTTGCGGTGCCTGTGAGCGCGCCACCGGAGATCTCGTCCGCGCTGAAACGTATCGAAGTCACGTCAGCGGCATTCACGGTGAATCCCACTATGCCGCATATATTCTGGAAATACAGGGAGCCCTCTTGCGAAACTGGCGAAATGGCCGGATTGGTTCCCGTGGCGAAAGAGTCGGGGACCGGCTCCTGTACGGTCGGTATGCTGATACTCAGGAGTCCGTTGCCGTAGTCCGATTCCGAGATGGCAGGATAGACTGCAAATTCGCAACCTTGGTCCGGAACCTCTCCGGCGAACCGGGCGAGGGTCCTGTCCTGGCTTACACCCGTCTGCATGAGGGTGTGGCAACCCCCTTGCGCATCTATTATGCTTATGCTCTCCCCGGCCTCGTCCCACAGGACATTAGTGCCGGATGCGAGACCGGTCCTGGTCGGAGAAGTCTGAATCGCGGCGGCAAACTCACGGTATACGAACTTGTCCGCCGCATCCTGCTCCGGGAACGAGTCGGTACAGGAAACGACTGCTGCCAAGGACAGCGCGCAGCCTATGATTCTGGTGAACGTTTTCATAACTCACAAATGTAACAATTATTTTCTGTCCTGTGTATGGAAATAAAAAAAAAGTTATTACCTTTGCCCCTTGAAAGGAAAGATGCTCGAGTGGCTGAAGAGGCACGTCTGGAAAGCGTGTGACCGCCCAAAGCGGTTCCAGGGTTCGAATCCCTGTCTTTCCGCTGAACGGCAGTAACTTACAGTATATTAACTATTTAAGCGGTTCTGCTTGTCCTGACCGGGACAAGACCGTGTCAACCGAAAATCTTTCCGGTAGCACACTTTCCGATTTGATGGGAGAGTCGCCGGAAATTGTTTTTTCCAGTTCCGTTTCTCGATTATAGCGTGCCATTACAATGAAATGGCAGTTAATTCGCGGCCTATATTGTGCAGCGCGGTCTCTATTTTTCGTACTTGCGTCTCGGATATATAAGTGTTGCATGATTTGTATTGACGCATAAGTCCTGCGTTGACTCCTGCCCACCTCGCAAATTTTGAAACGTTTATAAAGTCGAAGAAATTGAACACTGAAGCAATGTCGTATTTGTACTCGAACTCGATATCGCGTAATTCATCAGGCAATTCTCCGCCATCCTCGGTATAGCTGGCAATCATCTCGGCCAGGGAATTTTCGAAATCGGCCTTTGCCTCGGCAACGCTTGCTCCCTCGCCGATGATAACGTGCTCAATGTCGGGAGTGAAGATTCCGAATCTTCCGTCTTTTCCTTTTTCGATTACTGCTGTAGTTTTCATAATGCCATGTTTTGGGTAAGCAAATCCAGATTAAAATCCGATTTGTTTTTTCAGTTTGTTAAATGTCCCGTTTTTAATCTCCTCCTTGCCGTGGCGCCCTATCAGTATTCGATAGTTCTTTTCGGGGTGGGCGTAGATGTCGTGATTGGCTCCCTTCCTGAACAGTTTCCACCCGTTCTGCTCGGCAATCTTCCTCAATTCATTCCATTTCATAGTCGTTCGGTACCGCAAATATACTGCAAAAATGCTATATCTTCAAATTTTCAGGCATCCGTATTACCGGATTTTTACTATATTTGTCTTCACCGATCGGAACGCAAACAACGAATGAGAACTATAAAGGACACGCTCACTTTGGACGACGCCAGAAGGATTTCCGGCCCGCTTTCGTTCAACCTGATGCTCAAACCGGCAGGCTCCCTGTGCAATCTCAACTGCTCCTACTGCTACTATCTCGACAAATCGGAAATATACGGCGGCCATGAACCGCGGATGACGGTCGAAGAGCTCGAACGCTTCGTCAGGGCCTACATAAGCGCCTGCGAAACGGATGAAGTGACTTTCAACTGGCACGGCGGAGAACCGCTCATCCTCGGTTTGGAGTTCTACCGCAAGGCCGTGGAATTTCAGAAGCGCTACGCCGGAGACAAGACCATACACAACACCCTGCAGACCAATGCCACTCTCGTGACCGCGGAGTGGGCCGATTTTTTCGCCTCCGAGAGATTCCTGCTCGGAGTGTCCGTGGACGGGCCGGAGCAGGTCCATGACCGCTACCGGCGCGACAGGGGAGGTGCCCCCACTCTTTCCCGCACTGTAGAAGGCATACGGAAGCTCCATTCCGCTGGGGCCGAGTACAACCTGATGGCGACTGTGAACAGCGCTTCCGAGGGCAAGGGACTTCAGGTTTATGAGTTTCTCAAGGGCTTGGGTTCCCGTTATATGCAGTTTTCTCCGGTGCTGGAACACGTAGTCTATCCTGTGCGCAACGGAAAACCGGACAGGCATGCGCGGCCGCACATAGTGGACCCCTCCGAGGACGGGGCCGTGCTCGCCCCCTGGTCTGTAAGCCCTACGGGTTTCGGCCGTTTCCTGTGCGACATTTTCGATTATTGGGTACGGCACGACGTGGGGCGCTTCTTCGTCAACTATTTCGACTGCACCCTCGCAAACTGGTGCGGGGTCATGCCGGGGACGTGCAGCTTTGCCGAAACCTGCGGCGGAAACGCCGTGGTGGAGCACAACGGCGATGTCTACTGCTGCGACCATTTCGTATATCCGAAATACCGTCTCGGCAATATCTACAACGACAGCCTCGGCGACATGATGCAGTCTCCGGAGCAGCTGCGTTTCGGAATAGACAAGCGCAACTCCCTCCCGGGAAAATGCCTGCGCTGCGAAGCATGGCCGCTCTGCCATGGAGGATGCCCGAAACATCGTTTCAATGTGACCGACAGCGGACAGACGGGCCTGAACGCCTTGTGCGAGGGCTACGGGATGTTTTTCCGCCACACTTCCTCCGCAATGCGCAAGATGAAGGACCTCCTGCTCGAAGGCAAGGCTCCGGCCCTCATAATGATGCAGACGTTTTAACTGCTTCAGCTTTTTGTTATTTTTGCAGCATGGGAGAATTGAACAGTGATATACAGTACCTTCCTGGAGTGGGCCCCAAGCGTGCCGCTCTCCTGAAGCAGGAGCTGGACGTCCATACGCTCGATGAGCTGATTCATTTCTTCCCTTTCCGCTATATAGACCGCAGCCGCATCGTCCCCATATCCTCCGTCTCCGCAGACCTTGCCTATGTGCAGGTGCAGGGACGGGTCGTCACGCGCAACCTGATAAGCCCCAAGCATCTTAGCGTAATGGTGGAGGATGCCTCCGGCCGCATGGAGATGGTCTTTTTCAAAGGAGTCAGGTGGAATTACGAGCGCCTTGCTCCAGGGAGCGTGTTCCTTTTTTTCGGAAAGCCCCAGTTATACAACGGCCGTCTGAACATGGTGCATCCCGAGGTGGATGCGCCTCTTGAAAATCCCGACTCCGCGGGCACTCTTACCGGAGTGTATCCGAGTACCGAAAAGCTCCGCTCAGGGGGCGTGACCGGGAAAGTGATGTGCAAATTGCAGCGTGCCGCGCTGGCCCTCTGCCTTCCGGAAATACGCGAGACGCTTCCCCCGGATATAATCGCCTCGCGCGGCTTGTGCCCCCTGGCCTATGCCCTGCAGAACATACATTTCCCTTCCAGTCAGGAAGCCCTTGCCGCGGCGGGGCGGCGGCTCAAGTTCGAAGAACTGTTCTTCCTCCAGCTCAGCCTGCTCAAACAGCGTTACGTGCGCAGCAGGGCCGAGGACGGACTGCCCATGCCGTCCGTCGGCAAGGCATTCCACGCCTGCTTCAACGCCCTTCCGTATTCCCTGACCGGGGCACAGCAGCGTGTCATCAGGGAAATCAGGGCGGACATATCCGGCGGGCACCAGATGAACCGTCTCCTGCAGGGCGACGTGGGTTCGGGCAAAACCATGGTGGCAGTGCTCAGCTGCCTCCTTGCCATAGGCAATGGCTATCAGGCCTGCATGATGGCGCCCACGGAGGTGCTTGCCGCACAGCACTATGCGAATATACAGAAATACCTTGCCCCCACAGGGGTGAAATGCGCACTTCTGACGGGCAGCACGACCCGAAAAGAGCGTATCCCCATCCTCGAGGGCCTTTCCGACGGCAGCATTGGCATCGTCGTCGGCACTCACGCCCTGCTCGAAGACCCCGTGCGCTACAAGGCCCTCGGTATGGCCGTCATAGACGAGCAGCACCGTTTCGGAGTAGGGCAGCGGGCGAGACTGTGGGCCAAAGGTCCTGTCTCCGGCGGCAGGAGCATAGCTCCCCACATACTCGTGATGACGGCTACGCCCATACCGCGGACGCTTGCGATGACTTTTTACGGCGACCTGGACGTTTCCGTCATAGATGAAATGCCTCCCGGACGGAAACCAGTGCAGACCATTCTGACGGGCCGGAACCGCTTGCCTGCCATGTACAGGTTCATGCGCGAACAGATAGCCCTCGGACGCCAGGTGTTCGTGGTGTATCCCATGATTTTCATAAACGAAAAGATGGAGGACGTCAGCAATGTGGAAGAAGGGTATGAGGAGATAGCGGCTGCGTTCCCTCTTTCGGAGGGCTACAAGGTGGCGATAGTCCACGGGCAGCAGAGCAATGAGCAGAAAGCCTTCAACATGAAGGCATTCGCAGAGGGCCGGGCGCATATACTCGTTTCCACTACGGTAATAGAGGTAGGCGTGGACGTTCCGAATGCGAGCGTGATGGTGATACGCAGCGCCCAGCGTTTCGGACTCAGCCAGCTGCATCAGCTCAGGGGGCGGGTCGGCCGCGGAGGGGAGAAATCCTATTGCATACTGGTTACGGATCAAAAAACCAGCCGTGAGGCCCGGCAGCGTCTGGAACTGATGTGCAGGACCGAGGACGGGTTCGAAATCGCCGAGGAGGACATGCGCATGCGCGGCCCCGGAGACCTTGAAGGTACGCAGCAAAGCGGCCTGCCGGTGAACCTGCGCATCGCTTCCATAGTGAAGGACGCGCGCCTGCTCGAAGATGCGCGGGATTGCGCCATGGGCGTGCTGGATGCGGACCCTTCTCTTTCGGCCCCCGGCAATTCCGTGCTTGCCCGCGAGCTGCGCAAGGGAAAATACGAGATAGAAGACTACAGCAAAATTTCATAAAATTATTATAATTGCACAAAAAATTGCCATGATTTCGACCATCATCATCGTCGCAGCCATAGCGCTGCTTGTCCTCTGGTTCATTTCCGTCCAGCGCAAACTGGTCGGCGCAGAGGAACTTACAGGCAATGCCATGAGCCAGATAGGCGTCCAGCAGTCAAGCCGCTGGGATGCCCTCACCGGACTTGTGGAGTTGCTTAAATCCTACAATGAGCACGAATACAACACCCTCAGGGACGTCATCTCCGCCCGTTCCGGAATAAACTCCGGCAGTTCCGCGGAAGAAGCCCAGGAGCAGGAAGACAAACTCTCTGCCGTTGCCACCCGCATCGCCGTGCTTGCCGAACAGTATCCGTCGCTCAAGGCGGATGCCGGATATCGCCAGGCCATGGATTCCGTGAACTCCTATGAGAACCAGGTGCGCATGAGCCGCATGGTCTACAATGATGCCGTCACACGCTACAACCGCCTCACGCGGCAGCTCCCGGACAGCATAGTCGCATCCGTCTTCCACTTCACGGAAAAGCAGTACCTGAAGGAAGACGCCGCCAAGAAAAACATGCCATCGCTCAAAATATGAAGAAACACATCATCGGCCTCTGCGCCGCCATCACGGTTATGAGTTGCGGAAAACAGGCGGGCGAGGGCGCCGCCTACATAGGACCCTCTGAAATCTCCGTGGAGAACGGGGTGATGACACCGGAACTGTTGCTGAGCCTCGGACGCCTCAGCGACCCGCAGCTGAGCCCGGACGGCAGCAGGATACTTTACGGAGTGTCGTACACGGATATTTCCGCCAACCGCAGCTGCCGCAACCTGTGGCTCTGCAATACGGACGGCAGCGGCAACGTTCAGATTTCCCGCTATGGGAGCAGCGTGACCAATGCGCGCTGGTCGAAGGACGGCAAGTCCCTGTTCTTCGTGCAGGGCGGGCAGATATGGAAGGCTCCGCTCAACGGAAACCGTCTCGGAAAGAAAGTTCAGCTCAGCGATGTGCCCTCGGGAGTGGGGGAATTCAAGCTCTCGCCCGACCAAAGCCGCCTCATCTACACTTCCACCATCAAGAATCCGGGAGTCGTGCAGCCTTCCGACAGCGACCCTGCGCTCGACAAGGCGCGGGCATATGCCACCGAAGACCTGATGTACAGGCACTGGGACCATTGGGTAAGCGAAATCCCGCGCAGCTATGTGGCCTCGCTGGACGGCGGCATGATTACCCCCGGCAATTCTGTCGACATACTCGGCCCCGACGAACTTTTCGAACTGCCTGCCGAACCTTTCGGGGGCGTGGAACAGCTCGACTGGTCGCCGGACGGACGCTATATAGCCTACTCCTGCCGCAAACTGCGCGGCAAGCAGTATGCGTTCAGCACCAATACCGACATTTTTGTTTACGACACGGCCGGCGGCACTACTGTCAGCGTGAGCAACGGCGGCGGCTATGATACGGACCCGGTATGGAACGCGGACGGCAGCAGGCTTGCCTGGGTGTCCATGCCCCGTGACGGATATGAGGCCGATGCGCAGAGGATTATGATATGCGAATGCAGTGCCGGCGAGCAGGGACTGCAATTCAGCGCGGCCAAACAGTACGCAGCCTCTCTCGACAGGGATGCCGCAGGGCTTGTGTGGCACGGCGACGAGCTGTATTTCAACGCCCTCATCGACGGTGTGCAGGCGATTTTCAAGGTGGACATGCAGGATGTACTTACCCGCGTGACGCCGCCCGACTGGAAATACGACTTCTTCAGTCCTTTCGGATTTGCGGGAGAAGGTGAGCCGGCCCGGCTGCTTGCCAGCTACTACTCCCTGAATTTCCCCCTCGAGCTCGTCTCCGTAGACCCTTCCGGGGCGGCATTCTCGCCCATTACCGGCGTCAATTCCCGCCTGCTGTCAGGACTCGGCGAGCCGCGCAGCGAGAGCGTGTATGTGGAGACCGTGGACGGGAAGCAGATGCAGTGCTGGGTGCTCTATCCTCCTGAGTTCGACCCTTCGAAGACCTATCCTGCCATAGAGATAGTGCTCGGAGGCCCCCAGGGGAGCAACTCCCAGGACTGGAGCTACCGCTGGTGCTACAGGCTGATGGCCCAGCAGGGGTACATAGTCATAATGCCCAACCGCAGGGGAACCACGGCATTCGGGCAGGCATGGAAAGAACAAATCAGCGGAGACTACTGCGGCCTGAACATGCAGGACTATCTCAGCGCCGGCCGGTATATCAAGAGCCAGCCCTATGTGGGCAAGCTGGCATGCGTGGGAGCGTCCTACGGAGGATATTCGGCATACATGCTGGAGGGGCTGCACGGCGACCTGTACGATTGTTTCATAGCCCATGCCGGCATTTTCGACGAGGCCCAGCTGTGGTTTACCACCGAAGAAATGTGGTTCGCGAACTGGGATAACGGCGGCCTGACGGAATATGCATACGAGCCCGGCCTCACCGGCCCCTCGGGCGACGGCATAACTTTCGGCGGAATGCAGCAGGCGGGAGCCCCGTATGCGGATAATCCGCTGGCGCGCAGACACTACGCCAATTCTCCTTCGTCCATGGTCACGAAGTGGCACACGCCCATACTCTGCATACACGGCATGAAGGACTACCGCATCCCTTACGAGCAGGGCATGGCCGCCTTCAATGCCGCCCAGATGATGGGTGTGCCGAGCAAACTCGTGGTGTTCCCGGATGAGAACCACTGGATATTGCAGCCCCAGAACGCCCTCTACTGGCAGAGAACCTTTTTCGAGTGGCTTGAACGCTGGATGCGCTGATGGAAGCCTGGCAGGAGAGAAGCGCGCTCATTCTGGGTGAAGACAGGCTGGCGGCCCTGGCGGCATCCACCGTCGCCGTCGTGGGACTCGGCGGTGTGGGGGCCATGGCCGCTGAAATGCTGGCGAGGGCCGGAGTGGGGCACATGCTGCTTATAGACGTAGACACGGTGGCCCTGAGCAACATGAACCGCCAGCTGCCCGCCCTGCACTCCACGCTCGGCCGTGCGAAATGCGATGTCATGCAGGAGAGGCTTAAGGACATAAATCCGCTCATCGACATAGTCTGCATACGCGAATATGTACATGAAGACACCCTGCCAGGCATACTCGACGGCTACTCCCCGGACGGCATTGTGGATGCCATAGATACGCTCAGCCCCAAGATCGCCCTCATACAGTATTGCCTGAACAGGGGCATATACATAGTCAGCTCCATGGGCAGCGGGTCCAAGAAAGACGCCACGAAGGTGAGGGTGGACGACATCTCCCGCACCTTCCAGTGCCCTCTTGCACGCATGCTGCGCAAGCGGCTCCACAAACTCGGCATAAACGACGGATTCCCGGCCGTGTTTTCTTCCGAGACGCCCGACCGTTCGTCCGTGGTGCTCGAAGCGAGCCGCAACAAAAAATCGCAGACCGGCACTCTCCCGTGGCTGCCTGCGGTTTTCGGCTGCGTGTGCGCCCAGACCATGGTGGGACATATTGTCGGATTGGAAGATAATTAGTAAATTTGCAGGTTATGTACAAAGTATTGGAAGTTAAGACCCGTGCCGATCTGATGAGCTTCATAAAGTTCCCGGACCGGCTTTACCGGGATTGTCCGCAGTACGTCCCTGCCCTTCATTCAGACCAGGTGCACAGCCTGACCAAGGCGGCTTCGCTCGAATACTGCAAGCGCAGGATGTGGCTTGTGCGGGATGAGAACGGTCGGGTTGCAGGGCGCATCTGCGCCATGATAAACCCCCGCTACAATGAAAGGTACGGCACGGCCAGGGTGCGCTTCGGATGGTTCGACTGCATCGAGGATTTCGAGGTGGCGCGCCTGCTCGTGGAAACGGCCGAAAGCTGGGCGGCCGGGGAGGGGATGACGGAAATCCATGGCCCGCTCTATTACAACACGCTCGGAAAGCAGGGCATGCTCGTGGAGGGCTTCGGGAATGTCCCGCCTTTCAACTGCCTTTACAACTTCCCGTACTATAACGACTTCATGACGCGGCTCGGCTTCGTGAAGGAGTGCGACTGGGTGCAGTACAAGATTGTCGCTGACCATGGCGTGCCCGAAAAGGCCCGCCGCGTGGCCAAGATAGTCGAGGAGCGTTACAATCTGCATTTCGGCAGCCTGGACAAGCTCAAGAAAGACAAGGCGCTGGTACGCAAGTTCTTCCACGTCTACAGCGACAGCTTCTCCAGCACCGTGTACAATTTCATCCCGTTCACGGACGCGGAGATAGAGGAGGAGGCATCCGTGAGCATGCGTTTCGTCTCCGACAAGGCCAGCTGCCTGCTGCTCGACGAGAATGACGAGATAGTCGCCTTCGGCATATCTTTCCCGAGCATATCCAAGGCCCTGCAAAAGGCGAAGGGACGGCTTTTCCCCTTCGGATGGATTCATCTGCTGAAAGCGTTGAACGATTACGAAACTACGGACCTCATGGTAAACGGTGCCGTGCCAGAGTGGCAGAACAGGGGCGTCTCTGCCGTCTATTACAAAGAAATGGCGGACAAGGCCATAAAGATAGGCAACCGCTGGGCCATAACCAACCCGCAAATCGAGTCGAACAGCGCAGTGAATATATGGAACAGCTATGAACGCGAGCCTTTCATGCGCAGGCGATGCTACATCAAGAAAATAGGAGAATGATTTATGGCGGAGAATACGCTTCTTGAAAAAGTTCTTTCCCTGAGAGGAAAATTCCAGTCCATACAGGACCAGCTGTCGGACCCTTCTGTCATGTCCGACATGAAAAAATACGTGCAGCTCAACAAGGATTACAAGGAACTCGAGCCCATCATCAATGCCGGGCTCGACTACAAACGTGTCCTTGAGGACATACAGTCGGCAAAGGATATCCTGGCCAACGAAAAGGATGACGAGTTGAGGGAGATGGCCCGCGAGGAGCTTTCCGAACTGGAGCCGAAGATTCCCGAGATAGAGCAGAATATCAAACTCCTGCTCATCCCGGCCGACCCGGACGATTCCAAGAATGCCATCGTGGAAATCCGCGGCGGCGCTGGCGGCGACGAGGCGGCCATCTTTGCGGGAGACCTGTTCCGCATGTACCAGCACTTCGCCGAGTCCCGCGGGTGGAGGCTGGAGGTCACCGACCAGGCGCCCGGAACATCAGGCGGCTTCAAGCAGATAGTGTTCAAGCTCAGCGGCGGCGACGGCGTGTACGGGGTGATGAAATATGAGTCCGGGGTGCACCGGGTGCAGAGGGTGCCCCAGACCGAGACGCAGGGCCGCATCCAGACATCGGCGGCTTCCGTGGCCGTGTTCCCGGAGGCCGGAGAGTTCGATGTGGACCTCAGCTGGGACGACATAAGGCTCGACCTTTTCTGCTCGTCCGGCCCCGGCGGACAGGGAGTCAACACCACCTATTCCGCCGTGCGCCTGACCCATATCCCTTCGGGGCTCGTCGTCCAGTGTCAGGAAGAGCGCTCCCAGCTCAAGAACAAGGACAGGGCGTTCGAGGAACTTCGTACCCGACTGTACAATCTCGAGCACCAGAAATATCTCGACGGCATCGCGGCCAAACGCAAGACCATGGTCAGCACCGGCGACCGCAGCGCCAAGATACGCACATACAATTACCCGCAGGGACGAGTCACGGACCATCGTATAAACTGGTCGATGTACAACCTGCCTGTATTCATGGACGGCGACATACAGGAGTGCATAGACCAGCTGCAGATTGCGGAGAATGCAGAACGCCTGAAAGAGGCTGGGGAATAGCGGGGGAGAATGGCCAGGTCCTCACTCGGCGAACGGTATCCGGCATTTCTGCTGGGCAAGCATCAGCTGGTTTTGACCGTAACCTTTACGGCATTCTTCTCGCTGGTGTTCCTTCTTGTCTGCATACCTTTCTCGCACAATGCCTGGTTCCAGCTCGGGGGCGGGACTGCGTTCATGTTTACCCTGGTATTCTATCTGATAGCCGTTTCCGTGGTGATATCCAGTAAGGTGGGGCTGTACATGCTTCGCTCTTCAGGGCTCAGTACGGGGCATGTGGTGCTGTGGAACATGGCCGAAGTGCTCCTAATAGCCCTCATCTACTCATTCTTCACCATAGAAGGCAGCCGTTTCGGCATCATCGACCTCGAGGACATGGCCTTCGGCAGTCTGTTCCTCAGTGCCGTGGTGTACAGCCTGATTTCCCTCGGCGTGCCCTATGCGCTGGTCACCCAGTATCTTCTCATCGAGGAGAAGGACAAGACCATACGCCTGATGGACTACAAGAGCGTCGTGGTGGACACTCCGGTGACTCCGGGAGGGGAGCAGCGCATAACCCTGTTCGACAACGGGGGCGCGCTCAAGTTCTCCATAAGTCCGGACAATCTGTATCTTATAGAGTCGGACGACAACTATATACAGGTCTGGTATACAGACAGCGGCGGAAACATGAAAAAATACATGCTCCGCTGCCGCCTGAAGACTGTCGAGGAAAGTTTTGCCGACAGCGACCTCGTGCGCTGTCACCGGAAATACATAATAAACATACGCAAGGTGCGCATACTTACATCGTCCAAGGACGGCTACGGCATCGACCTGGGAAGCGATGTGATTCCGCGCATACCCGTATCCAAAACCTACGCCCAGGCTGTCCTGGCGCGTTTCAATTCCCGTACCTGATTATGTGGCAGAGAGTACAGACACTTTATCTCGCAATTTCAACGGCACTGTTCGCGGCCCTTTTCTTCTGCGACAAGGCCGAAAACGTCTCATTCCTTTCCTACTGGCCGTATGCGGTGCTCATCATCATCGGGGCGCTTCTGCATTTCCTGGCTCTGACAAGCTGGAAGTTCAGGGTCTTTCAAGTGAGGACTACCGTCCTCGGGGCGCTTCTGGCCCTGTCCCTGCAGCTGTGGCTGGTCGTCGACTTCATCCTGACAGGCAATGAGCCCATCTTCCGCCTTCCCGCGCTGTTCCCGCTCGTGGCGGTAATCCTGGACATACTTGCAGCCCGCGGCATCTGGGCTGATGAACTTATGGTGCGCAGCGCTTCACGTCTGCGCGCCTCCAAACGAAAAAAGCACTGATATTATGCGAATCCCGGAATCAGAACTAATTATCAACGGCGACGGATCCGTCTTCCACATCCATATCCGTCCCGAACAGCTCGCCGACACGGTAATCCTCGTCGGCGACCCCGGCAGGGTGGCCATGGTGAAATCATTCTTCAGCTCCGTCGAATGCGAAAACGCATCCCGCGAGTTCGTCTGGGCGACCGGGCTGTACAATGGCGAGAGGGTCACCGTCCTGTCTACAGGCATAGGCACGGACAATATAGACATCGTGATGACTGAACTGGATGCGCTCGCGAACGTGGATTTCAGCACTCGTGAGGTGAATCCGGTCCACAGGAGCCTCAACATCCTCAGAATAGGCACCTGCGGAGCCATCCAGCCCGAAATCCCTCTCGGGGCGTTTATCTTCTCGCACATTTCCATCGGCTGCGACGGTCTCATGAACTGGTATGAGGGCAGGGACAGAATAGCCCTCGCCGACTTCGAGGCCGCGTTCAAGGAGCACGTGCATTGGAACACTCACCTGCCAGACCCGTATTTCGTCCGCGCCTCCGACGCGATAATAGCCCGATTCTCGGATTGCACGGTGAAGGGCATGACCGTATCCGCCTCCGGTTTTTACGGTCCGCAGGGCCGCGTGGTGCGCCAGGGGCTGGCCATGCCTGATATGCTTGAAGATTTCGAGAGCTTCGAGTTCGGCGGATACAAAATCACCAACTTCGAGATGGAGAGTTCGGCCCTTGCCGGTATGGCGGCGAAACTGGGGCACAATGCCGGCACCGTGTGCTGCGCGATAGCCCACCGCTATCTGAAAGATGCCGACACGGATTACAAGCCGCGCGTTGCGGAGCTCATAAGGCTTTCCCTCGACAGGATGACGCGCCGGGCCTAACTGGCCTGCACATCCCCGGCGGAGTATCCCTCCCGCAGCCGTTTCTCTATGGCTGCGGCCATGAGTTCGCCGTCGGGAACCGTTACGCCGGAAGAGCCCCCCGGTCTTAATCCGTAATGCTCCCATGAAAGGCCTGCGGCCTCGATGGCGCTGCGCAGGCTTATGTCCTTGCGCAGCAGATAGTCGTGGCTGAAGCTTCCTGGGATGCGCAGCGTCGCGAGCAGGAAATGCAGGCACGATATGCGCCTTTCCCCGCAGCGGCCGGCTTCCAGCGCGGCATGGCTGAGGAGGGTCTGCGAGTTTTCGCCCGGCAGTATGCTTCCCCTCTCGTCCCAGGGTATCTGGGCGGGCACGAATATGGCCTCCTCGATGCTCTTTTTGAAGCTGCCTTCATCCACCCCGAGACGCTCCAGCGCACGGCATGCGGAATTGTCCCTGTGGCGCAGCATGGAGAGCATGATGTGGTCCGGACTGATGTTGCGCCAGCCGGTGCGCATGGCTTCGTCGCGACCCGATTCCAGGACTTTCAGAAAATCTTCGGAAAAGCATGATTCCATGTCACAAATATGGCATTTTTTTATTAACTTTGTACGATATTAAGGTTTGCAATTGTATATGGACAGTGAAGAAATCGTACACGGCTATATAGAGCCTGTAGAAATAGACCACGAGATGCGGACTGCGTACATCGACTATTCGATGTCCGTGATTGTGTCGAGGGCCCTGCCCGACGTGAGGGACGGCCTCAAGCCCGTGCAGCGCCGTGTCCTTTTCGGAATGGACGGACTCGGCCTGAACTACGGGGGACAGACCAAGAAGTCGGCCCGTATCGTCGGCGAGGTGCTCGGTAAATATCACCCGCACGGCGATTCCAGCGTATACGATGCCATGGCGCGTCTCGCCCAGCCCTGGAACCAGCGCTATCCGCTCATATTCGGCCAGGGCAACTTCGGCTCCATGGACGGCGATCCGGTGGCGGCCATGCGATATACGGAAGCCAAGCTCGCCAAGATGACGGAAGACATACTGGCCGACATAGACAAGGACACCGTCGACATGACGCTGAACTTCGACGATTCCCTCCAGGAGCCTACAGTGCTGCCTACGAAACTGCCGCTTCTGCTGCTTAACGGCTCTTCCGGAATCGCGGTGGGCATGGCCACGAACATGGCGCCCCACAATCTGGGAGAAATATGCGATGCGATCTGCGCCTGCATAGACAACCCGGACATAAGCACCGAGGAGCTGATGGAGTATGTGAAGGGCCCGGACTTCCCGACCGGCGGCATAATAATGGGCCGTCAGGGCATAGTCGACGCCTACGGCAGCGGCCGCGGCAAGGTGGTGGTCCGCGCCCGCACCGAGATAGAGGTGGCGGACAACGGCCGGGAGACCATCGTCGTCACAGAGATTCCGTACATGGTCAACAAGCGCGACATGATTTCGCACATAGGCGAACTCGTTCGCGACAAGAAGATAGAAGGCATAGCCGACCTTCTCGAACTCACCAACCGCGAGGGCATACGCATCGAGATTCCCCTGAAGATGGGGGCCAATTCCAATGTCGTGCTCAATACGCTCTTCAAGTATACCGCCCTCCAGTCGAGTTTCGCCATCAACAACGTCGCCCTCGTCAATGGGCGTCCGCGCACTCTCACGCTCAAGGAGATGCTTCAGAATTTCATCTCCTTCCGCCATGAGGTCGTGGTGCGCCGTACAAAGTTCGAGCTCGACAAGGCGCTTCGCCGCGCCCATATCCTGGAAGGACTGCTCAAGGCCATAGACGTAATAGACCAGATAGTGTCCATCATACGCCATTCCAAGAGCGTAGACGACGCGAAGGCGGAGCTTATGTCGACCTTCGATTTCACCGAGATACAGGCATCCGCCATCGTGGAAATGCGTCTGAGGCAGCTCACTGGACTCGAGAAGGAGAAACTTCAGGCGGAATACGAAGAACTGGAGCGTTTCATAGCGCGCTGCCGCGAGATTCTCGCCAGCGAGAGCGAGCAGCTTGCCATAGTCAAGCAGGAGTCGGCCGAGATGAAGGCCAAGTACGGCGATCCGCGCCGCACCGAGATTACCATGAGCGCCGATGAGTTCAACCCGGAGGATTTCTATCCGGACGAGGACGTGGTCATCACGATTTCCCACATGGGCTACATCAAGCGCACGCCGCTCAGCGAATTCAAGACCCAGAGCCGCGGGGGAGTGGGCAAGAAGGCCAGCGCCACGCGCGATGAGGACTTCATCGAGCACATCTTCGTCGCGAACATGCATTCGGTGATGCTCTTCTTCACGGACAAGGGCGTGCGCTACTGCAAGAAAGTGTACGAGCTGCCGGAAGGCACCCGCACCTCCAAGGGGCGCGCCGTCCAGAATCTCCTTTCGATAGAGGCCGAGGACAAGATACGCACCTACCTCAACATCCCCCTGCCCAAGGATGCGGACGCGAGCGCCGGGCGTTTCGTGATACTCGTGACGAAGAAAGGCGTCATCAAGAAGACCGACCTGGCCGACTACACCAATTCCCGCAGCTTCAACAAGGGAATCAGGGCCATCAACATCCGCGAGGGGGACGAACTTCTCGACGCCCTGCTCACGGACGGCAGCCACGAAATCATGATAGCTGCGCGCAAGGGCCGCTGCTGCCGCTTCGATGAGTCCGAGCTCCGTTCTTTGGGACGCAACTCTTCAGGCGTGCGCGGCATAAACATTGATGATGATGACGAGGTGATAGGGGCCAACTCCTGCAATCCGGCGGAGGACGATGCCGCATCGCGCACCATACTCGTCGTCAGCGAACACGGCTACGGCAAGCGTACCGACCTCCAGGAATACAGGAAGACGGCACGCGGGGCAAAGGGCGTGCGCACCATCAACATAACGGAGAAAACCGGCCCGCTTGTTGCAATAAAGGCCGTTACCGAAGAGAACGACTTGATGATAATCAACAAATCGGGCCTTACGATAAGGATGTCCGTGAAAGACATCAGGGTCGCCGGCAGGGCGACTCAGGGCGTAAAGCTCATCAACATACGCGAGGGCGACTCCATTGCTGCAGTCTGCCCGGTACCGAAGGAGGAGGCGCAGGAAGACGGCTCCGAAACCGAAGAAAACATCGAATAATTTTAAACAATTGTAATTATGAAAAGAACATTGATGGTTCTGGCTCTCGCAGCCGCAGTCGTTTCGGCCAACGCACAGGTCAAGAACGCATCTGCCGCAGAGGCCGCCGTCGCCAAGGCCAAGGCCGATGTCGACAACCCCAAGAAAGCGACCAAATATGCCACATGGGCAAAATATGGTCAGACTTTGCTCGATGCCTACAATTCCCCTGCCGGAAACGGCTGGCTGAATGCCACCAAGGCGGAGCTCCAGATCGTCCTCGGAAACGACAAGCCTGTCAGCACCGAGGTCGTGCAGCTGCCTTCCGGAACTTTTGAGAAGGAAGTGTATGCAGCGAGGAACTACTACTACACGGACGGGGTTCTCTCGTTCATAGAGATAACCAAGCCTGTCATTCCCGATGCTCTCAGCCAGGCTGCGGATGCTTACGCGGAGGCTGCCAAGCTCGATGAGAAAGGAGCCAAGGCCAAGGAACTCAATGCCGCCTTCTCCACTATCGCCGGCAAGTTCAACGAAGAGGCCTACACATCTTATTATCTGGGCGATTTCGCTTCTGCCTCCAAGAACTTCGAGGATGCCGCAAGGGTGGCTGCCATGGCCCCCGCTGCCCAGGTCGACTCCAATGCCGTCTACAATGCCGGCTTCACTGCATGGCTCTCCGGCAACCACGCCCGTGCCATGGAGTTCCTTAACCGCTGCCTTGAAATAGGATACCTGATGGACGGCGACGTGTATGCCAAGCTGGCAGATGCCTCCGAGAAGGCCGGAAATCCTGAAAAAGCCCTTGAATATCTTGAGGAGGGCTTCCAGAAATTCCCCCAGAACCAGGGCATCCTGGTCGGCCTCATCAACAACTATCTCAGCAACGACAACGGCAACACCGACCGTCTGTTCGAGCTTCTGGGCGAGGCCAAGAAGAACGAGCCCAACAATGCGTCGCTCTACTATGTGGAGGGCAATATATGCAGCCAGCTCGGAAAGATCGACGAGGCCGTGGCGGCCTACGACCAGTGCTCCGTCATCGATCCGGGATACGTCTTCGGCTTCATAGGAAAGGGCCAGATGTTCTATAACGAGGCCGTGAAGTATGTTGAGGAAGCCCAGGAGGCTGACGATCAGCATTATCTCGCCCTGGTGGATAAGTCTGACGCGGCTCTTGAGAAATGCGTGGAGCCTTTCGAAATCGCCTACGAGAAACTTACCGACGATGCCACCAAGCTGGCTGTTGCGGAGTACCTCAAGCTCGCATGCTATCGTCTGTCGTCCAAGTCTCCCGAGTATGAGGCCAAGTACAATATGTACAATGACATCGTGAAGGCCGGAACTCAGCAATAGTTTGAAATATTTCTCTTTGCAGGGGCGGCGGATATCGGTTATCCGCCGCCTCTTTTTTCTGTCTCGGGAAAGCGCATGAGAGAGGCGCAGGAGCGCTGCAAACTGAAATTTTTGTTTATCTTTGCAGATTATGAAAATGCCCTCCATCCTGTTGTCCTCGGCTGTGCTGCTCCTTGTGCTGAGCTCCTGCGATTTCTTTCGTGGAATTGCGGGGAGACCTGGCGGCGAGGAGCTGAGGGCGAAACGGGAACGTATCGACTCTGCCCGTGCGCAGGCGGCGGCCATACAGCTGGCCAAGGCGGATTCCGTGCTGCGGGAACAGCGCTTCAGGGCCGATTCCGCACATGCGGAAGACAGTCTGCGCAGTCTTGGGAAACTGCGCAGGGCCTCTGCCGTAAAGGGCCTGCCGTCGGCCTCCCTTGAAAGGAAGTATTATATAGTGGTAGGGGCGTTCTCGAACGAAGTCTATGCGGAAAAACTCTCGGCACGCTATGCCGCGGACGGTTTCAGGACGGGTATACTGCGCTATCGCAGCAACGGTCTCAATACGGTTTATGCCTCTCCGTCCGACAATATAGTGGAAACATTCGCTGCATGGAAAAAGATTCTTTCCATGCCGTATGCCGCCAAAGAAACGTGGATACTGGTAAATGATTGATATGAGACGCTGCCTGTTGATTCTGACGCTCTGCATCCCGCTCTGCTCTTATGCCCAGTTCCGTACTCCTGCATATTCGGAACTTTCGGAAAGCGAAGTGGTGCGTGCCATGAAAGAGGATGTGGCCTATCTGGCCTCCGCCGCGCTCGAAGGGCGCGCGGCAGGGTCCGAAGGAGAGCTTGAGGCCGCAAGATACATGTCATCCAGATTTTCCGAATGCGGTCTTGACCTGCTTTACGGCCCGGATGGAGATTTGTTCGGCATGCGCCGCGATGAGAAGGGGGACACCCTTGTATCCCGCAACGTGGCCGCATGTATTTCAGGATATGACAAAAAGTTGAAAAACAACTATATAGTTGTCGTGGCAAGGCTCGACAACCTGGGTACTTCCGAAATTCCGGTCGACGGAGTCCGCGAGTCGCGCACCTATTACGGGGCCAATGGCAATGCCTCCGGCCTGGCCATGCTCATACAGCTGGCGGACCGCCTCAATACCAACCGGGTCCTGTTGAAGCGCTCGGTCATACTCCTGGCGGCAGGCGCATCCGTGCCGGACGGTGCCGGTTCGTGGTATTTTCTCAACCGCTCTTTCAGCGGCACGCCTGCCATAGATGCCATGGTGGAATTGAACATGCTCGGCACGGCGAGCGGCGGATTCTATGCCTATACGGCCTCCAACGAGGACATGAACAGGACCGTGGCTTCGGTCTCCTCCACGCTGCAGCCTATACAGCCCGATATAGTGACCATCGAACCCTGCAATTCCGACCACAGGATATTCTATGCCGAGGGCATTCCGTCGGTGTTCTTCACCACGGGGATGTATCCGGAATACAATACGGAAAAGGACACTCCGCATATTCTCGAGTACGACAATATGGAGAGGGAGCTGGAGTATATCTACAACTGCGTCGTGTCTCTCGCCTGCGGGGACAAGCCGGAGTTCAACCCCGCCGAGTCTGTGAAAAACAGCTACAATGCCGCCCGCAGCGGCGTGGTGCCGTATTATGAGTGCGACGTCAGGCCCAGTTTCCTCGGCAGCAGCAACCCTGCGGATTTTCTGCGCCGGTGGGTGTATGTATATCTGAAATATCCGCGAGAGGCGGTAAACCAGGGCATACAGGGCCGCGTGCTCGTGGACTTCGTCATAGATGAAAAGGGTAAGGTCACTTCGGTAGAGGCCGTGAAAAGCAGTCACCCCCTGCTTGAAGAGGAAGCCCTGAGAGTCATCAAGGCGTCTCCGGACTGGAAACCCGGACGTGTCCGCGGCAAGAAAGTGAAGTCGCAGGTGTCGCTGAACGTGGAGTTCAGGCTGGAAAAGAAAAAGTAAAGCAATATGGAATACGATTTCAAGTCGATAGAGAGCAAGTGGCAGGCATATTGGGCCGCCAACAAGACTTTCAAGGCGGTCGAGGATACTTCCCGTCCGAAATATTACGTCCTGGATATGTTTCCCTATCCTTCCGGTGCCGGGCTGCATGTCGGACATCCGCTCGGATACATAGCCAGCGACATATACTCGCGCTACAAGCGCCTCAAGGGGTTCAACGTGCTGCATCCCATGGGCTACGACGCTTTCGGCCTCCCTGCCGAGCAGTATGCGATACAGACGGGACAGCATCCGGAAAAGACCACTTCTGAAAACATCGCCCGCTACCGCAGCCAGCTCGACCGCATAGGCTTTGCCTACGACTGGGACAGGGAGTTGCGCACCTGCGATCCGTCTTTCTACAAATGGACCCAGTGGGCCTTCCTTAAAATGTTCGACAGCTGGTATGACCCGCAGCAGGACAAGGCCCGTCCCATTTCCGAACTGACAGAGAAGTTCTCCACCACCGGATACGACGGCATATCCCCTGAGGAATGGGCCTCTGCCGGAGAAAAGGAGAAGTCGGACATACTAATGCGCTACAGGATAGCGTATCAGGGAGAGACATCGGTGAACTGGTGCGAGGGACTCGGAACCGTGCTCGCGAACGACGAGGTGAAAGACGGCCTGTCCGTGCGGGGAGGATTCCCGGTGGAACAGAAAAAGATGACACAGTGGCAGCTGCGCGTGTCGGCGTATGCGCAAAGGCTGCTCGACTCCCTCGATTCCCTCGACTGGAGCGATTCTCTCAAGGAGATGCAGCGCAACTGGATAGGCCGCTCCGAAGGTACGGAAGTCATATTCAATACGGTCTGCGACGGCCGCGAAAAACCTGTCACCATATTTACCACCCGCGTGGACACCATCTTCGGCGTCACCTTCATGGTGCTCGCTCCTGAGAGCGAGCTGGTGGAGGAACTGACTTCCGAGGCCTGCCGCGAGGAAGTCGCCGCTTACATAGAAGAGGTCAAGAAAAAGACGGAGCGCGAACGCATCTCCGAGACCAGGTCCGTTACCGGAGTGTTTTCCGGAGCCTGGGGCATAAACCCCCTTAGCGGAGAGAAGATTCCAATATGGATTTCGGAATATGTGCTCGCCGGATACGGCACCGGCGCGATAATGGCCGTGCCGGCCCACGACAGCCGCGATTATGCGTTCGCAAGGAAGTTCGGCCTGCCGATAGTACCCATCATAGAAGGATGCGACGTGAGTGTGGAGTCCTTCGATGCGAAGGAGGGGAAATTGTGCAACTCCGGATTCCTCGACGGACTCGATGTGAAGGATGCCATGGAGCGGGCCAAGGACTATGTGGAGGAGAAAGGGATAGGCCGCAGAAAGACTAATTACCGTCTGCGCGATGCCATATTCTCCCGGCAGCGCTATTGGGGCGAGCCCTTCCCTATATACTACAAGGACGGAATCCCGTGCCCCCTTCCGGAAGATGCCCTCCCGCTGAGGCTCCCGGAAATCAGTTCCTACAAGCCTACCGGTGATGCGCCCCTTTCGAGGGCTGAAAACTGGACCTATGAGGGATGGCCTCTCGAGACGTCCACCATGCCCGGCTTCGCCGGTTCGAGCGCATACTACCTGCGGTATATGGACCCCGGTAATGACAGGGCTCTGGTGTCCGCGGAGGCCAATGCCTATTGGCGTTCAGTGGACCTGTACGTCGGCGGGACGGAGCACGCCACCGGCCACCTCATATATTCACGCTTCTGGAACAAATTCCTCTACGACCTGGGCTATGTCTGCGAGGCCGAACCTTTCCGCAAGCTTGTCAACCAGGGCATGATACAGGGACGCTCGAACTTCGTCTACCGCATAGTCGGCACGAATACTTTCGTGTCGGAAGGACTCCGGGCCTCTTATGATACCACAGAAATCCACGTGGACGTGAACATAGTACGGAACGACAGGCTCGACATGGAGGCTTTCAAGGCCTGGCGTCCGGAATTTGCTGATGCGGAATTTCTGCTCGAAGACGGCGAATACCGCTGCGGGTGGGCGATAGAAAAGATGAGCAAGTCGATGTACAACGTGGTCAATCCCGACCTGATATGCGACACCTACGGAGCGGATACGCTCAGGCTCTACGAAATGTTCCTCGGTCCCGTGGAGCAGAGCAAACCCTGGGACACCAAGGGCATAGACGGGGTCAACCGCTTCCTGAAAAAGTTCTGGCGCCTGTTCTACAACAAGAGCGAGTGGCTCGTCAGCGACGACCCCGCCAGTGCGGAAGAACTCAAGGTACTGCACAAGCTCATAGGCAAGGAGCAGGCGGACATAGAGAATTTCTCATACAACACGACGATAAGCGCCTTCATGATAGCCGTCAACGATTTGACCGCCCTGAAGTGCTCCAAAAAAGAGATTCTCGAGCCGCTGGTAGTGCTCCTGAGTCCTTTTGCGCCCCACATCGCGGAAGAGTTGTGGGAAAGGCTCGGGCACGAGGGCACGGTCGCGGATGCGGTTTTCCCGAAATTCGTGGCGGAGTATGCCGCTGAGGACAACGTGACATATCCCGTGCAGTTCAACGGAAAGATGCGCTTCACCGTGGAACTGCCGCGCAGCTCGACCCCGGCGGAGGTGGAGGAGGCGGTAAGGTCCTCTGCGCAGACCCCGAAATATGTCGGAGAAATGAGTATCGTGAAGGTGATAGTCGTCCCCGGCAGGATAGTCAATGTCGTGGTCAAGTGATGAGCCGGAAAGTACTCAAAGTCCTCTGGGAGTATCTGGCGCTGACTGCGGCCTGCTTCATATTCGCCTTCAGCTGGGAGTGTTTCATGATTCCCAACGGCATGTCGGCGGGCGGGCTGATGGGCCTTAGCACGGTGATACAGTATGCCACTGGAGGTCTTGTCCCGGCGCAGTACACCTATGTGGGCATCAATGCTGCGCTGATTGTAATCGCCGTGCTGGCCATGGGCATAGGATTCGGTTTCCGTACAATCTATTGCATAGTCGTGTCCACCTTCGCCATGGAATTTCTTTCCGGATGCGAGGCGCTGCACAGCGTCCCCGGGGAGTTCTTCTACGTCAAGGAGACCATACTAATACCCATACTGGCGGGTACTGCCGAGGCCGTGGGCATAGGCTTGGTGCTCCGAAACTCAGGGAGCACCGGGGGCACGGACATCATCGCCCTCATGGTCAACAAGTACTGGCCCGTGTCGCTGAGCACCATATTCTTCCTCTCCGACCTTCTGGTCATCGCCCTGCTCCTTTTCCTTCCGGACAAGACCTTCTCGGATACTTGCTACGGACTCGTCGAAATAGTGGCATTCTCGCTGATAATAGACTTTGTGGTGGGAGGCAAGAAGTCCTCCTACCAGTTGATGGTGTTCTCGGAAAAGTATTCCGAAATCGCCGATTATATCACCGACACCATGTCCAGGGGGGTAACAGTCCTCCGTTCTCTCGGCTGGTATACCAAGCAGGAGAAGGACGTGCTGCTCATACTCATCAGCCAAAAGGAATTTCCGGAATTGTCCAAGGTCATCAAAAGCATAGACCCGAGGGCATTCATGTCAGTATCTCCAACGAACAATGTTTACGGCGAAGGCTTCGATGAAATCAAGGCCGGCCTGAAAACCAAGAAAAAATATGTCGATAAACACTAAACAGCCGGTTTTGACCGTCATCAAGGAATATTCTCTGATAGCCCTCGGGATAATCCTGTATGTCACGGGCTGGAGTCTCTTTCTTGTACCGAACAATCTCGTGGGGGGCGGCGTGTCGGGTGTCGCCGCCATAGTCCAGTACGCCACCAGGGGATTCGTAAAGATAGGCACCACTTATTTTCTCGTCAACTCCATCCTGCTGGTCGCGGCGCTCTTCGTGCTGGGAAAGAGTTTCGGGGGAAAGACGGTATTCGCGGTCATCATTGCATCCGTAGGACTGAATATGCTGCAGGGGCTCATACCTGCCGAAATCACGCAGGCTCTGGCCGTGGACAACGGCAAGCTCATGAGTACGATAATGGGCGGCATAATGGTCGGAGTCGGCATAGGCATGACCATGTCGCAGGGTGGGAGTACCGGTGGCACGGACATCATCGCCCTGATAGTCAACAAATACCGCAATGTCTCACCGGGGCGCATGATATTGTGGATGGATGTTGTAATCATACTCTCGTCCTTCCTCGTGCCTTCGTATGCGTCCGACGGCACCCTGCTTCCCTGGACGGAGAAATTCACCACCGTCATATACGGTTTCATCCTCGTCATGGTCAACAGCACCGTCATAGACCTGTATCTTTCCGGCTCCCGCCAGTCGGTTCAGCTTTTCATACTTTCCAGAAAGCATGAGGCCATAGCCGACATGATTACCAACGATTTGAAGAGGGGAGTCACGGTGCTGGACGGCAAGGGCTGGTATACCAAGGCCAGCACCGAGGTAATCATGGTGATTACAAGAAAATCGGATTTGGGATTTCTGCTGAAGATGATCAAGAAGGTGGATCCCGAGGCATTTCTGTCTGTGTCCTATGTGACGGGAGTGTATGGAAAGGGCTTTGACGAAATCAAGGAGAAGGTTAAATAATTTTTTTCTATAGATAAAATTTTTCTTTCATAAAAAAATCGGAAAATTCCCGATTTAACCCCCTCCAATACCACTGCGGAGTCGGTATCTTTGGATATATTTGACTCCGATATGAAAACTAAAATCGCCAGTCACAGGCTGTTGCGGGTCGTCTCTCTGGCATCCGCCCCGCTCATGTACCTGTCGGACATCTTTCTGTCCGGCGCCTCCGGGGCGGAGTCTTTCGCCCTCTCCGTTTGGTGGTCTTTGCTCATACTGCTGCTGTATCCCTCATGTGACGCCCCTCTGCTGCCGTCGGCCGTCGCGACGGTGGCAGCCCTGGGCGCAGCTGCCGTCCTGAAGTGCTTCGCCGCTCCCGCAAGCGCCTTCATATGCACCGGCTCCGCGCTGCTTCTCGCATTCGGCGTATACAGGTGCGTGAAGCGTTTCAGGGACATCCCGCAGCTTTTTCTCATATCCTCCCTGTGGCCGTGGACACTCGAACACCTCGGACTCCTGCACATGTCGGCCTTTATGTTCACAGGCCTTCTGCTGTGCGCCGCGGACGGAAACATGGCCGCCCTATCGTGCATGTGCATAGTCCTCCCTGCGTTCTACGCATTGCAGTACGTCAGAGTCCTGAGGCGCAGCACCCTGTTCATAGGCGCGAAGAAAGAGGAACTGATAAAGCAGGGACAGCGTTCGGCCGGATACCGCATGCCCGTGCAGTATGTGGACTCGGACACCCGCTCGGCCGTGCTTTTCAATGAAGTGGTGAAGATTATGGAAACGAAGCGGCCGTATCTGCGGGACGGTTTTTCTGCTGATGAGCTTGCCAGGATGGCAGGCACCAACCGTCTGTACCTTTCGAAGGCAATAAATTTCCACTCCGGACGCAATTTCAATCAGCTGGTCAACTACTACAGGATAAAATATGCCGTGGAGCTCATGAAGAAAGACCACGACCTGAGGATGAACGAGGTGGCCATGATGAGCGGCTTCCATACGGTAGTGTCGTTCAACATGGCATTCAAGCTGAACGAACATACCACGCCGAGCGAATATGCGAGGGGGCTGAAAACCTGCATTTAGTCCAGCGGCGGCCAGGATTCGGGCAGGGGAGCGATTATGTCCAGGGGCTCACGCTTAACCGGGTGTACGAAGCGTATTTCCCTTGCGAGCAGGGATATGCTTCCGTCCGGATTGGAGCGGGGCGCCCCGTATTTCAGGTCTCCCTTAATCGGACATCCTATGTTGCCAAGCTGGCAGCGTATCTGGTGGTGACGCCCTGTCAGGAGTTCCACTTCCACGAGATAGTAGCGCTTCGTGCTTCCCACAAGGCGGTATTTGAGCCTTGCGAGTTTCGCTCCGCGCCCCTCCGCGCTCACATAAGACTTGTTCCGGCTTTCGTTCCTTGTCAGCCAGTTTTCCAGGTAGCCTTCAGGCGGCTCAGGCCTGCTGCAGCACAGGGCCCAGTATATTTTGCTGACCTCGGAGTTACGGAACATCTCTCCGAGCCTGCCGAGCGCCTTGCTGGTCTTGGCGAGTACGCAGATGCCTGCGACAGGCCTGTCGAGACGGTGCGGGATGCCGAGGAATACCTGCCCCGGCTTGCCGTCCCTTTGCGCTATGAATGCCTTGAAGGCATCGGCGATGCACTCATCCCCTGTCTTGTCTCCCTGTATTATCTCTCCGGCCCTCTTGTTGACCACCAGCAGGTGGTTGTCTTCGTAGAGTATCCGTGATGACAGGTCCGCAAACTCGCTCCTGCTCAGTTCTCTGTAAAACATGGCGCAAAGATACGCAATAAAAAACACTTTTTGACAATTTGTCAGCATTGCGGGATTGGCAAAAGATTTGATGATTACCCTCGCGAGTCCCGATGGCGGGACAGAATAAAGAACATAAAAAAGGAATTAAGAATATGGGAAAAATTATCGGAATCGACCTCGGCACCACCAATTCGTGCGTAGCCGTCATGGAAGGCAACCAGCCTACAGTTATCATCAATGACGAGGGTGCCCGCACCACTCCGTCCATCGTAGCTTTCACCGACGGGGGAGAGCGCAAGGTGGGAGCGCCTGCGAAGCGTCAGGCCATTACCAACCCCAACAATACTATTTTCTCCATCAAGCGCTTCATGGGAGAGACCTATGACCAGGTGAGTACGGAAGTTTCCCGCGTGCCTTACAAGGTGAGCAAGGGTGACAACAATACTCCTAGGGTGGACATCGACGGACGTCTCTACAGCCCTCAGGAAATTTCCGCAATCATACTTCAGAAGATGAAGAAGACCGCGGAGGACTACCTGCGCCAGCCTGTCACGGAGGCCGTCATCACCGTGCCGGCATATTTCTCCGACAGCCAGCGTCAGGCCACGAAGGAAGCGGGCAAGATTGCGGGCCTGGATGTGAAGCGCATCATCAACGAGCCTACGGCAGCGGCCCTTGCTTACGGTCTTGACAAGAAGAACAAGAACATGAAGGTGGCCGTGTACGACCTCGGCGGCGGTACATTCGATATCTCCATCCTCGAACTGGGCGACGGCGTGTTCGAAGTCCGCTCCACCAACGGTGACACCCACCTGGGCGGCGACGACTTCGACCAGGCCATCATCGACTGGCTCGCAGGAGAGTTCGCATCCGAGAACGGCGGCATGGACCTGAAGAAGGATCCCATGGCCCTCCAGCGCCTCAAGGAAGCGGCAGAGAAGGCGAAAATCGAGCTTTCCAATGCTGCAAGCGCGGAAATCAACCTGCCTTATATCACGGCGGTCGACGGCATGCCCAAGCACCTTGTGAAGAGCCTCAGCCGCGCCAAGTTCGAGGCACTGTGCGACGACCTTTTCCGCCGCAGCATCGAACCCTGCCGCAAGGCCCTCGAAGATGCACGCCTGAGTGCGTCGCAAATCGACGAAGTCCTGCTCGTGGGCGGTTCCACCCGCATCCCCAAGGTTCAGGAACTCGTGAAGGAATTTTTCGGCAAGGAGCCTAACAAGAGCGTCAATCCCGACGAAGTGGTGGCAATCGGCGCCGCTATCCAGGGCGGCGTGCTCACCGGAGACGTCAAAGATGTGCTCCTGCTCGATGTGACGCCCCTGAGCCTCGGAATAGAGACTCTCGGCGGAGTGATGACCAAGCTCATAGAGTCCAATACCACTATTCCCGCGAAGAAGAGCCAGGTGTTCAGCACGGCTGCCGACAACCAGCCTTCGGTGGAGATAAGGGTGCTTCAGGGAGAACGTCCCATGGCAAAGGACAACAAGCAGATAGGCGTGTTCCACCTGGACGGCATCGCTCCCGCTCCCCGTGGCATACCTCAGATTGAGGTGAGCTTCGATATAAATGCAGACGGCATCCTCAGCGTGTCCGCCAAGGACAAGGCCACTGGCAAGGAGCAGAGCATACGCATAGAGGCTTCGAGCGGTCTGTCGGAGGAGGAAATCCAGCGCATGCGCGACGAGGCCAAGGCCAATGAGGAGGCCGACAAGGCGGAGAAGGAGCGCGTGGACAAGGTGAACAATGCCGATGCCATGGTGTTCCAGACCGAAAAGAATCTCAAGGAGTACGGAGACAAGCTCCCCGCCGACAAGAAGGCGGCCATAGAGAATGCCTGCTCGGAACTCAAGAAGGCCGTGGAGGCCAAGGACCTGGGCGCAATCGACCGCTACAACTCCGAACTCGAGGCCGCATGGCATGCCGCATCGGAGGATATGGCCAAGGCCGCACAGGGAGGGCCGCAGAACCCTCAGGGCGGGCCGCAGGGACCGCAGGGCCCTCAGGGAGGTCCCGGACCTGACTACGGCGACCAGCCTGACGAGCAGTAAGACGACATGGAGGATGACTGAAAGTCCGGGTATCCGGAGGTCATCCTCCTTTTTTCTTTTTTTTCGTACCTTTGGAAATTCGAACATCATCGGGGACGGAAAAAGTCAGTGAGCGGCACAGGCATATCGGAATCCGGCAGAAGAATCGCAAGGAATACGGTTCTTCTGTATTTCCGTATGCTGGTGATGATGATTATCGGCCTGTTTACCTACCGCATTATCCTGCGCTCCCTGGGAGTGACGGACTACGGGGTGTACGGGGCGGTAAGCGGCATCATCACAGGTTTCATGCTGCTGACCAACACGCTTGCGGCGGCAATCAGCCGCTTCATAACGGTAGCTCTCGGGAAAGGGGATGCGGAACGCCTGCGCGCCACTTTCGGGACCTCGCTTTTCATCATGGCGGCGTTCTGCGTGCTGCTGGCATTGCTGGCGGAAAGCGCCGGACTGTGGTATCTGCACAATAAGATGCACATCCCTCCGGGACGCATGGCGGCCGCCGGCGCGGTATTGCACAGCTCTCTGCTGGTACTGGTGCTCAACATGCTCAGCCTGCCCTATACTGCGGCAATCAACGCGCACGAGCATATGGATGCGTATGCCGGGATTTCCATACTGGAAGCCGTACTTAAACTTGCCGTGGCCCTGCTGGTCTTCATGTCGTCTTCCGACAGGCTTGCGGTCTATGCCTGGCTGCTGGTGCTTTCCGCCCTGATTTCGCGCGGCGCCTATGCACTCTATTCCTGCCGCCATTTTCGCGAATGCCGGACCCTCCCGCGCTGCGATGCGGCGCTGGTAAAGGAAATCGGCGCATTCGCAGGCTGGAACTTCGTCGGCTCTGGCGTATATATGCTCAACACCCAGGGCGTGAACCAGCTCATGAACCTGTTCTTCGGCGTGGGCATGAATGCGGCGCGCGGAGTGGCGGACAAGGTGGAGCAGGTGCTGCGCCAGTTCGCTACCAATATCGCCCTTGCCATGAATCCGGCCCTGACAAAGGCCTATGCGGGCGGCGACAAGGCATTTGCCTTCGATTTGGTGTACAAGGCCACGAAGTATTATATGTGGATACTCTGGGTGCTGACCCTGCCATTCCTCACCGATGCCGCCTCCATCCTGCGCCTGTGGCTGGGAGAGGTGCCGCCGGAGGCCGCCGTGTTCACCTCGCTCACCCTGCTGTGCTTCGTGGTGGACTTTACGCCGTCGGTGCTCAATGTGCTGGAGCAGGCCAACGGCCGCATACGACGTTATTACCTGCTGACGAGCGCTGCCGCCGCCGTGGTGTTCCCGCTGGCCTGGCTCGCCTATGTACGCGGACTTCCCGCATGGAGCGGCTATGCCGTTTTCATCGGGGGCTATGTACTGAAGGGCGCGGTGATGCTTCGGGTGGTCTGCCGCGATACTGGCCTGCCTGCGGGGGAGTACTGGCGTCAGGCCCTCCTGCCGGCCCTTGTGCCTGCCCTTCTGGGGCTGGGAGCTGTGGCGGCGCTTGCCCGCTGCCTGCCGGAGTCGTGGTGGAGATTCATACCTGTCGCCGCCGCCGGCCTTGTCGTCATGGGGGCGTCCATCTGGGGCTTTGGCCTTACTCCGGGGGAGAAAGATTTTGTAACGAGTAAACTCAGAGGTCGATGAAAACAAAGATTCTGTATGTCCTTGTCAGCGGTCCGGACGATGTCTATTTGGAACAGGCATACGTAAGCGCCTTTTCCTGCCGCCGCCACAACCCGGATGCCTCCCTCAGCCTGCTGACAGACAGCGTTACGGCGGAAGGCTGGCCCCGTTCCAACCCTTTGTCGGAGGCCTTCCTGGGGCTGTTTTCGGAGGTGCGTACCGTGGATCTGGACCCGGGGATGCCGGCCATGCAGCGCAGCCGTCTTCTGAAAACCGGCATGCGGCAGTATGTGCAGGGCGATTTCCTGTACATCGACGCGGATACGGTGGTGGCCCGCCCTCTGGATGATATAGACGCTTTCCCCGCCGAACTTGCCGCCGCCGCGGACCTTCACTGCCCGTTCAGCCTGCATCCGCACCGCCAGGCCACACTGAACATGTGCGGAAAACTCGGCTATGACGCATCGGGCGATGGCTGCTACTATAATTCAGGGGTGCTTTTGGTGCGGGACACTCCGGCTGCGGAAAGTTTTTTCAGCCGGTGGCGTGAAAACTACATGGCGGGTTACGGGAAGGGCATACGCCCGGACCAGCCATCGATGGCGCAGTCCGGGGCCGACCGTGTTTTCTCCCGGCTTCCGGACACATGGAACTGCGAGGTGCAGAACGGGGTGCGCTATCTCCGGGATGCCTACATCCTGCATTATATGGTGACCAATGTGGGCAGCGGCCCCCAGGATAAATTGTATCTGCTGAATGATGCGTCAGTCATGCTGCGCATGCGCTCGCAAGGTGCGCTCACGGATGAGATACGGGAAGTGGTGGAGGACCCGTTTGCCGGTTATGCCCCGCTGACCCAGGTGTTCGCGGGAGACGACGTATACCTCTTCCGTACCCGGCGCTACCGCTGGCTTCGCAGGCACTATGTCCCCGGGGGAGCGTCCTTTCTCGAATTTTTGTTGAAAGTAAAAGATCATATATGCCGCAGGTAAGTGTCATCGTCACCTCCTATAATCTGGGGGCTTATCTTGGGGAGACGCTGAGGAGCGTGTCCTGTCAGACCTTCACCGACTGGGAGTGCCTGGTGGTGGACAACGGCTCGTCCGACAACTCCCTTGCCGTGGCCCGGGAGTTTGCCGCCGGAGACCGCCGCTTCCGTGTGGAGGAGTGGACGGAGGAACGCGGTGTGGCCTCTGCCCGCAACCGCGGACTCGCGCTCGCGTGCGGACGCTATATCCTTTTCCTCGATGCGGACGATTTGCTGTCTGAGCGGTATATGGAAGATGCCGTGGCAGCCCTTGAGGCCAATCCGGAACTCACCTTGGTCTATGGCCAGGCGCAAAGATTCGGCATGCAGAGCTCATGGGACCTGCCCCCGTTCTCCATGGAGACGATGCTCGCGCGCAACTGCCTGTATGTAAGCTGTTTCTTCCCGAAGCGTTTGGCCGTGCCATTCGATACGGCATTCGTGAACGGATACGAGGACTGGGACTTCTGGCTCACCCTGCTGGAGGCGGAAGACAATCCCAAGGTGCTCCAGCTGCCCTATGTCTGTTTCCATTACCGCACCCGGCCCCGATCCCGCAACCGCGGCGTGACGGATGAGGCGCTCACGGACATAAGGCGCAGATTGTGGGAAAAGCACCGCTCCCTGTATGCCCGCTATTTCTGCGACCCCTTGCAGACAGTGGAGTACAGGCGTCTTCAAAGCTCTTTCCGCAAGGCCTCGCGGTGGTCGCTTGTCTGGAAACTCAGGCTCTTGTACCGCAAACTGTTCGGATGAAACGCATAGTGCATTCCACGGAGGCCGCGGCCTCGATAGCGGGCTGTATGGAGGGCGGACCCTGCCTGGTCTACGGGCACAAAGCCCCGGACCTGGATGCGGTGGCAAGTTCCGTCGCCTATGCCTCTCTCATGCGCTCGCTGGGCTATGACTGCGATGCAAGGCTCGCCGGAGCTGCCAACCGCGAAAGCGAGCTGGCCGGCAGCATCTTCGGATTCAGCCTGCCGCCCGTGCAGGCCTTCGTGCCGCGCGGCAGCAGGCTCATCCTTACCGACCATTCGGAATATGCCCAGAGCGTGGACGGGGCAAGGGAGGCTTCGATAATACAGCTGATAGACCATCATGCTCCCGGAGATATAGACAGGGACGCCGTCCCCTTCGTCAGGACGGCACCGGTCGGAGCTTCCAGCACGCTGGTCTGGGAATTGTTCTCCGAGACCGGGACGGAGCTTGACAGGCAGACCGCAGGACTGCTGCTCTCCGGCATTCTGTCAGATACCCATAAACTGAGCAAGCAGGGGACAGGTCCGCGGGACATTCGTGCCTTCGGCGCCCTGTCATCCATGCTCGGACTTGGCGGGAGGGCGATAGATGGCATATTCACCCGTCTGAGGGAGGCCTCGCGGGACTACGCCGGCATGAGCGATGCCGAGGTGTTCCTGCACGACTGCAAATCCTATGAGATGTGCGGACAGAAGATGAGGGTTGCCAGCATGGACTGGGACAGCCCGTCGGGGACGGATGAGTTCATCGACCGCATGCTCGGTGCCATGGCGGTCCTTGCCGAAGACGGGGAGATGTTGTTCGCGAAAGTGGATCTCGGCACCGGTGGCTGCTGCGTGCTTTATTCCGGGGACGATGCCGGGGCCGTGGCCGGCCGTGCGTTCGGCGCTCCGGTGCGGGAGGGAGTGTGTTTTTCTGAAAGAAAGCTCAACCGCAAGCTGCATATAGTGCCTATGCTTGCCGCGGCCATGCAGGAGACTATTTAGAGCCGCCGTCCATCAACCATGCGGACATGTCTTCCCCCGCCGCCATGGCTTCGCGTATCCGGGTAGAGGAAATGTCCACCGTCCCGGCGTCCAGGATTTCGATGCGGGCCTCCGGAATCTCCCTGCACAGGCTCTCACGCAGGGCTGCGGCATCGTAAGGCTTGCGCGGATATACTGCAATCCCGTATTCGCACAATATGCGTACATACTCCTTCCACCCCCGTATTCCGGCCAGGTTGTCCGCCCCCATCACCAGCGTGAACTCATTGCCGGGCTCCCTGCATTTCAGAGCGTCGAGCGTGCGTATGGTGTAATGCGGGGCCTCCATGCCCAGTTCTATGTCCTCGACCCTGACCTTCAGGTCGGGATGCAGCGCCACGGCTGCCACGGCGTCCCTGTAGCGCCTCTCCGCGGAATCGGCCTTGGACGGATCCTTGAAAGGGCTCTGCGGGGAAATCACGAGATATGCCATGTCGAAATCCCGGTCTGCGGTAAGGTGTTCCATTATCGCAAGATGCCCCCTGTGCAGCGGGTCGAAGGATCCGGGATAGACGGCTATGCGCATAAAAATTCGTCCACTATCGCCTCCGAGCGGGCGTAGGTGTCTTCAAGCCTGTCGTTGACTAATTCGCAGTCGAACTTGCCGGAGGCGAACTCCAGCTCCCACCCGGCCTTGGCAAGACGTTCGGCTATGGCTTCCTCGCTGTCGGTGCCGCGTCCGCGCAGCCTCTGTTCGAGCACCTCCGCGGAAGGCGGGACTATCAGCACGGAACGGGCCGCGTCTCCGAAGTAGCGCTTCAGGCTCACGCCCCCTTTCACGTCCACGTCGAAAACTATCACGTGCCCCTTCGCCCAGATGCGTTCCACCTCGCTTTTCAGGGTGCCGTAGAAACGGTCCTGATACACCTCCTCGTATTCCACGAAGGCGTCCTGCGCTATCAGTTCGCGGAAGCGCTCCGCGGGGATGAAATAGTATTCCACTCCGTCTTTCTCCTCTCCCCTCGGAGGGCGGGACGTGGCGCTTATGGAAAACTCGAATTCCGGATGCAGGCCGAGAAGATGTTTTACGACCGTACTCTTGCCGGCCCCCGACGGTGCAGAGAATATGATGACCTTGCCTTTCATGCTGCTTCGTATTTCGCGCTAAGGTAGCAATTCTTTTCCTTATCTTGAAAAGATTTGCTATATTTGCGTGATTTGCCCGAACGTTAGTTTTTTAGTAATAACAATATGAAAGTTTCTTTTAAAGATCTTGGCCTCGTGAACACCCGTGAGATGTTCGCAAAGGCCGTGAAGGGAGGTTACGCCATCCCCGCATTCAACTTCAACAACATGGAGCAGCTCCAGGCCATCATCCAGGCGGCGGCGGAGACAAAGTCTCCCGTAATCCTGCAGGTCAGCAAGGGTGCCCGCAACTATGCGAACCAGACCCTTCTCCGCTATATGGCGCAGGGCGCTGTGGAGTATGCGAAAGAGCTCGGGTGGAAGCGTCCCCAGATCGTACTCCATCTTGACCACGGCGACAGCTACGAGATTTGCAAGAGCTGCGTGGACTTCGGTTTCTCGTCCGTGATGATAGACGGCTCGGCCCTTCCTTACGATGAGAATGTGGCCCTTTCCCGCAAGGTGGTCAACTATGCCCACAAGCACGACGTGACTGTCGAGGCCGAACTCGGCGTCCTCGCCGGAGTCGAGGACGAGGTTGCCTCGGAGGTCTCCCACTATACCCGTCCCGAAGATGTCGTCGACTTCGTGAAGAAGACCAAGTGCGACTCTCTCGCCATTTCCATAGGCACGAGCCACGGAGCATACAAGTTCAAGCCCGAGCAGTGCACCCGCGACCCCAAGACGGGCAAGCTCGTCCCGCCGCCGCTCGCTTTCGACGTGCTCAAGGCCATAGAGAAGAAGCTCCCCGGTTTCCCCATCGTGCTTCACGGCTCCTCATCCGTGCCTCAGGAGTATGTAGACATCATCAACAGCAACGGAGGCAAGCTGCCCGATGCGATAGGCATTCCCGAGGAGCAGCTGCGCAAGGCCGCCAAGAGCGCCGTCTGCAAGATCAACATCGACTCCGACAGCCGTCTCGCCATGACCGCGGCCATCCGCAAGCATTTCGCGGAATTCCCCGGCCATTTCGATCCTCGGCAGTACCTCAAGCCTGCCCGCGACGAGATGAAGAAAATGTACGAAGAGAAAATCGTCAACGTACTCGGCTCCAACAACAAGGCCAGGTAGTTCCGAAAGTCTTCGACCGTCCTGAGGGGGCATGTCCGTGCGGGCGCGCCCCCTTTTTTTGTAAAAATTAATTGATTACCTTTGCAGGTTGTAGCAGTGTAAGTTCAATCCGTGTCAGGCAAGGAAGATGATCAGGATTTTCTATCGAAATGGAACGGAGATACTTCTCGCGGAATCAGAGAAGCAGCTTTTGTCCGTCGCCAGGGATTCCGTTCTCTGGATAGACCTCGTGTCACCCTCCGGGGAAGAAAAGAGGGCTACCGAGGCTTTTCTGGATACCGAGATACAGAGCCGCGGCCAGGCGGAGGAAATCGAAAGCTCGTCCCGCTTTTCAGAGGATGACAAGGCGATATACGCCAATACGAATTTCCTTTCCCCGGCCGATGACCGCATGCTGATGGACCCCGTGTCGTTCATACTCGCGGACGGGGTGATAGCCACTCTCAGGGAAATTCCGCTGCGCTCCTTCGATACGCTGCAGCGCAAGATTCAGGCCCTGCCTGACCAATTCCCGGACGGCTTCACCGTATTCGTGGAGATAATGGACAAGCGCGTCGACCTGGATGCGGACATCGTCGAGCTCATTTCAAAGGACGTGTCCCAGTTCAGCAAGCGCATAAACCAGCAGGAGGACATCAATGAGGAGTTCCTCCTGGACATCAACCAGCTGCAGGAAAACGCCATGTTCGTGCGTGAGAACGTCGTGGACAAGCAGCGTCTGATTTCCAACATAATAAAGAGCAAGCGCTGTCCGAAAAATTCCGAGCTGCGCGATGACCTCTCGGTAATACTCCAGGACATAGCCTCCCTTATCAACCATACCAACTTCGCATTCGAAAGGCTTGAATACCTGCAGGATACGGTGGTGGGTCTGATTAATCTGGAGCAGAACAACATAATGAAGATATTCACATTCGTCTCCCTGCTCCTCATGCCTGCCACGCTCGTTGCGAGCTTCTACGGCATGAACGTGGCCCTGCCCCTGGCGGAACAGTGGTGGGCCTGGATAGGGATAGGTGCCCTGATGGTGCTCCTGATTGTGGGTATATGGCTGATATTCAAATATAAGAAAATGTTATGAAAGCTCTCTTCCCCATTCTCTCAATCTGCCTGCTTCTCGCCTCCTGCAATGACGATGCGGGCGTGAAGCCCGTGTCGGAATCGGACTTCGCCGCCGAAATAGACGGAAAGAACGTCTCCCTGTACACCATAAGGGGCGGCGCTCTGACGGCCCAGATTACCAACTACGGGGCAAGGGTGGTTTCGCTGCTCGCGCCCGACAGGGACGGACGCCTGGCCGATGTGGTAATAGGACGCGGCAGCATCGACGACTATGTGAACGGAGAGGGGGAGCGTTTCCTGGGAGCCTGCGTAGGGCCTGTGGCGAATCGCATCGGCGGAGCTTCCTTCTCCCTCGACGGAGTGGAATATGAACTGGAGAAGAATGACGGCGAAAATACCCTGCACGGAGGATTCACCGGAATAGACCGCCTCGTGTGGGACCTTTCGGAGAAGAACGACAGCAGCCTCACGCTTACCCTCCTGCACCCCGACGGCATGGGCGGATTCCCCGGCAACAAGTCCATAAGCGTCAGATACACGCTGACCTGCGGGAATGACCTGAAAGTGGAGTTCGAGGCCGTGACGGATGCCCCCACTCCCATAAACATCGCCCATCATCCGTTCTTCAACCTGAAAGGCAGCGGGAAAGGCGACATACTCGGGCACGTGGTGCAGATAAATGCCTCGGAAGTCTCGGCCGTGGACGAAGAACTCATACCTCTCGGATATGCCATACCCCTTGAAGGCAGCCCGCTGGACTTCCGCGAGCCGCGGACCGTGGGGGAGATGGTGGATGCGGACGACGAGCAGCTTAGGCATGGCAGCGGATATGACCACAACTGGATAATAGACGTCGACGCTCCTGGAGCCATGTGCCTTGATGCAAGGGTGTTCGAGCCGGAATCGGGCCGCGTGCTGGAAGTGTATTCCGATCAGCCCGGGCTCCAGTTCTACAGCGGCAATTTCTTCGGTGACGGAAAGACCGTGGACCGCTTCGGCAATGCGGTGCCGTTCAGGGGGGCGCTTGCCCTGGAGACGCAGAAATTCCCCGATGCGGTGCATCATCCGGATTTCCCGGATACGATTCTGCGTCCCGGAGATACCTACAGGCACTGCTGCCTCTACCGTTTCACCGTGCTCAAGGATTGAAAATCTGCCTGTTGGTAATGGAGCGGCCGAGGGTCAGGGAATCGGCGTACTCGAGTTCGTCCCCGAATCCCAGGCCGCGGGCAAGGGTCGTGACCTTGCATCCCGTGTGCTCTATGCGGCGGTAGATGTAGAACGCGGTCGTTTCTCCCTCGACATCGCCTGAAAGTGCGAAAATCACTTCCGTCTCGGGCTTCACTCGCTCCGTGAGTTCCCGTATCCGCAGGTCCGACGGCCCTATTCCGTTCATCGGCGATATGATGCCTCCGAGCACGTGGTACACGCCCCTGTACTGCCCTGTGGCCTCTATGCTCATCACGTCCCTTACGCTCTCCACGACGCAGATGGTGTCGTGGTCGCGGCGCGCATCGGAGCATATCGCGCATATATCCCCGTCCGAAATCATCATGCATCTGCTGCAGTAATGCACGTCGTCCGCAAGCCTGCCTATTGCGGAGGCGAAGCGGTGAATCTTGTCAGAGGGCTGCCGCAGCAGGTGCAGCGCGAGCCTGAGGGCGCTGCGCGAACCGACTCCCGGGAGGGAGGATATGGCCTCCACAGCCTCGGCGAGGGCCTTGGAGGGGTAAGTGTTTTCCATTTTGCAAAAATACGAAAAAATAAGATATAAGTTTTCGTAAATCAAATAATTTGACTAAATTTGCACGCTTTGCCGGAGCTTGTCTCCGCAGGCACGGAACATAAAGTCCAACTACTAACACAAAAAAATTATCAAACAATGGAAATTGAAGAAAAAGTAACCAAGGCAGGGCCTGTGCTCAACGCATCCGTAGCCCCCGAAAACTTCGACTGGGACGCTTTCGAGAGCGACTCAGACGTTTACGGCGCATCGGAGAAGGCCGAAATCGAAGCGGCTTACGACAAGACTCTCGCCCGCATCGATGCCAATGAAACAAAGGAAGGAGAAGTCACCGCCATCAACAAGCGCGAGGTGGTCATCTCCGTCGGCGGAAAGAGCGAGGGCGTCGTCATGGCGACCGAGTTCCGCTACAATCCCGACCTGAAAGTCGGCGACAAGGTGGAAGTCCTTGTGGAGTCTCCCGAGGACAAGAAAGGCCAGATAGTCCTTTCCCACAAAAAGGCGCGTGCCCTCAAGTCTTGGGACAGAGTCAATGAAGCATATGAGAAGGACGAAGTCGTAAAGGGCTTCGTAAAGACCCGCACCAAGGGCGGCATGATAGTCGACGTGTTCGGAATCGAGGCATTCCTCCCCGGCAGCCAGATCGACATCAAGCCCATACGTGACTACGATCAGTACGTCAACCAGACAATCGACTTCAAGATTGTCAAAATCAACAACGAGTACCGCAATGTCGTCGTTTCCCACAAAGCTCTGCTCGAGGCCGAGCAGGAGGCCAAGAGGGCTGAACTCATCGGCAAGCTCGAGAAGGGTCAGGTGCTCGAAGGCGTCGTCAAGAACATCACCAATTACGGCGTGTTCGTCGACCTCGGCGGCGTGGACGGTCTCATCCACATCACCGATCTTTCCTGGGGCCGCGTCAACCATCCCGAGGAAATCGTTTCCCTCGATGAGAAAATCAAGGTGGTCGTGCTCGATTTCAACGAGCAGCAGAAGCGCATCGCCCTCGGTCTCAAGCAGCTTACCCCTCACCCTTGGGAGACCCTCGATCCGGACCTCAAGGTCGGCGACAAGGTCAAGGGCAAGGTCATCCTTCTTGCAGATTACGGCGCATTCATAGAGATAGCTCCCGGCGTGGAAGGTCTCGTGCATGTCAGCGAAATGTCCTGGAGCCCCCGTCTCCACAGTGCTCAGGAGTTCCTGAAGCAGGGAGAGGAAGTCGAGGCGCAGGTCCTCAGCATCGACCGCGAGGCCCGCAAGATTTCCCTCGGCCTGAAGCAGCTCACCCCCAACCCTTGGGAGAACATCCGCGAGAAGTATCCCGTTGGCAGCCGCCACAGCGCCACCGTGCGCAACGTCACCAACTTCGGAGTCTTTGCCGAGCTTGAGGACGGCGTGGAGGGCCTGGTGCACATCAGCGACCTCAGCTGGAACAAAATCAAGCATCCTTCGGAAGTGGTCAGCGCCGGCGACACCATTGAGGTGCAGATACTCGACTTCGACGAGACGAACCACAAGCTCAGCCTCGGACACAAACAGCTCACCACCAACCCGTGGGACGAGATCGAGGCCAAGTACCCCGTGGGCTCCACGGTCGAAGGCAAGATAGCGTCCATCACCGACAAGGGAGCCATGATTGCCCTTGACGGCGAGACCGAAGGATTCGCCTTCAACCGCGAAATCGTGAAGGAAGACGGCAAGCCCGCAGCGGTAGGGGAAACCCTTCCTTTCAAGGTCGTGGAACTCCGCCGCAGCACCCGCCGCATCATTCTCAGCCACCTGCGCACCTATCAGGAGGTCAAGGAGAAGGCTGTGGCCACTGAGGCCGAGAACACCAAGAAGGCCGTCAAGAAGGTCAACTCCAACGTCGAAAAGGCAACCCTCGGTGACATCGACGCCCTTGCAGCACTCAAGGAGAAGCTCGAGAAGGGAGAGTAATAATGAAGCTCTCCGTCACTACGATGGGCACGGCCTCGGCTAAGCCATTTTCTGACAGAAACCCAAGCGCCCAAATGCTCGATGCAGGCGGGCGCTTGTTTCTTATCGACTGCGGCGAAGGCACACAGCAGCAGATATGCCGCTGCCATTTCGGCTTCGTCAAGCTGGAGGCCATATTCATTTCACATATTCACGGAGATCACCTGTTCGGCATATTCGGACTTCTCAATACCATGGCGATGTGCGGGCGCAAGACCCCGATCGACATATACGGTCCACCTGCCCTCGGGTCGATTCTGAACTTCTATAAGAGTTTCTTCGGCAATGACGATATGTATGAACTGCGTTTCCATGCACTCGGCTGCCGGCAACCGGAACTCATCCACACTTCGAGGGAGATTACCGTGTCTGCCTTTCCGCTCAATCACAGGATAGACTGCTACGGGTTCCGTTTCGACGAAATCATCACTCCTCGGCGTGCAGAGGCCAATCCGGCCTGCCGCCCGAAGTCTTATGCATACTGCTCCGACACGGCCCCTTTCCCTGAACTTGCCTCCTGGGTGAAGGGCGTGAGTTGTCTGTACCATGAAGCCACTTTTCCGGATGAACTCTCGGCAAATGCCGCCGCGCGTTTTCACTCGACCTCCGTGCAGGCTGCGCGCTGCGCCCTCGAGGCCGGAGCCGGAAAACTCATAATAGGACATTACTCCTCCAGGGTAAAGGATCCGGAGGCGCTCGCGCAGGAGTGCAGGAGCATCTTTCCTGCGACTTTCGCCGCTTCGGACCGGGAAGTGTTCGAAATATAACAAGGCATTGCCTACAAACTTTTTATCGTGAAGAGATTTGTCATAATGCTTTTGTCGCTCGCCGTATTCGCTGCGGCGGCCGACAACCCGTATGAAAAGTATATAGCGAAGTATTCTTCCACGGCTGTCTCGGAAATGCACCGTTCCGGGGTTCCGGCCTCCATCACTCTTGCGCAGGGACTCCTGGAATCGGCCGCAGGACAGTCGAGCTTGGCGGCCAAATCCAACAACCACTTCGGCATAAAATGCCATTCCGACTGGAAAGGGAAGAAGGTCTACAAAGACGACGACAAGGCGGGGGAGTGCTTCAGGGTGTACCCGAACGCCGCCGCATCGTTTCGCGACCACTCGGATTTCCTGCGATATCAGGACCGCTACAAGTCGCTTTTCGAACTCGACCCCACGGACTACAAATCGTGGGCGCGCGGACTGAAGAAGGCAGGCTATGCCACGGACCGCAGCTATGCGGAAAAACTCATCAAACTCATAGAAGACTACCGGCTGTACATATATGACCAGGACACTCCCGTGCCGGAAACCCCGCTGGAAATAGAAAAGGCAGTGGAGCGTGTGCGCACGGACTCCTCGGAAGAGCTCCGTTTCTCCCTGGCGAGGGATGTGTACGAAATCAACGGGGTGCCGTGCGTGTATGCCGTGCCGGGAGACACGTATGAATCGCTCGCATCTTCCAACGGACTGTTCCTGAGGGAAATCCTGCGCTTCAACGACCTTTCTTCCCCCAAGGAACTTGCGGCGGGGGAGGTAGTGTATCTGAAGTCGAAGAAGAAGAATGCCGCCAAGGGACTGGACAAATACATAGCCGGAAACGGCGGGGAGAGCCTTCGCGACATAGCGCAGCGCTTCGGCGTGAGGCTGTCTTCGCTGCGCAAATACAATTCTATGGACGGCGATGCCGTTCCCAGCGAGGGCGACACGATAATCTTGCGGAAATGAAAAAGGGAGCCGCCGTCTTTTTATCGGTATTGCTGCTGATTGCGGCATATTTCGCATATTCCTGGCTGCGAGATAACAAACTGCCCAATTTCTACGGCAATGCGGAGCTGTACGTCACGGAAGATGACGGGCCGGAAGAAGTGGTGGAGGCCCTTTCAAGCCAGCTCACCATACTCAGCGAGCGCCGCCTGCGTGCCGTTTTCAGGCAAAAGCATGTCGCTGAGTTCATCCAGCCCGGGCACTACCGGGTGGACGGTTCCCGCTCCAGCGTATATGTCGCGCGCATGCTCAACAACGGCTGGCAGACTCCGGTGCGCCTTACGCTTGCCGGTTCGCTTCGCACGAAGGGGGAGATTGCGAGAAAAATCGCCGCTCCCCTCAGGGCCGATTCGGCATCGGTGCGTGCGGCCATGGACGACGCAGGCCTGCTGTCCCGGTACGGAGTGAATCCCGACACCGTCTTCGAGGCTTTCTTTCCCGCGACTTACGATATCTGGTGGACCGCGTCTTTTTCTGATGTGCTCGAGCGTTGCCGCAGGGCTTCCGATGCCTTCTGGACCGACGAGCGGACGGCAAAGGCCGCGGCCCTGGGACTGAGCCGCCATGATGCCGTGACCCTGGCTTCAATCGTGAAAGGAGAGTCGAATTACAGGCCGGAACTCAGGAAAATCGCCGGCGTGTATCTGAACCGCCTCCGCAAGGGTATGCTGCTCCAGGCGGATCCTACCGTGGCATTTTGCTTCGGCTACAAGCCCCGGCGCATACTTTACAGACATCTTGAGGTCGATTCCCCCTACAATACCTACAGGCACGCGGGATTGCCTCCCGGCCCTATATGCGTACCTGACGATTATTATATAGAGGCCGTGCTCGATCCGGATTTCGGCGGCGGCAATCTTTTTTTCTGCGCGAGCAGCAATATGGACGGGACCCATGTATTCGCAAAGACCGCGGAAGAGCACGGAAAGAATGCACGGGCGTTCCAGGCCGCGCTGAATAATAGGAAATAATTATTGCAAAACGATAAAATATTACTATTTTTGCAAAAATTTATAATGTTAAATATGAAGAAATCACTGACTACACTGAGCCTGCTCATCGTGCTTTCCTTCGCAGGATGGGCGCAGAATGTCCTTCCGAACGATCCCGCCGTGAGGGTAGGGCGACTGGACAACGGCCTGACATATTATATCAGGCACAACGACAAGCCCGCGCAGCGTGCCGAGTTTTATCTCGCCACCCACGTGGGCGCCATACAGGAGACGCCGGACCAGGACGGTCTCGCCCACTTCCTGGAGCACATGTGCTTCAACGGACTCAAGAACCTTCCCGGCAAACAGATGCTGGAGTATCTTCAGGGCATAGGGGCCGAATTCGGACGCAACATCAATGCCTCCACCGGCGTTGAGTCCACCCAGTACATGCTGAACAACATTCCCGTAACCCGCGAGGGGATAATAGACACCTGTCTGCTGGTGATGCACGACTATTCCCATTTCGTGCTGCTCGAACAGGAGGAAATCGACAACGAGAGGGGAGTCATCATAGAGGAGCGGAGGACCCGCCGCAATGCCCAGTGGCGCATCTATGAAAGGGCCAAGGAATATATGTACAAAGGCTCGAAGTATGCCGACTGCACCCTCATCGGCAGCCAGGAGAATCTGGAAACCTTCAAGCGCGAAAGCATAGTGGATTTCTATCAGACATGGTACCGTCCGGACAATCAGGCCGTCATAGTCGTCGGCGACATCGACCCGGACATGATAGAAGCCAAAATCAAGGTCCTGTTCTCCGATATACCTGCCCCGGAGAATCCCAAGCAGAAAGACGTGATAAAGATTCCGGACAATGCGGAGCCCATCGTGGGCATCATCACCGATCCCGAAATGCCGGGCTGCTCGATAGAGATGATATGGAAGAGCGAGCCTCTGCCCGTCGAATACAACAACACGGACGTGGCCCTGCTCACCAATCTTCTCAAGACGCTCATTTCCTCGGTAATGAACGAGCGCCTCGAAGACATCACATCCAAACCCGGCGCGCCTTTCATCGGGGCCTCATTCGGAATCGCAAACATCTGCGAAACCTGCGAGGCTGTCCTCTCCGACGTCTCTTTCAGGGAGGGCGAGGCTGAAACGGCTCTCGGCGCATTCTGGGCCGAAATCGAAAAAATGAGACGCTATGGCTTCAGCGACAGCGAAATACAGCGTGCCAAGGATGAGATAGTCAGCTCCTACGAAAGAAGGGCCGAGGGCGCAGACAGCCGCCGCAACGGAGAATTTGTGCAGCCGCTGATTCAGAACTTCTTCCGCAATACGCCCTACATGGAGCCCGCTGTGGAGGCCCAGCTGGTGAAGAACCTCCTGCAGATGCTGCCTGCCCAGGCGGTCAACCAGACTCTCTCGCAGCTCATAACGGACGAGAACTTCGTGCTTATCTACACCGGCCCTGAGAAAGAGGGGCTCGAAAACCCTACGGAAGAGGGCCTGCTCGGAGTAATCGCCGAGGTGAAAAATTCTGAAATCGCAAGGAACGAGGAAGAAGAACTCGATGCCGAATTCGTGAATCCCGCCACGCTCAAGGGCGCCAAGGTGAAGAAGACGCGCAAGCTTGTCAAGGGAGTGACCGAGTGGACTCTCGCCAACGGCGTGACAGTGGCATGGCTGCCCACCGAATACAGGAAAGACCAGGTGTCCTTCCGTCTGCGCATGGACGGTGGCCTATCCCTTGTCGATACCGAAGACCTTGCTTCATTCGAAAGCACCCTCTGGTCGCTTTTCCTCAGAAACAGCGGCGTGTCCAAATACCCTTCGGCGACCGTCTCCAAGATGCTGTCGGGCAAGCAGCTCAGCGTGAGCCCGTATATAGAGGGCCTTACCCACGGCATCGCAGGAAGCTGCCAGCCCAAGGATCTCGAAACCGCCTTCCAGCTCATGTATCTGTACTTCACTGATCCCCGCTTCGATGCCGATGAATATAATCTCGGAAAGTCCCAGATCGAGGCTGTGCTGCCGAACATCATGCAGACTCCCGACTTCCGTTTCCAGCAGGAACTGAGCCGTACCGTATCGGGGGACAGCCCCCGCACTGTCCTTCTGAGCGAAGACGTGCTCGAACGTGCCGACGTATCGGTGGTGGAGCGCAACTACCGCAGGCTGTTCAAGGATGCTGCCGGTGCCAGGGTGTACGTTGTGGGCAACTTCGATCCGGCGCAGTTGCAGTCGCTCGCTGAAAAGTATTTGGGCTCCCTTCCCAAGGGGCGCAAGCCTCTGAAATGGGTGGACGACGGCGAACGCATCCCCTCCGGCACGGTGATAAATGAATTCAAGGCGGACATGCAGACTCCCAAGACTACGGTCTTCCAGTTCTATTCCAGCTACGATGCTGAGTACAGTGTCGCCGAGAAGGTGAACCTTGCCGCAGCCAACTATATACTGAACATGATTTATGTAGAGACCCTGCGCGAAGACGAGGGCGGAACATACGGGGCCTCCAACCGCATGGACATCCAGAAATATCCCGTAGACCGGGCGCTCATACAGGTTTATTTCGATACCAATCCTTCTTCCGCCGACAAGCTGAGGGCCCTTGCGGTATCCGGCCTCAGGAAGCTTGCGCAGGAGGGTCCCACCGCGGACCAGATGACGCGCGTGCGGGAGAATTTCGCCAAGAATATCCCCGAGAGCCGCATCCAGAACAACTACTGGATGGATGAGATGAACTACTGGTACAACTATTCCGGCATCGACTACGACGCCGAATATGAGGCGGCGGTGGACGCTCTCACTCCAGAGGGGATAAGGGATGCCGTGGCCCGGATACTTGCCTCCGGAAACTTCGGAGAGGTGATTATGAACCCCGGAAAGACCTCCGAGCGCGAGTAGGTTTTATTTCTTCCTGCCTTTGAAGGCCGTGCCTTTGACGTGCAGTATGACCGGCTTTTCCAGGCCGTCTATATAGACAGTAAGGGCTTTGTCGAAAGGATAAGGCCCTTCGTCGTTTGTATAGCTGACGTCTATGCGCCCGTTTTTGCCCGGGGCTATGTCGCCCTTCGTCCATTTGGGCGTCGTGCAGCTGCATGATGTGGTCACAGCCAATATGTTGAGAGGCTTGTCGCCTATGTTGGTGACTTCGAAGCTGCAGCTTACCGCCCCGTCCCGCAGGTCCACCCGACCGAAGTCGAATACCGTCCTGTCGAAGCGTACGGTGCCGCCGAAATCTCTCTGTGCCGCTGCGCTGACCATGAACGCCAGCACGGACACCATCGCTGCAATAATCTTTTTCATGTGCGCAAATATAAAAATAAATTCCGCATCTTGATTATTCAAATTCAATGCCGTATATTCGCGAATATTTTTAAAAACACTGAATTATGGCTTACAAAATCTCAGCAGATACCTGCGTTGCCTGCGGCACCTGTCAGGGCGAATGCCCTACCGGAGCCATCAAGGAGGGCGATGTCTATTCCATCGACCCCGAAGTTTGCATTGATTGCGGCACTTGCGCCGATGCATGTCCCGCTGGAGCTATTTCAGCCGGTGAGTAATATGCGCAAGATGATTATGGGGGCCTTCGCGGCCCTCTTTGCGTTTGTAGGCGCCGGGGCGCAGGACATAAAACCCTCCGTGAGTCTGAAGCTCTATCCAGAGGGGCAGACCGTGGACAAGGGCATCGTCGAAAACGGGGTGGCAGTCACTCTCGGACCGTGCGAGGACAACGGCCTGCGCGGCCCTGCCGAACTCAGCGGAGACGGCAATCTCGGCAATATAAACGACCCCGTCATCGACATATACCTGCCTGAAAACTGCAACGGACAGATGCTCGTATGCTGCCCTGGTGGCGGATACAAGTACTGCTCCTCCTACAATGAGGGCACCCGTGTCGCCGCATGGTGCCTCAGGCAGGGCATTGCCTGCTGCGTGGTGCTCTACCGCATGCCCAACCACCACAACCGCGTGCCGCTGACCGATGTGCAGAATGCCTTCCGCTATTGCCGCGCGCATCAGGAGGAATGGGGCGTGAAGCAGATAGGCGTGATAGGATTCTCCGCCGGCGGACATCTTGCCGCCAGCGCATCTACGCTCTGGACCGATGCGATTACCCGTCCGGACTTCAGCGTGCTGGTGTATCCCGTGATTACGCTTGAGCAGAATGTCACCCACAAGGGCACGCGCTCCAACCTCACGGCCGACAAGATTGATTTGGTGACATACTACTCGCTCGAGAACCAGGTGAACGCATCCACCCCTGAAACGCTTCTGATACTCAGCCAGGACGATAAGGTGGTGCCTCCTGAAAACAGCATGCGCTACTATTCGGAGATGATAAAGTGCAAGGTTCCCGGAGAGCTTCACATACTCACCGACGGAGGTCACGGATGGGGCTTCACGACCCCGGAATACGGCACCGACAAACTGAAGCCGGAACAAAGATTCGACTTTTTCCGCATCCTTTCCCGCTGGCTTGCCGACAGAAGGGCGGAAATCAGGCCCTGAGAGTGGCCGCGTTCACGGCTTTTCCACTGATTCCCCGCGTATGATGGTCGGGGAAAGCGCAAGTTGGGAAGTGCTGACGGACAGTCCGTCTATGCGGTCGAACAGTATCTTCGTGGCGAGCATGGCCATGTCTTCCACGGGCTGACTTACCCGCGTGATGGGCGGCTCCATATAGTCCATATAGGAATAGTTGTCGAAAGACAGCAGCGACAATTCGCTCGGAATGCGCATCCCCGTCTCTCTGGCGGCTTTGAGCACTCCGAGCGTTATGTTGTTGGAAAGGGCGAAGATGGCCGTGGGCCTCTCAGGGCGCGAAAGCAGCAGCTTGGTCTCGAGATATCCGTTCTGTATGGAAAATTCATTGCCGGCCACGAGCTGCATGGCCTCCAGTCCGGCCTGTTTCATGGCGTCCTTGTAGCCCCTCACCCTCTCGTTGTTGGGCGCGGATGTCCTCACGCCCTGTATGCACGCTATCCGGCTGTGCCCCGAAGAAATCAGCAGATTCGTGGCGTCGAAGCCGCCCTTGTAGTTGTTCGTGCTGACATAGGGCAGGGGACTGCCCTGGTAGTAGCGGTCCACCAGCATCACCGGCACATAGTCCCTGTTGATGTCGGAAACGAGTTTTTCGTCCTGCCCGCACGGAACCGCGATGATGCCGTCGACCTGGCGTGCCAGCAGCTGGATAAGACCCTCGGAGAAATTGTCCTCGTCCTCCATAGTGTCTATGACTATGGTGGTATAGCCCCTGCGGTGCACTTCGGAAATGATTACGCTCGCCATTTCGGCGAAATAGGGATTGGAGAGGGACGGGGTAAGCAGGCCGACGGTCCTCGTCTGCTGGTTGCGCAGGTTTTGTGCTACTAAGCTGGGGGCGTAGTTGCAGCGTGCCGCCTCCTCCCTTACCCGCCTGGCAGTATCCTCTGAAATGCGGTATTTTGCGGCATTTCCGCTCAAAACCCTCGATACCGTGGTTATGGAAACCCCGATACGCTTTGCGATGGTCGACATATTCTCTTTCATAGGTCCGATAAATTGCGCAAATATTTGTGCAAAACTTTCTGGCAATCTTAGCTTTTTTTTCACTCTGGCTATATCTGGCCAAAAATTAAATTGATAAATTGCGGAGACGTTCGCTCAATAGTCTGCTCAATCGTTTGTGCAAATATAATGTTTTTTGCTTTATGGACAAGATAATAGTAATAGGAAGTTCCAATGTGGATTTGACAGCCAGGGTGCGCACCCTTCCCCGTCCGGGAGAGACGATAGGCGGGGCACGCCTGCACCAGGCCAATGGCGGCAAGGGTGCGAATCAGGCGGTCGCTGCGGCCCGGCTCGGCGCCGACGTGCTGTTTCTCACCTGCCTCGGAAACGATGCGAACGGCGAGATGCTTGCCTCACAGTTCGCTTCCGACGGGATAGACACATCCAAAATCAAGTTCTCGGCCACTCCCACCGGCACCGCCCTGATATTCGTCGACGACAATGCGGAAAACTGCATAGCGGTGGCCCCCGGTTCGAACAACGACCTTCTTCCCGAAGACGTGGACGCCATAAAGGACAGGATGGCCGACTCCGCCTATCTTCTGGTGCAGCTGGAGATTCCCATGCCGACGGTGGAGCATTCCATATTGCTGGCGGATTCCCTCGGCGTCAAGGTGATAGTCAATCCTGCGCCCATGAATGCGCTGCGGGAAGATATCTTCTCCCATATCTGGCTGCTCACGCCCAATGAGACGGAGGCCGAGGCCCTTACCGGGGTCGTGATAGGCTCCGAAGAAGATGCGAGGACGGCTGCCGCCCGGCTGATGGAGAAAGGGGTGGAGAACGTAATCATCACCCTCGGGTCGAAAGGCTCGCTCGTATGCACTCCGGAGGCAAGCACCTTCGTCCCGGCCAGAAAAGTGCAGGCCCTCGACACTACCGGGGCCGGCGATGCCTACAACGGGGCGCTTGTCGCTGCCCTTTCCGAGGGACGCAGCCTTGTCGAGGCGGCAAAGATAGCGACCATCGCATCCTCGATAGCGGTGACCCGCATGGGCGCGCAGACTTCCGCGCCGTACCGCAAGGAAATAGACATCATTAATACACTATAACAGTATGTTCATCGTCAACAGTTATGCCCTTGCCGTCGTACTTTGCTTCGTTACGATGCTTTGCTGGGGCTCCTGGGGCAATACCCAGAAACTCGCCGCCAAGAGCTGGCGCTATGAGCTTTTCTATTGGGACTATGTGATAGGCATGGTCATATTCGCGCTCCTTCTCGCCTTCACGGCAGGGAGCATAGGCAGTGAGGGACGTCCTTTCATCGCCGACATTCAGCAGGCCTCCTGGTCCAGCATACTCTGGATACTGCTCGGCGGCCTGATTTTCAATGCCTCCAACATCCTGCTCTCGGCATCCACCTCCATTGCCGGCATGTCGGTGGCCTTCCCTCTCGGCGTTGGGCTCGCCCTGGTGCTGGGGGTCGTGAACAATTATATAGTGGCCTTGCAGCAGGGCGCCAAGACAGGGAATGTGCTTCTCCTGATAATAGGTGTCGCCTTGGTGGTATGCGCCATAGTGTTCAACGGCATCGCTGCCGGACGCAATGGAGGGAGCGGAGTTTCCGCGGCCGACCAGCGCAAGGGCATAGTGCTTGCCCTCGTCGCCGGCGTGGTGATGTCTTTCTTCTCCTCGTTCGTGATGCGCGCCATGGATACCGGCAACTTCGTGTCCCCGGCTCCCGGAAAGGTGACGCCCTACACGGCGATAGTGGTGTTTACCGTCGGGGTGCTCCTTAGCAACCTGGTTTTCAACACACTCGTCATGCGCAAGCCTTTCGTCGGCTCCCCGGTAAGCTACGGCCAGTATTTCTCCGGTGACGCCAAAACCCACCTGGTAGGCATGCTCGGCGGTGCGGTATGGTGTTTGGGAACTGCCCTGAGCTACATTACGGCCGAGAAGGCCGGACCGGCTGTCTCCTACGCCCTCGGACAGGGCGCCCCCATGGTGGCCGCCATCTGGGGCGTGTTCATCTGGAAAGAATTCAAAGGCGCGAAGAAGGGAGTCTACGGACTTCTCGCAGCCATGTTCTGCTTCTTCGTAGCCGGTCTTGCCACAATAGTAATAGCCGGAAACTGATATGAAGAGGATTTTCATCGTTTTTATCATAAGCGCCCTTACCGTATTCGCCTGCAAGCCTGCGGCTGAGACGGCACAGGGCCCCGTCAAGATGATAATAGAGACCGACATGGGCAATGACATCGACGATGCCCTCGCACTTGCGGTGGCGCTTCGCGGAGTCGATGAGGGCACGGTGGAACTGCTCGCCGTGGGCTGTCACAAGAATTGTCCCACGGCAGCGGCCTATACCGATGCGGTCTGCACATTCTACGGACATCCCGAGGTGCCGGTGGCCATGAGCGTCACGCCCGTGCAGGAATACTCCGCCTACGTGGACTACTCCGCATGCGAAAGCTCTTTTGCCAAAAGCCATACCGAATATCCCGAGCCGGTCGCGCTTTACCGCAGCATACTCGCTTCGCAGCCCGACCACTCCGTGGTGTTCGTCAGCCTCGGTTTCGGCACCACCCTCGCCCAGTTGCTGGAGAGCGGCCCCGACAGCGTCTCTCCTCTGACCGGTACGGAGCTCGTTGCACGCAAGACCAGGGGGCTTTCCATCATGGCCGGAAGCTACGGCGAGAAGAAGCGTTCCGAATACAATGTCAAGAACGACATTCCCGCAATGAAGAAGGTCTTCGAACTGTGGCCCACGACAATATGGCAGAATCCCTTCGAGATAGGAAAGCAGACCATGTATCCGGGCGCCCTGATAGAGGAGAACCTCGGGTATTACGAGCCGAACCCTGTCGTGGAGGGCTATAAGCTCTACCAGAAGATGCCCTATGACCGTCCGAGCTGGGATATCCTCAGCGTGCTTTATCCTCTGCGCCCTGAACTCTTCACCCACAGCGAAGCGGGCACGGTCACGGTGGACGATGAGGGGTACACGTGGTTTACTCCCTGCGCTGACGGCAAGCACATAGTCCTGAGCGCCACGATAGACCAGCCTCAGGCTCTCATGCAGGCCGAGCAGGTGATGACCCTGCGCTATGGCGCCTGGGCGGAAAAGAAGAAGCTCCTGTGCTTCGACCTGGATGCGACGCTCACGGCCCATCGCTGCCCTCTCGAGGCTCCGAACCGCGCCTTGCTCGATACCTTGCGCACGAAGTACGATGTGATAATGGTATGCGCAGGCAACTGCCGCAGGGTGTATGCCCAGATGGGGGAGTACCCCATAACGATTCTCGGAAACTACGGAATGCAGGAGAGCACAGTGGAGAACGGTGAGTTTGTCATCGTGCGCGAAGACGTATTCCCGGCGGACACAGCCTTCTTCCGCAAGCAGAATGACTATCTGAGGGAGAAGTACGGATACACCGCATATTACGGAGAACCCCTCGAATTTCATGAGACCGGCATGGTCACGATGGGCCTGCTCGGTACCGACGCTCCGGTTGAACTCAAGCATGCCTTCGATCCCGACAGGTCGAAGCGCCGCGCCATGTATCAGGAGGTGTGCGGGATTTTCAAGGATTACAGCGTCTATATAGGAGGCTCGTCCTCTTTCGATTTCTCCGCCAAGCAGTACAACAAGTACGATGCAGTGCTGCGCTATGCCTCAGAGCACGGATACGCTCCTGACGAAGTGCTTTTCATCGGGGACGATTTCGATGACGGAGGCGGCGATTCCCATGTCCGCATCAACGGAATGGACTATATCCGCATCAGCGATTACACCAAGACCCCCGAAGTCCTCGCTTTTATGTATTAGCGCAAATCGTTGTCAATGCGTAATTTACTCTTGATTTTCGCCCCCCCCCCCCCGAAGGGGAGCCTAAGGCCAGATTTATCCACCGGCACGGACAACGTGTCCGGTGCGGGTCTTTTTGACATGCAGCGCTTCGCCGTCCCAGACGGCGGGGCGCTGCGTCGTATATATCCGCGCAAAGAAAAAAACACAGTACCTGAAAATATTTTTCAGCTGAACTTTTAATATTAAATATATGAGATTCAATCCTTACATCATTCTGGCAGCGGCCGTTTCGGTTCTGCCACTCGTCTCCTGCAACAAGGAGGACAGCATCGGTACAGGAGCTCAGTCCGATACGGTCCGGATGTCGTTTACGGCCCGTACCGAGGAAACTAGGGCGTTCCTGGACGGCGTAAAATTCAATTGGGAGAGCGCTGACCAGATCAGCGTATTCGGAAAGGAACTTGCAAATGCAAGGTTCTCCGCTTCAAATGCAGACGGAAACACGGCTGTATTCTCCGGCGAAGTCTGTGCCGACGGCCCTTTCTATGCCGTATATCCCTATGCGGCGGCCAACACTTGTTCCGCCGACGGTGTCATCACCGCCACTCTCGCTTCAGAGCGCACCGTTAATTCGCACAATATCGGGACATCATCCCTGATGTGCGTGGCAAAAGCCGACGAAAGCGGTCTGCTGGCATTCAAGAATGTATGTTCCGTGCTGCGTCTGAGCGTCACACGGGATGATGTGGACCGTATAATCGTAAGTAGCAACGGTGGCGAAGCCCTTGCGGGAACCATACGGGTTTCTGCCGCTTCGGACGCCCCGGCTGCCGAAGTCATTGCGGGAGAACCTTCCATAACGCTTTATCCCTCAGGGGCTGTCTTTGCTCCCGGAGATTATGACATAAGCGTGCTCCCCGGTGAATATCCTTCCGGAATCACAGTGACATTCGTCACCTACGACGACGAACTGGAATTCCACCTCGGACTGGACAAAAAATCTTCGGCGATGACCCTTGGACGCAACTCCGGTCTCAATATCAAACCCCAGCAGACAGGCGACTGGTATACCATGATCATGGACAAGAGCGACCTTCTGGCCTGGAAGGAGCTTGCGAGCGAAAACGGGAACTCGCAGCAGACCGCCACGGTAAAACTCGGGGATGACATAGACCTCGAGCAAGAGGAGTGGATTCCCCTCGGCCTGACGACTTCCACCAGCTTCAAGGGAGTATTCGACGGGCAGGGACACAGCATCAAGAATTTCTACATCGAATACGGCCCGGTGAATGAAAATGCCGGCAACTATGTGGGCTTCTTCGGCCACTGCGGCGCCGCTGTCTCCAATGTCACCTTCGGCGGTCCGGATGACGATTTCAGCTATATTCTGCTTACAGAAGGCGACGGCACGACCAATGTCACGAATGTCGGCATAATAGGGGCGACAACCTCATCCGTCACCAATGTCAAGAATTATGTGCCCATCACTGTGCCGGAGGATTATCCTTATGTCCTCCGCGTCGGTGGCATCGCCGGAGCGGCATTCCCGGGCTCTGACGGCGCAAGCTGCTTTACCGGATGCGAGAATTACGGGGCAATCACGATCGGTGCGACCGAAAACATAAAGTATAGCGCGAGCCAGGCCGTCCACTGGGTGGGTGGAATAGTCGCCTATCTTTCCAACTCCGTCAGCGGCAATCCGGTCCGTGGATGCGATTTCACGGACTGCATCAGCGGAGGTGACATCATCAGTGAGAACAAGTATGTCTGCGGTATCGGCGGAATGCTGGCCCAGTCTGCCCAGCCCCTCTACCATACTATCAGCAATTGCAAGTGTACGGCCGACATACGCTCGAACGCAAGCCAGGGAATGTACTGGAAAAATGCTTCTGAGCAGGCCGTGTCGGAAGTTCGCATCGGAGGAATAGCCGGTCTGTACAAGGGCAATGACTCTAAGGTGACGGGCTGCTCCAACACTGGAACCATAATCTGCAAGGCCCCGGGCTTCGCGGCGGGAATCATCTCGCGTGTCAATAGCTCGGTTACGGGACTCGTAATAGAAGACTGCACCAATTCCGGCGAGGTCGCACTGTATTCTCCTGCCGACCATTACAATGAGAGTTATGCCGGAGGCATCGTCGCATTCTGCGGACACGCTTCCGGAAGCGACGGCGTAGAAGTCGGAAAAGGAGGCACCTTGAAGAATTGCAAGAACAGCGGAAAAGTGGCCGGATACGATGTGCCCGGCACCCCCGGACAGTCTTACAACATAGGCGGTATCGCCGGAAAACTTTTCTCCGGCTATATCACTGACTGCGAGAACTCCGGACAGGTGTGGTCAGACCAGTCTCTGCCGGTGGCAAGCTATGCCGTGAGGCTCGGTGGAATCGCAGGCGTGACGAGGGATGTGGAGGTCAGAGGATGCCGCAATCTGACTGCGGGCACCGTGACATTCAATTCTTCGACGGCCGGACTCGGCAATATTTGCATAGGCGGTACTGTCGGATATATAGACAAGTCTCCTGCAGGATCCGTGACTTCATGCAGCAATGCGGCACGCATCACCGGAACGGCCGACACGGAACACCCCACCACGGGCCTCTGCGTAGGCGGCATAGTCGGGGTATGCTATTCTGCCGACCAGCTGACCGGGAACTCCAATACGGGCGCCGTCACGGCAGCCCCTCTCGGGAGCGGCTGCTCATTCGCCGGCGGCGTACTCGGCAACAACCACAGTGCCGCGATAACTACTTTCATGGGCAATTCCAACAGCGGAAACGTGATATGCAGCAGTACGAAATCGAATGATGTCGGGGCCGGCGGAGTCATTGGCCGGGCCAAGTTCAGTACGCCGCTCGACGTGAACGGATGCACAAACAGCGGTGCCGTGACCTCCAACGGAGATGCCGGATGCAGCATCGGTCAGGCATACAGCTCCGAACTCATCACCATTACCGGAGGCTCATACACCGGAAAGGTCAACGGTGCCGTCGCCTCCTCATCCAACTATGTAGGTAAATATCTTAATTAATGAGCCATGAGAAAATCGTATATTAAATATTCCGCTCCGGAAACCCGTCTTGTGGATGAACTTCCGGCATTGATGATATGCAGTTCCGATTTTACCGGAGGAGCCGAGGATTTCGGCGACTTTGACGATTTCTCCGGAACCTGGGATTAAACTTCTCGATATGAATCCGTCAGTTTACAAAAGTCCCGATGCCGCATCGGTGGAAATGGAGTTTTGCAGCGTGGTGGCCGATTCCTCCGCAGTGGAAGGAAGCGCCGGCAGTTTTGTCGTCGAAGAAGATTTTATATGGTAGCTTTCGATAAAATCTTGGCCATCGCAGGCATTGCGCTGGTTCTGGCGTCCTGTGCCGGCAATGCGTATGTAAATCCGGACATGCCCGAAGGGCCGGGGGCCGAACCCCTGGTATATGTCAGCCTGTCCGCCAGACTCCCCATGCAGGGCAAGGCCCATATAGACGCGGAAGCGGACGGCATTGCGGAAGTGGTGTGGGACGACGATGATGTCATCGCCCTTTACGACGGCAGCGGGATACGCGACTTCACGATCAAGCCCGGCACCAACAATGGCAAGACGGCGGTCTTCGAGGGCTTCGCTTCGCCCTCCGCCGCAGAATACCGGCTTGCCTATCCGAGGTCTGCCGTGAAGGGATTCGATGATGACGGGTTCATACTGTCAATACCCGACAGGCAGTTTGCGGACGGCTGTAAGAGCGACAAATCGGCTCTTACGGCCACCGCGGCCGCCCGTCCTGGAAGCAGCTTCGTCTTCACCGAAGCTGCCGGACTGTTCGCCGTACCGGTGGGTGCGGAAGTGGAGAAGATAGTCCTTTCCACCCGGAACAGCGAGCTTATAAGCGGAGAGACCAACACCATAGTGTTCTTCACCAACAGGAAGGAGGAAACCTATTATATAGCGGCCGCTCCCAATGTGTACCTTGGCCTGAGGATTTTTGCGGTGACATCTTCCGGGAAGTCGTATATGCTGGAGACTCCCAGGCTGTTCATGCTCGATGCCGGACATTGCATAAAACTCGGCTCCTCGCCCATGCCCCTCGACAATCCCGTCACTGTGATTCATGATGAGAATTCACTGAAGGAGTTCCTGGCATCCAGCACCGTTTCATTCACGGAAGACGTGTATATGGTGTCGGATGTCCGCGTCAGCGGCGCTATGGACGGGGCCCCGGGATTCGGAGGCAAATTCCACGGCAACGGACACATCGTCTCCGGGTGGAGGTCATCGGCTCCCATGTTCATGGAGAACAGGGGCAGCGTCAGCGACCTGGAGTTTTCCGACGACTGCGTATTTTCCGTGGACCTCGACACGTTCGGTACGCTTGCCGCAGTAAGCAGCGGCGACCTTAACAACATCATCAGCCGCGCAACTGTCACGCGCGGGGCCTCAGCTATCGAAGGCCCGCTGTGCTTCGGCGGCATAGTCGGATATTCCTCCGGTCCTCTGAGCGGATGCGCCAACTTCGGACCGGTGAGCGTGACCTCCGGCGGAGCCGTGGGCAAATCGTCGGCGGTAGGCGGCATCGCCGCTTATGTATCGGCGCCTGTCACCGGCTGTATCAACGAAGGAGACGTAAGCCTGTCTGGCCGCAGCTTCAGTGACTGCGCATACTCCGGAGACACTGGCAGGATGACTCCTTGCATCGGCGGACTCGTGGCCTGCGCGGCACGGGGGGCTGTCCTTGACGGATGCGAAAACCGTGGACGTGTCACCTTCGATTTCAGCGCCGTGAATGAGGGAACGGCAACGGAATCTACCGCATCTTTCCCTGCGGCCTGCACCTCGATAGGCGGGATTGTCGGCAGCACCTGCGCAAATGCCGCCGGCTGCACCAACTCTGGTGACGTAACGGTCAGCATACGCAACGGCGACCCGGGGGCTCCGCTGCCTTTCGGGATGGATGCTTTCGCGGGAGGTATCGCCGGAACGGGCACAGATGCCGACTATACGCACTGCGTCAACAGCGGGCGTATCGTCTTCTATTCCGATGCCGCCCTCGGACAGTCCGGCGCGGGCGGAATAGTCGCTTGCCCC
>JAFLUX010000059.1 GCA_022508605.1 Bacteroidales bacterium | reverse complement strand
CGCTGCGTCCGGACTTCTCTCTGCTGACCACGGTCTCGAACATGCAGCGGTCGCCATCCTGGATGAACTGTCCTATGGAATGCAGGTCCGTGGTGAAGTTTGCGGATGCCGGATATATACCTTTGCCATCCTTGCCTTCGGACTCTCCGAAAAGCTGCTTCCACCATTCGCCGAAGAACATGAAGCGGGGATTGTATGTGACCAGCACCTCCACTTTCTTGCCGAGCTCGAAGTATTGCAGGTTGCGCATGGCGGCATATTGTACGGCAGGATTGCCGGCACTCCGAGTGCATACCTGGGCCTTTGCAGCTGCGGCACCCTTGAGAAGGGCGCGCACATCGTAGCCGGCCGCGCAGATGGGCAGCAGACCGACGGGGGAGAGCACGGAGAATCGTCCTCCCACGTTGTCGGGGACGACGAAGGTCCTGTAGCCCTCCTGGGTGGAAAGAGTCTTCAGGGCGCCTTTGGAAGCATCCGTGACGGCCACGATGCGGGCTGCCGCCTCCGCTTTTCCGTAGCGCTTCTCTATATGTTCCTTGACTATGCGGAAAGCCACCGCCGGCTCTGTGGTGGTGCCGGATTTCGATATGACTATGCAGGCCGTATTGCTAAGCTCCGCGAGATCCATCAGCTCCGCAAGGTATTCTTCCGAGAGATTGTTTCCGGCGAAGACGACCCTTGGCTTGGACGGATCCTGGATGAACTGGTGGTTGAGGGCTTCAAGGGCCGTGCGGGCTCCGAGGTAGGAACCGCCTATGCCGATGACTATTATGAGATTGACTCCTCGTGCTTTCCAGTCGTCGCGCACGGATTCGCACTCGAGTATGAGCGATTCAGGGGTGCTGTCCGGCAGCGATTTCCACCCGAGAAAGTCATTTCCTGCGCCCGTTTCCTTGTCGAGAGTGTCGAATGCGGCGAGGGCCTTTTCCACATATTCCTGATATGCCGCTTCTTTCACGAAAGAATTGCAGCCGTTCAAATTTACCTTTATCATAGATTTTGAATTTTATGCGTTATTATTTATACTCCTTGTCTCCGAGGATGCTGCGCACGAGCAAGGGCTCGTTGGTGGTGATTGCATCCACGCCGAGCCGGGCCATTGCGCGTATATCCTCTTCCTTGTTGACCGTCCAGACATTGACGGACATGCCTTTTCCATGGGCTTCCTTCACCCATTCGGGGTGGGCCCTGAACATTTTGTAGTGATAGTCGATGCCGTTGATTCCATGCTCTCCGTATATGGACGGGTCGTGCTTTCCCTTCAGGTCGGAGGAAAGGAACTGGTTGATGAATGCGGGGTGTTCTTTCGCCACCTTGTCGCAGATATGCTTGCTGAAGCTGATGAACAGTACCCGTGACGGGTTGTACAGCCTGTGCTTTTTCAAGGCAGCGATGGTCTTGTCCACCAGCATGTCCTCCCTTGCCGCGTCCGGCTGCTTCTTGAATTCGATGACGAGCTTGGTCGTTTTGCATTTGGAAGCCTGCACGAGGTACTCGTCGAGCGTGGGACGCCTCTCTCCGTTCGGGAGCAGGTCGTTCTCGAAGTCGGAGAACTTGTGCGTGCTGATGAGTTTGCCCTCGATGTCGTTGTTGTGGTTCACGATGACCACGTCGTCGGCGGTAAGATGTATGTCGCATTCGCTGCCCCACAGCCCGGCATCCTGGGCCGCCTTGAGTGAGGCTATGGAATTTTCGCTCATCCCGCCCTGCTCCGATTTCCAGAAGCCGCGGTGCGCGACTATCGCCACCTTGCCGTTCTGGTCAATAGAGGGGAAGCCTGTCTGCGGATTTATCGTTACCTTGCTTGCCGTAGAGCACCCGGCAATGGACAGTACAAATGCGGCTGTGGCCGCGATTTTTGAAAGAATGTGCATAATATCTGTGGTTTATGACAAAGCAAAGATAGTGTAAAAAACGCAAATAGAGAAAAATTAGCTTCAGCCCACGGAATAAACCGTGCCGCGCGGCGGCATCAGAAGCGCAACTTCACTCCTGCGGCCGGGCGGACGCGGAATCCCATGCACCCTGCCCAGTTGTAAGACAGTTCCGCCTCTATGCCCGCGGACAGGGCGCCGGCGCCGACAGCGGCGAGAGAATACCATATCTGAGGGTTCGCACGCATGATGGAAAAACCCGTGATGCCGCTCAGCGGCTCCGTCTCCCCGTACCAGTACGAGGTTTTTTCTCCCCATGCTCCGGCCTGTCCCCTGAAGTCCAGCCCCTTTACTCCGAAAATGTCGTGCAGCCGCCAGAGCAGTCTTAATTCAAGCGGGATGCTTGCGCTCGCACCGCCGTTGAAACTGCGGTAGAGGACTTCCGCCTTGAGCAGATGCCTCTTGAATGGGGCGGTCCAGCCTATGCCGGCAAGAAAACTGCTGTTGTCCATGTTCATGCGTCCGCAGAATCCGGCCTGCAGGCTGAATCCGCCCAATACGGGCACGTTTTTCCACAGATTCAGCCCGCGGTCTATTTCGAATCTTGCTGACGACAGGCTCAGGAAGGCCTGATCCTGAATGCCGAATACGGCCTCCGCCCAGGTGTCTCCGGCCCCGTCGGACGAAAGGCTTTCCATAGTCAGGGACACGGTCGGAGAGTCGCCGGCAAAATTGTACATGGCCCGTATGTCACTCTGGGCCGCGGCGGCTCCGGCGGCAGCCCAGGCAAGGAGCAAGGTCGCGAAGAATCTTTTCATCGCCGGCAAATATAGCGACTATTTGGAAGAAATCCTGGCATCGCACCAGGCGCATCTGAGCGAGCCGTCGGCGCCGTACCGCACTTTGTGTTCAACTGCTTCGCTGTTGCTTATGCACCTGTGGTTCGGACATCTGACATCGGAGATTCCGTCGTCCTTGGGGGGCATCCCGTGTGCGGGATCGTCCTTCCACTCGAGCAGCTTGCATATGAGCGCCATGCGGACGAACTTGCCGTTCTCCACCTGCCTGAAATATGCGGCCCTCGGGTCGGCGTCCACTTCCGGAAGGATTTCATTCACCCTGGGAAGCGGATGCAGCACCGCCATCTTTTCCTTCGCCAGCGACATGCGGGCATTGTCCAGCACGAAACTGTCCTTGACCCTGTCGAATTCGTCTTCATCGAGGAAACGCTCTTTCTGGACCCTGGTCATGTAGAGCACGTCGAGCTGCGGCATGACTTCCTCTATGGTTTTCACCTCGCGGCAGCTGACTCCCATGCGTCCGCACACATCCTGCCTGATGTAGTCGGGCAGGCGCAGCTCGTCGGGAGCGATGAGCACCACTTCCACGTTGTCATAGCGAGCAAGGGCCTTGATTAGGGAGTGTACCGTGCGCCCGAAACGCAGGTCGCCGCAGAAGCCTATGGTGATGCCGTCTATGTGTCCGAGCTCCCTCTGTATGGTGAGCAGGTCCGTGAGGGTCTGGGTGGGGTGGCTGTGGCTGCCGTCCCCGGCGTTTATGATAGGCACTGGGGACACCTGCGCCGCAGCCAGCGGTGCGCCTTCGAGGTGGTGGCGCATCGCAATCACGTCCGCGAAGCAGGACACTACGCGCACCGTGTCCTGCACGGTCTCTCCCTTGCTCACGGAGGAGCTTCCGGCATCGGAGAAGCCGAGCACCCCTCCTCCCAGTTCCATCATCGCCGAGGTGAAGCTGAGGCGGGTGCGCGTGCTGGGCTCGTAGAAAAGGGTGGCGAGCCGGCGGTGCGCCATGCGGTCCTGATACTTTCCCCTGTCGAGAATCATGTCTGAAGCAAGGCGGAGAATTTCGTCCGTCTCGGCTTTGGTAAGGTCTGTAGGGTCGATGAGGTGTTTCATAAGCTGTCTCTGAATTCAAGGATTTGCAGTTTCTGCCCTGCCGATATGTAGTTTTGTTCCAAGGCCACGTCCACGAGCGTGTCGAGGTCGCAGAGCGAATGGTTCACCGTGCCTGCCGCCTCGAGGCGCTGCCGTCCACGGCCGAGTCCGTAGGTGAAGATGCTCGCGATTCCGAGCACCTCCGCTCCGGCTTCCCTGAGGGCTTCCACCACATCTATGGCGCTGCCTGCGGTGGAAATCAGGTCTTCCACCACCACGACCCTGGTGCCCGCGTCCATGCGTCCTTCGATGCGGTTGGTGCGGCCATGGCTTTTCGCTTCGCTCCTCACGTAGCCCATGGGGAGATTGAGGATGGAGGCGGCGATGGCGGCATGGGCGATGCCGGCAGTGGACGTGCCCATGAGCATTTCGCACTGCGGGTAATGCGCTTGTATGAGCCGGGAGAGTCCGGCCTCCACTTTTTCCCTTGCCGCCGGAGCGGACAGGATGAGACGGTTGTCGCAGTAGATGGGGCTTTTGATTCCGCTGGCCCAGGTGAAAGGCTCGTCCGGGCGCAGGAACACGGCGCCTATGGAGAGCAGTTGTGCGGCGATTTCTTTTGTCATATCAAAAATTCGTTAATGCATCGTTGATAACTTGCCGCAGGGTCTGCGGCTGCGGTGACGGGACGCCCCACCACTATGAAGTCCGACCCGTTCTCCCGGGCCATAGCCGGGGTGCTCACGCGCACCTGATCGTCGGAGGCGGCATCGGCAAAACGTATTCCCGGCGTCACGGTGATGAAATCGCATCCGCAGGAGTTCTTGACAAGGGATGCTTCCCGAGGGGAGCACACGACTCCGTCGAGTCCCGCCTCGCGGGCGTTGAGGGCGTATCTGGCTATCGTTTCCTCCATGGAGGCGTTGATGAGCAGTTCTTCCCTCATCCTGTCCTCTCCGGTGGACGTGAGCTGCGTGACGGCGATGAGTAGGGGACGGCTCCCGTCGGGGCGTGTCAGTCCCTCGATTGCCGCCTTCATCATTTCCTTGGTGCCGGCGGCATGCACATTGCACATGTCCACGTCGAGGGAGGACAGCACGCGCATGGCCTTGCGCACCGTGTTCGGGATGTCGTGCAGTTTGAGGTCCAGGAATATACTGTGTCCGCGGCGCTTGATTTCCCGGACTATGGAAGGACCCTCGCTGTAGAAAAGCTCCATCCCTATCTTCACGAAGGGCTTGCGCATGTTGCTGAACAGGTCCAGGAAGTCGAAGACCTCCGCGGCACTGCTGAAGTCGCAGGCTATTATCACGTCTTTGTTCATATCGTACAGGCTATGATTTCTTTCAGACTGTTTATCCCGAGGCGCTGTGCAAGTTCCGGAAGGGCCTCGGCTATTTCCTTGCAGACGTAGGGGTTGCGCAGGTTCCCGGCACCTACCTGCACGGCGTCCGCCCCCGCCATCATCATCTCTACGAGGGTTTCGGCGCTGTCCACGCCGCCGCATCCTATGATGGGCAGCCTGCATGCGCGGCGGACATCCCGGACCATGCAGAGGGCCACCGGCAGCACGGCCGGACCCGAAAGCCCGCCCGTGACGTTTGCGAGCACCGGCCTGCGCTTCTTTATGTCTATGCGCATGCCGCGCAGGGTGTTTATCAGCGTGAGTCCGTCTGCCCCGGCGTCTTCGCATGCGCGGGCCACGGCCACTATGTCGGTAACGTTGGGGCTCAGCTTCACGAATACGGGCTTGGCTGTTGCCGCCTTCGCTGCTGACACTACCGCGGCGGCTTGGTGCGGATCGGTGCCGAATGCCATTCCGCCGCCGTGCACATTGGGGCAGGATATATTCAGCTCTATTATGTCTATGTCCGGACAGGAGTCCGCCACACGGCAGCATGCGGCGTATTCTTCAAGGGAAAAGCCGCTGATGTTGGCTATTATGCAGCCGTCGAAAACCTTTCTGAGCGCCGGGACCTTCTCGTCGACGAGGGCATGTATTCCCGGATTCTGCAGTCCGACGGCATTCAGCATACCGGACCCGCTTTCAGCTATTCTCGGGCAGGGGTTTCCGAACCTCGGCTCAAGCGTGGTGCCTTTGAGCGAAATGCCCCCGAGGCAGTTCAAATCGTATTCTCCGGCCATTTCAAGACCGAAGCCGAAACATCCGCTGGCGGGAATCACCGGGTTGCGCAGCCTTATCCCGCAAAGTTGCGTGCTCAAATCCATTACCATGATATTTCCTCCTTCCTGAATACCGGACCGTCGGCGCAGACCCTCGCAGGACCGCTGCCGGTCTGTATTGTGCAGCCGTAGCAGAATCCTGCCCCGCAGCCCATCCTTTCTTCCATGCTCACTTCTCCGGGCATGTCCATGGATTCGCATACCGAACGCATCATGGGCAGCGGCCCGCAGGTGCAGAACCTGTCGGCATCCGGAAGGGGCGCGTCCGTAACGACTCCCCGCAATCCTGCGCTCCCGTCCAATGTAACGATTAGCGGTTCCACTCCGAGGGCCCTGTATGCGTCGGTCAGGACGACGTCCGAAGCGGTGTTGAACCCAAGCACGGCGCTTACTTCCGCTCCGGCTTCCCTGAGCCGCCTGCACAGGAAGTGCAGCGGGGCGGCCCCGAGTCCGCCGCCGATAAGCAGCACCCTGCCGCCTGCTGTGCTGAACCCGCTGCCGAGCGGCATCAGCACATCGAGACCCTCGCCGGCATTGATGCGGGAAAGCACCTGCGTGCCTTCTCCCACGGTCTTGTACAATAATACTATGCCGTTCTCGTCCGCATCGCACACCGATATGGGGCGTCGCAGATATTTGCCGGGAATCTCTATGTGGACGAACTGCCCGGGGCATATATCCGGCAGGCGGGGGCCCTTGAGCACAAGTCTGTAGCAGTCCCTTGTCAGCCGCTCATTCGAGTCTATTTCAAGCGTCCGCTTTTGCATCGTCCTTATATTCGCTGTCTATGGTGGATACCGTGAAACTTATTTCCTCCAAAACGTCCAGCAGCACCCGCACGGTCTCGAGCGCCGTGAAAACCGTTATGTTGTTTTCCACCGCGCAGTGCCGTATGTCGTAGCCGTCGAGGTGGGAAGACTTCTGGTTGAGGTCTATGGTGTTTATCACATAGCTCACGTGCCCCTTGCGCAGGCTGCGGCAGATGTCGTCGCTCCCGTCGTTGATTTTTTTCAGGCAGCGGGTGCGCAGTCCGTGCTCCCTGAGGAATCGTGCCGTGCCCTCCGTGGCCTCGAGGTTGAAGCCGAGCTTGTAGAAACGCCTGATAAGCGGCAGGGCCTCCTCCTTGTCCTTGTCGGCTATCGTGGCCAGTACCGTGCCGTAGGGCCGTACCACCATGCCGGAAGCCTGCAGGGATTTGAAAAATGCCCTTGTGAGGGTGTCGTCGTAGCCTATTGCCTCGCCTGTGGACTTCATTTCCGGCGAGAGGTAGGAGTCTATGCCCTTTATCTTGCCGAACGAGAACGCGGGGGTCTTCACGAAGTGGCGCTTGCGCTCCGGGAAATAGACTTCCGTTATGCCCTGGTCCTTCAGGGAATGTCCGAGCATCACCCGGGTGGCTATCTTGGCGATGGGGATGCCGGTGGACTTGGATATGAACGGAACCGTGCGGGATGAGCGCGGATTGACCTCTATGACATACACGTCGTCGTTGCCGTCGACAATGAACTGTATGTTGAAAAGGCCCTTGATGCCTATGGCCAGACCGAGCTGCACGGTGTCGTCTATGATTTTACGCTTCACGCTTTCGCTCAGGGAGAACGGGGGATACACGCTGATGCTGTCGCCCGAGTGTACTCCCGTGCGTTCCACGTGTTCCATGATGGCCGGGATGAATACCTGATGCCCGTCGCATATCGCGTCCACCTCGGTTTCGCGTCCCATGATGTAACGGTCCACGAGAACGGGGGAGTCCTCGTTCACCTCCACGGCGTTTTGCAGGTAGTGGCGCAGCATCTCCTCGTTGCCGACTATCATCATGGCGCGTCCTCCGAGCACGAAACTCGGCCTTACGAGCACGGGATACGATATTTCCGCGGCCGCCTTCACCCCGTCTTCCACATTGGTGACGGCCCGGGCTTCCGGCTGAGGTATGCCGGTCTCCCTCATGATGGCCTCGAAGAGCTTGCGGTCCTCGGCCTTGTCAATGGCCTCCAGTCCTGTCCCTATGAGCGGCACTCCGAACTCCATGAGCGGGGCGGCGAGGTTGATGGCCGTCTGGCCTCCGAGCGTCACAATCACCCCTTCGGGCTCTTCCAGCCGTATGACGTTCATCACGTCTTCCTGGGTGAGAGGTTCGAAATACAGTTTGTCCGATATGCTGTAGTCGGTGGATACTGTCTCCGGGTTGTTGTTTATGATGATGGCCTCGAATCCGGCTTCCCGTATGGCCTGTATGGCATGCACGGTGGAGTAGTCGAACTCTACGCCCTGTCCTATCCTTATCGGGCCGGACCCCAGCACCAGAATCTTCCTGCGGCCGCTGCGGACGGATTCGTTTTCCGTCTCATAGGTGGAGTAGAAATAGGGTACATAGGT
>JAFLUX010000058.1 GCA_022508605.1 Bacteroidales bacterium | reverse complement strand
CCCAACTGGCTGTCTGGTGGAGGACCTGCTTCAGACCTGGCGGCTCCGGCTTTTTTACACAGTTTTTCACGGCGTGCGCCTTTTTAGTTAAAATATCATGGCTGTTTTGCGGTTTTCTCACCCTATCTTTAGTTAAATTTGATTTCTCTTATATTTTATATTTTGTAAATGGATTGTCTGAGGGATGGAAATTCGTCCATTCCAAAGCGTTTACTAGTCTGCCCCCTTATGTCATCAGATAAGTTTCTCACCGTATTCACCCCGACTTTTAACAGGGCTCACACTCTTAGGCGGCTTTATGAAAGTCTTTGCGCCCAGACCTGCAAGGATTTCGAGTGGCTTGTAATAGATGACGGCTCCACGGACGGGACTTGCTCTTTGGTTGAATCATTCCTGTCTGATGGCAGGATTTCCGTCCGGTATATTGTCAAGGAGAATGGCGGGCTTTACACGGGTTACAATACTGCGTATGCAAACATCGGGACGGAATTGAATGTATGTGTGGACAGCGATGACTTCATGCCGGACAATGCGGTTGAACTTATTGTCAAAACATGGAGAGAGAGGGGGACTGATCGTTATGCGGGCATAATAGGACTTGACTTTTATGCCGGTACCGATAGGCCGATTGCCGGATATTTCCCAGAAAAAATGACGGAGTGCTATTATCTGGATTTGTATATAAAGCGGATACATCGTGGAGACAGCAAGCAAGTGATGCGCACGGATTTGATGAAACGGGTGACTCCGCAAATCGGTTTTGATGGTGAGAAGAATTTCAATCCAGTTTATATGCTACTACAGGTATGTGACGAGTATCCGCTGTTAGTGTTGAACGAGAATCTGTGTTATGTTGACTATCAGAACGGAGACAGCATGTCCGGTGCGATTTTCCGTCAATATGCGGACAGCCCCAGAAGTTTTGCCAAACAGAGGCTCTTGGAAATGAGCCTTAGGCGTTCTACGTTCATGAATAATGTGCGGCTTATGGTTCATTATATAGCCAGTTCTTTTTTGGCACGCGATAAAGACTGGCTGAAACGGACTCCGCATAAGTTGCTTGCAATGGTATGTTTTGCCCCCGGATTTTTATTTTACCGGTATATTTTGTATAAAAACGTTGTTTCGTATGACAGGGCAGATAGCGGAAGCCGGCGATAAAATGCGGATTCTGCATGTGATAACCTCGTTGAGAACGGGAGGAGCGGAGCGTGTGGTGGCCGATTTGCTACCACGGCTGCGCGACAGAGGGCATCATGTGGAACTGTTGCTGTTCGACGGGACAGTGACGCCGCTGTACGAACAGCTTGTACGGGAGGATATAGAGATTCATTCGCTGGAGCGAGGTGTGGTGCAGATGTGGAATCCGCTGCACGTTTTCCGTCTCGGCAGATATTTGGACAAGAAACGTTTCGACATTGTACATACCCACAATACTCCGTGTCAATTGCTGACAGCCATCGCAGCGGGTAGTTCCGCGCCGGTTTTAGTGACTACCGAACACAATACGTTCAACCGCCGCAGAAACTGGAGATGGTATCGCGGAATAGACCGCTGGATGTACGGGAAATACGGCCATGTCGTTTGTGTGAGCGCTCTTGCGGAACACAACCTGAAACAGAGACTCGGAGGGGATGTGTCCGGAATATCTGTAATACCGAACGGAACGGATCTGAAACGTTTTTCGGAGGCGATGCCCGGATTTCGCCGACCGGATGAGGCAGACAAGAAAATAGTGATGATGGCAGCCGCTTTCCGCAAGCAAAAAGACCAGCCGACGCTGATCAGAGCGATGCGGCATTTGCCGGAAGATTACCGGCTGTGGTTGGCAGGGGACTGGACATTGCGTGGAGATTGCGAGAAATTAGCCACATCCCTCGGTCTGAATGAAAGAGTGCGCTTCTTAGGCTTTCGCAAGGATGTTCCGGCTTTGCTTGCCGCCTCGGATGTCGTTATCCTTTCGTCTCATTACGAGGGGATGCCGCTTTCTGCCATCGAGGGAATGGCGTCGGGAAAACCGTTCATTGCCAGCGATGTGGACGGAATGCGTGATATCGTCGACGGGGCGGGTTTGCTTTTCCCCCAGGGTGATGACGCGAAATTGGCCGGACTGATCCGGCAGGTGTGCGAAGACAGGGATTATGGTGCATCAGTGGCTGCGCGTTGCAAGGAGAGGTCGATGCGTTATGATATCATGCATACAGTTTCGGAGTATGAACGGCTTTACGAAGCAAATTAATTAAATGTGAAAATGATATGAAAAAAGTTGTGACACTGCTTGCCGCGGCGTTTGTGCTGTTGCCGGCGATGACGTTTGCGCAGACGAAGCCTTTATGGCTGCAGCGTGGCGTAAAGCCGCTCAATGAAATGCGTACGAATGGAAGCTACGAATTCCGTATCCTCAATGTATCGCAGTCCGATATCGCCATGCTCGAGGTGGACCGTCTCGTTCTTTTGGAGGATCATATCGCTGCCAAATACCGTGTGAATCCATTGGATATTGTTGTGGATAGTCTCAGGAGCGGCGATAACGGACGAACCACATACCGTCTTTCATTTGCCGTCAACGGCAGGCAGACAGATGTCATGGCGCAGCTCGTGGACGAGTATTCGGAATATCGGGACAATGTCGATACTTTTGATTATGAGCTTTCCCAGCTGTTTGCTATATCCGCAATCGGCTCCACCCCGTCGTTCGACTCGTTCGAGCTTACGCGCAGGTATCCGGCCAAGGCGGCGCTCATGTCCGTCGTGCCCGGTTTGGGACAGATTTACAAGGGACAGGCCGGCAAGGGATATGCCATAATCGGCACAGAAGCAGTCCTTGCCGGAGGCGCTGTCTTTACTGCGATTGAAGCGCGTCGGTACGGGCGCCTTGTCTCCGACAATCCCGGCGTGGCAGAAAGCTATGATAACAAGGCATCGGCATATCGCATGATGCGCAATGGGTGCCTCGCCGCCGCCGGAGGCGTGTATATATACAACCTTGTCGATGCGGCTTTTGCGAACGGGGCAAGGCGCGTCGTGGTGGGCCGTCCGGACGGTTCGGCTGCCGAATTCGCATTCGCCCCCGTCGTTACGGAATACGGCGGACTGGGTCTCGGAATGACCGTCAAATTCTGATATGCAGAAAATCATACGCACTGCCACTGTTCCGCTATCGCTGAACTTGTTCTGCCGCGGGCTGCTGCAGGAACTGTCGCGTGATTATGAGGTGGTGGCATTGTCCTCCCCGGGTCCGGCGCTCGATGAAATTGCAGCCCGTGAGGGGGTGCGGACAATAGCCGTGCCGATGAGGAGACAGATTTCGCCATGTCGCGATGTGTTCGCCCTGTTTCGTCTCATCAGGATTTTCCGCCGCGAACGTCCGGCGATGGTCCATTCGATGACTCCCAAGGCAGGGCTGTTGTCCATGCTCGCGGCACGGATCGCCGGAGTGCCTGTGCGTGTGCATACTTTTACCGGCCTGTTGTTTCCGACCGCGTCGGGGTTGCGCAGGAAACTGCTGATGTTTACCGACAGGATTACAGGCTGCTGCGCCACGCATGTGGTCGCTGAAGGGGAGGGCGTTCGGAATGATCTGCTCGGCTACGGAATCATACGGAAGGATGTGCATGTGCTCGGCTACGGCAATGTCCGCGGTGTCGACTTGAACTATTACGACAGGACGGCCGGGGTTACCGAAAAGGCTGGAGAGATCAGGCGTTCGCTTGCTGCCGGGCAGGATATTTTCATATTCGTTTATTCTGGACGCATCGTGCGGGACAAGGGGATAGACGACCTTATAGTGGCGTTCCGCATGCTTTTGGATGACGGCTGCGATGTCAGGCTGCTACTTGCCGGAGATTATGAGCCGGATGATCCTCTCGATGCCGATACCGTAAGATTCATATCGGAGTGCCCTGAAATATATTTGTCCGGAAGATGGCTCGATGATGTGCGGCCCTGGTATGCCGCAGCGGATGCACTCGTGTTCCCGAGTTTGCGCGAAGGTTTCCCGAATGTGGTCATAGAGGCCGGTGCAATGGGACTTCCTTCGGTCGTGACGGATATCAACGGCTCCCGTGAAATAATCGTTGAAGGGGAGAACGGCGTGATTGTTCCGGTAAGGGACAGGACTGCCCTTTACAAAGCGATGAAGCGAATACAGGAATCTCCAGCACATGCGGCAGCGATGGGGGAATGTGCCTGGCGCAGGGTCGCAGAACGTTATGAACAGGGATTCGTTCGTGGCAAACTGAAAGAATTTTATGCAACGGTCATAGGATGACTTCTCTGCTGATCCATATAAAGCATAGATGTCCGCTGGTATGGCGGGCTACGGAGTCCGTGAACGGCGCATTGTTCGCGCTGCGCTATCCGAAATTCGACCTGAGGGCAAGGGAAATCCTGTGCGGACATTCTTCGGACGGGTTCGAATTTTCTGTAGTGGAAACGGAGGATATCGGACCTCTGTCCGCTTTCCTTAACGCTGTGCCGGCAAGCAGGCTGGAATTTTTTGCACCGCATCCGTTCGATGAGGCTTCATTGATGCGTCTGCATCGCAATCCGGGTTTCATGATGATGAAAATAACCCGTGACGGCGTCGTCGCCGGATATTTTTTTCTGCGCTGTTTCTTTATCGGAAAGGCCTTCCACGGTCTGATCGTCGATGAGAAATATTCCGGACGGGGGCTTGGCAGGGAGATGTGGGCGCTGTCGTCGAAAATATGCGTGGCCGGCGGTATACGCATGTATGCGACTGTCTCTGAATACAATGTCGCCTCGCTGATTTCGGCGGAAAAAGGAACGGATGTGACTGTCAGGGGGAGGCTCGACAACGGTTACATAATGATAGAATGCAAATCCCGGACTGAAAATGCTTAAATGGATATTCGACAGGACGGTGTCATTTATCGGCCTGCTCGTGTTGTGGCCCCTGCTTATGGTTATCGGCATTTGTATAAGACTCAGGATGCCGGACGGCCCTATCCTGTTCAGGCAGCAACGCGTGGGCCGGCACGGACGCCTGTTCACACTGGTAAAGTTCCGCACCATGACGGTGAATCACGGTGGTTCGTACATAAGTGTGGCCGGAGAAAGCCGGATTACGCCATTGGGCGCATTTCTGCGCAAATACAAACTCGACGAACTGCCTGAACTCTGGAATGTGTTGAAAGGGGATATGAGCTTCGTCGGGCCGCGGCCGGATGTGCCGGGATATGCGGACCGGCTGAGCGGGGAGGAACGGAGGATTTTGGAAGTAAGACCCGGAATAACCGGTCCCGCTACGCTGAAGTACAGAAATGAAGAGGAATTGCTGGCCGCGCAGGCGGATCCCGCAGCGTACAACGATGAGGTGATATGGCCCGACAAAGTGCGTATGAATATGAAATATGCGGAAAATCATAGCTTTATAGATGATATCCGGATAATATTGCAGACATTGTTCATGGTGAAATGAGTGAAAAAAGGATTCATCTCTGCCTTGCCAAAATGAGCGGCGAGGAGCAGAAATACATACAGGAGGCATTTGACACCCATTGGGTGGCACCGCTCGGTCCGAATGTGGACGCTTTCGAGAAGGCGTTGGAACAGTATGAAGGTCAGGGCAGGCATGTCGCAGCACTTTCATCCGGTACCGCGGCGGTGCATCTGGGCCTGGTCCTTCTCGGAGTGGAGCGGGGAGATGAAGTTATCTGCCAGAGCTGGACCTTTGCAGCCTCGACCAACCCTATTGTCTATCTTGGGGCGGTGCCGGTGCTTGTCGACAGCGAAAGCGACACCTGGAACATGTCTCCCGAGCTTCTCGAGGTGGCTATATGCGAACGAATGAGGATGACGGGGCGCCGGCCGAAGGCTATAGTAGCTGTGCACATGTACGGTATGCCGGCGAAAATGGATGAGATTTGCGCAATCGGGGCGAAATACGGCATACCTGTATTGGAGGATGCGGCAGAAGCGATGGGCTCATGCCTGGACGGCCGCAATTGCGGAACTTTCGGGGCGTTTGGCGTGCTGAGTTTCAACGGAAACAAGATGATAACGACGAGCGGGGGAGGAGCCCTGATCTGTCCGACGGAGGAGATGAAAAAAAAGGCCCTGTTCTATGCCACCCAGGCACGTGAGCCCTTCCCTTATTATCAGCATGAACGGATAGGTTACAATTATCGCATGAGCAACGTTTGCGCCGGCATCGGATTGGGCCAGATGACGGTGGTGGATGAGCATGTGGCGCATCACCGCAAAACAGCCGCCTTTTATGCCGAACGCTTTGGCCCTGTCGAGGGAATAGACGTCCATCTCAACCCGTCTGGCAGGTTCGACAGCAACTATTGGCTCAGCACGATAGTCATTGATGGGAAAAAGACGGGTACCGACAGCGAAACGGTGCGCCGTCATCTGGAGTCCTGCAACATCGAGAGCCGTCCGCTGTGGAAGCCCATGCATCTGCAGCCTGTATACAAGGATGCTCCGGCGTACTCCGCAGGAGTGAGTGAGAAACTTTATGACAAAGGGCTTTGTCTCCCGAGCGGTCCTTGCGTGGACGCGGAGGATGCGGAGCGTGTAGTAAAAGAGATCATGAAATGTGTGAAAAAATAAAAGACTGGTTCAAAGGGCGTGGCTTCGGTCCGCACTGGTTCAAACTGCTTATTGCCGACAGCGTCATGGCGGTAATGGCAGGAGGGGTGGCATATATATTCAATCATGGCCTGTCAGACGGTGCGGCCCATTTCCTGACCGTGTGTCAGGTGCTCTCGATACATTTGCTTTGCTATATAGTATGCTTCCTGTTGTTCCGGACCTGCAACAGTTTCATGTATAAGCCCGTATCGAATTTCTGCAGGGTCGTGTCCGCACTCGTCACGGCCACCGTCATGATTTTCCTGCTGAATGCATATTCCGCAATAAAGATAATGCAGGTTTTCGATTTCAGGGACATCATCCTGCAGACTCTTTTTACAGGAGTGGGATTGTCGTTCATGCGCGAGTTGGTGAAGCTGCATTATGACCTGTACGGCCGGCGCGCCAGTTCCAACGGCGCATACGGATTAAGCGACATTTCGCTGCTGAACATGGAGATGTCGGAGTTGCTTCAGCGTCCTCCTATCGAGGTGGACATGGAGGCTATCCATAGGGAAATGCACGGGAAACGGATCATGGTAACCGGTGCAGGAGGCAGCATAGGCAGTGAACTCGTCCGCATGTTGGCCGGATACGGACCGGAAATGCTGATTCTGATAGACCAGGCGGAAACGTCGCTGTATGATATGCGCATGCTGATGGACAGAGAATATCCCTCTGTGCCGTATATGTCCGTCGTTACAGATATATGCCATCGTCACAGGATGGAAAGGATATTCGACAGGTTCCGGCCGGAAATAATCTTCCATGCCGCCGCGTACAAGCATGTCCCCATGATGGAAGACAATCCTGTTGAGAGCGTGCTGAACAATGTGGACGGTACCGTGAAACTTGCGGATTTGGCCGTGAGATACGGTGCGGGCAAATTCGTGATGATAAGTACCGACAAGGCTGTAAATCCTGCGAACGTAATGGGTTGTTCAAAGCGCATCTGCGAAATTTACTGTCAGAGCCTTGCCCGCAGCATCGGATCTTGCGGCAGCTGCCAGTTCATTACCACCCGTTTCGGAAACGTGCTCGGATCTAATGGCTCCGTAGTACCCATATTCCGCGAACAGATCCGCCGTGGTGGGCCTGTTACTGTGACACATCCTGATATTATACGTTATTTCATGCTGATTCCGGAGGCTTGCGCATTGGTGCTCGAGGCTGCGACCCTTGGCCACGGAGGGGAAATTTTCGCATTCGATATGGGGGAGCCTGTTCGCATATCGGATCTGGCGAAAAGGATGATAGCGATAAGCCGGCGCCGTGACATAAAGATAGAGTACATCGGTTTGCGTCCGGGGGAGAAACTGTTCGAGGAGGTGCTGATGTCGGATGAAACCGTGCAGCCTACCTCCCACGATAAAATCAAGATCGCCAAGGTAAGGGAATACGATTTCGCCGAGGTGAGCCTGCAGGTGACGAAACTGATCGAGACCGCGCGCACTTACGACAAGGACAAGACTGTCGGGATGATGGAAAGTATCGTCCCCGAATTCATGCATAAACAAAACCGGTAAAATGGGTATCTGGCCTTTCAAAAGACGGATAGCGCTTCAATCATCCGGTATCTTCGACGGATTTACCGATTGGCACAGCCATGTACTTCCCGGGGTGGATGACGGTGTACGGACGATGTCGGAATCGCTGTCCATATTAGGATGCTATGAGCGTCTCGGTATATCCGAACTGTGGTGTACTCCGCATATCATGGAAGATATGCCCAATACGACGTCCCGCCTGAGGGAGGTGTTCTCAGAATTGCAGGAGGCTTATTCAGGCGGAATACGGCTCCGTCTTGCATCAGAAAATATGCTTGACAATCTTTTCGGGGAACGTTTGGAGGCTGGCGATTTGCTGCCGCTCGGTGATGACGGTTCACGTCTTCTCGTCGAGACGTCGTATTTCAATCCTCCGATGGATTTGCTTGAGATTTTGCGCAGAAT
>JAFLUX010000057.1 GCA_022508605.1 Bacteroidales bacterium | reverse complement strand
ACCTGCATCAGGCTTCGCTGGGCAAACATAGGAAATCAGGGGGAAGCGTCAAAACGCGCACTGAAAAAATTCGCAAAAAAGGATAAAGAATCGTAAAAACACGTGTGTCAAAGAAACCTTTTTACGATTCGTTCTGAAAGATTATTTACAGGCATGTTGGATAATCGCATAAAAAAAGGACCCGACCGTGATTGGTCAGGCCCTTGTATTGTTGTAATGTTGCAGAACTAATAGAGTTCGTCTCCGGCAGGCTCGAAGTAATCCTCCACTGCGGGAGCGGGGGCATTGTTTCGAGGCATGCGGTTGTCCCTGCGGGGACGATCGTCACGGCGTTCGCGCGGACCGCGATCCCCGCCAGGACGGCGGTCATCGCGGCGCCCGTTGCCACGGTCGCCACGGCGTTCTCCGCCGTTGCCCCCGCGACGCTCACCTCCGTTTCCACGTCCCTTGGGTTCTACATACCCTTCGGGTTTTTCAGTGAGGGCACGCATGGAAAGACGCATCTTGCCGGTCTTGGCATCTATTTCGAGGAGCTTGACATCCACCTCGTCGCCGACGCTCAGCACGTCCTCGACGTTCTCGGTCTTGTTCCAGGCAATCTCACTCACGTGGAGCAGACCTTCCTTGCCGGGAAGAATCTCTATGAACGCACCGAACTCCAGTATGCTGACGACCTTTCCGTGGTATACCTGTCCGGCCTCCGGCACGGCGCATATTCCCTTGATCCACTCGATGGCCTTCTGCATGGCGTCTTTGTCGGTGGATGCGATGTCCACGACACCTTCCGTGAGTTTGGTTCCGGGAATGGCTATCTCGTCTATGGCAATCGTAGTGCCCGTTTCTTTCTGTATCTTCTGTATGGTCTCGCCACCCTTGCCTATGACGGCGCCGATAAATTCGGCAGGTATGCGAAGCTGCTCGATACGGGGAACGAAAGGCTTGTAGTCCTCGCGCGGTTCGGCTATTGTCTTCATCATCTCGCCCATGATGTGCATACGGCCCTGACGAGCCTGCTCGAGTGCCTTTTCGAGCACTTCATAGCTCAGGCCGTCGACCTTTATGTCCATCTGCGTGGCCGTGATGCCGTCCGCGGTGCCGGTCACCTTGAAGTCCATGTCTCCGAGGTGGTCTTCGTCTCCGAGGATGTCGGTAAGTATGGCATAGCGATCATTGGGGCGCTCGGCATCGGTGATGAGTCCCATGGCGACGCCGGCAACAGGCTTGCGTATCTTCACGCCGGCATCCATGAGTGCAAGGCAGCCGCCGCACACCGAAGCCATGGAGGAAGAACCGTTGGACTCGAGTATGTCGGAAACGACACGCACGGCATACGGATTCTCGGGAGCCATGGGGATGACGGGTTTGAGAGCGCGCATGGCCAGGTTTCCGTGGCCTATCTCACGACGGCCGACTCCCCTCTGAGGCTTGGCCTCGCCAGTTGCGAAAGGAGGGAAATTATAGTGGAGCACGAACTGCTGGTCGCCCTGGATGAGCACCTCGTCCATCTCTTTCATATCCATCTTGGTGCCGAGGGTGACGCTCGCCAGCGACTGCGTCTCTCCGCGCGTGAAAATGGCGCTTCCATGGGCGCAGGGGAGATAGTCCACCTCGCACCAGATAGGGCGCACCTGGGTGCAGACACGGCCGTCGAGGCGTATGCCCTCGTCAAGTATCATATTGCGCATGGCTTCCTTCTCCACATCGTGGTAGTAGCGGGAAATCATGGCTGTCTTAAGTGCATAGGCCTCTTTCTCCTCATCGCCGTGAGGTTCAGGTATGGTGGCTATGAACTCTTCCTTGATGGCCTTGAAGCCGTCTTCCCGCTCGTGCTTGGGCTTTGCGCTCTTGGCAAGCTCGTAGCACTTGCCGTAGCAGAAATCGTACACCTGCTTGCGGAGTTCCTCATCCTGCTCGTCGTGGGGATAGTCGCGCTTGACCTTGTCCGTGCCGAGTTCGGCCATGATTTCTTTCTGCACGCGGCAGTGCTTCTTGATTTCCTCGTGGGCGAACTTGATTGCCTCGAGCATGTCATGCTCGCTGACCTCCTTCATCTCGCCCTCCACCATCATGATATTCTCTTCGGTGGCTGCAACCATAAGGTCGAGGTCGGCACGCTCGGTGTCGGCGAAACCGGGATTGATGACGAACTGGCCGTCAATGCGGCACACGCGCACTTCACTTACAGGGCCTCCGAAAGGAAGGTCGGAAGTGGCGAGGGCGGCAGAGGCAGCAAGTCCGGCAAGGGCGTCGGGCTGCACGTCCTTTTCCGCGCTTATCAGGCTCACCTGGACGAATACCTCAAGATGGAAGTCATCCGGCCACAGGGGGCGTATGGGCCTGTCTATGAGACGGGCTATGAGCACTTCGTAATCCGAAGGCTTGCTCTCTCTTTTCAGGAATCCGCCGGGGAAACGTCCGGCTGAATAATACTTTTCACGATAATCCACTGTCAGGGGCATGAAATCGGTGCCCTCCTTGACCTCCTTGGCAGCGCACACGGTGGCGAGAAGCATGGTGCCACCCATTTTCACAACTGCCGAACCGTCCGCCTGCTTGGCGAGTTTTCCGGTCTCGATCTCGATTACGCGACCGTCTGCAAGCGTAATCTTCTTGTTGATGATGTTCATTACTGTTTTCCTTTACGTCTTTAACAAAAAAGGATGGCTCCCCCTTTGGGAGCCACCCGGATTTTCCTAATATTATCCTATCGGCGCAGACCGAGTTTCTTGATAATGTCCCTGTATCTCTCGATGTCGACTTTCTGGAGATAATCCAGAACCTGACGGCGCTTACCGACCAAACGAAGGAGGCTGCGGCGCGTGACCACGTCCTTCTTGTTCTTCTTCACATGCTCGGTAAGGTGAGCGATACGGTAGGAAAATAGAGCAACTTGACTCTCAGGAGAGCCGGTGTCTTTATTGGACTTCCCGTACTTCGCGAAAATCTCTTGCTTCTTCTCAGGCATCAGATATTCAGCCATTGTGTGCAAAAAATTTATAGGGTTAATAGACCTTTTGGCCACCGTGGCCAAAAAGCCTGCAAATATAAGAATAATAATTCATTCTTTAAAGAATTTTTATATCTTTGGCCAAAATTTATACTTCATGAAAAAATTCATCGTCACATTCCTCCTCTGCGCACTCGCATGCGCGAACCTTTCAGCATGGGGACGCTTCGGACACGCCACGGTCATAGCCATAGCCCAGCGGCACCTTACGGAAAAGACCAAGGCCAATCTGGCAGGATACTTCGACTACGACCTGCAGGAAGATGCCGTATGGATGGACATACACAGGCAGGACAAGCCCATCGCCTACACTACGGCCTGGCACGTGTACAATGTGGACGGGGGTTTCAGATACGACCCCAATCCGCGCCTGAAGACTGGAGACTGCATACACGCCATGTACATAGCGGACTACAACCTCAAGCACTACAGGGAGCTCAGCGACTCTGCCGTGGTGATGAACGTCAGGATGCTCATCCACTTCGCCGGAGACATGCACTGCCCGGTACATTCCTATATACCGGGGCCGAGGAATTTCTGGAAATGCAGCTTGAACGGAGAGGATCTCGGCACTTTCCACGGATTCTATGACGGAATCCCCTCGCGCCTGTGGCCGGACATGAGTCCCGATGAGCTGGCAGCGCAGCTGGATGACTGCCGCAAGGGACGAATACGCAAAATCTGCAAGGGTTCTTTCGCCGACTGGGCCCGCGACTGCGGAACACGCAATGCCGCGATATATGAAATAAACGCCCCGTTGACGGAGCGTCTTGACAGCGATACGGTCGAAAAATCGCGGGAGACAGTTGCCCTGCAGCTTCGCGATGCCGGTTATCGTCTCGCCATGCTGCTCAACCTTTACTTCGGAAAATAAGCCCGCAGGGCGCCGCTATACGAGCATTTCGAAGGAATCAGCACTTTCGAGCACAGGGAATTTTTTCGCGCAGGCGCAAAGAAAATCCATGTCTATGTTTCCGCATGCCCATCCTTCGGTGGCATCCGGAACCTCCGATACCGTCTCCCCGTAGGGGTTTATTATTTTCGTGCCGCCCGAATAATTGCAGGCCGGGTCTTTGCCCACGCGGTTGCAGGCCAGCACATAACACTGGTTTTCTATGGCCCTTGCCCTGGAAAGCGTATCCCACGCGGGCATGCGCACGTCCGGCCAGTTGGCAACCAGAAGTATGGCGTCATAATCGCCGCGGTTGCGCAGCCACACGGGAAAACGCAGGTCGTAGCACACCGCAAGAAGAAAACGGCAGCCTCCGGCCTCGGCTATGACTCTTTCCCGCCCGGCGCAGAAGCGCCTGTCCTCTCCTCCGTAGCTGAATAGATGCCGTTTGTCGTATGATACGACTTTCCCGTCCGGAGTGACGAACAGGAGCCTGTTGACGCACTTTTTTCCGTTGCGAAGAGCGACGCTTCCCGCAATGGCGGCATTTTTGCGCCGGCTCCATGAGAGCATCCATTCGACTGCGTCTGCGTCGCTTTCTTCGACAACGGCATCTTCTTCCGTGGCAAAACCGGTGGTGAACATCTCAGGAAAAACATACAGCTCCGCTTCCTGAGCCAACTCGAGCACGCCGTCCAGACGGCGGCGGTTGCTCTCCGGACTGCCCCAGATTATGTCCTGCTGAAAAAGGGCTGCCTTCACTACCAGCGGTTATAGTGAATCTTTTCCGGATTCCACTTGTCTTTCGGCTGCTCTTCGCCGGCAGGATGCCCCACAGGCACGACGCAGAGGGGTTTCACAGTGCCGGTGATGCCCAGCGCCTCGCATACTGCGGCAGAGCGCACATCATCGGTCGCAGCCGTCCATACGGCACCGAGCCCCATGGCCTCGGCCGCCAGCAGCAGGTTCTCGGTGGCAGCTGAGGCATCGTGCTCCCAGTACGGGTTTTCACGCTGGCTGCCATCGCTCGAAGTGAGCATGGTTTCTGCGCACACCACTATGGCAAGAGGAGCCTGTGCGAGCATCTTGGCATGACGGAGCTTGCCTGCGAGCGAGTCGAGGCATGCCCTGTCCTTGACCACTATGAATTCCCATGGCTGGCGGTTCATTGCCGAGGGAGCGGCCATGGCTGCACGCAGAAGGGTCTCGATGTCGGCATCGCTGACAGGTTCGTCAGTATATGCGCGCACGCTTTTACGGGATGCGATATTGTCCAGGACGGCATCGCGGGAGGAATCAGAGGCAACGGGAGCGTTGCAGCAAGAGGCGACAAGTAAAGACATCGCGACAATTGTTAAGATTGATTTTTTCATGATTATTCTTCTGTTGTTGATATCGTTTCCGCAGGTATCGCGTCTTCTCCCTCCGCAGTCGTACCGGCGGCGGCTTCTTCAACTACTGCCGGTTCATCGTGCGAGGAAAGGCCTATGCACTTCAGATTGCCCGTTGCGAACAGCACGACAAAGGCAGCGGCAAGGAGCGCCGCAAAACAGCACAGCAGCTTGCGCCAGAGCGGAGTGCGGGGCTTGTAGGGGTCATCCAGATTGAGTTTCGGGAATCTGGCCACGCTGGTAAGAGTGCGTCCGAAAGGAATGTTCACTCCTGCTCCGGAGTTTATGGCCCATCCGTTTGCATTGAGCACCGGTCCGAGGTTGCGACGGCGGAGTTTGCCCCAGGCAATGAAGCATGAGGGGCCGGATATGACCAGCATTATACCGAGAAGGATGAGGATGAGTCCCCACCACGGGGTCTTGGCTATGCCGGAGACTATGGCGGCGAGTGCGGCGGCAAGCACGCCGAGCGCCATGCCTACGGCGGCGAAGATGCCGGCATATTTGGCAATGTCGAAAGGCTGCTTCTTTGCTGCGGCATCGGCAGGGGCCGCCGTTGCGCCCGCCTGGAGGCCAGCTATGGCCTTTTCGTCCTTTTCTGCCGCAGATTTGTTCACAAGGCCGGTTATGAAGTTCCAGAACTTCACGTAAGGACTCCAGAATGCCTGCTTGATGCTCAACGGATTATCGACGACTCTCATGACCTTGGCATCCCAGTCACGTCCTTCGCGGTCGTAGAACAGGCCGTTAAGCCCGGGACGCAGGTTGCGGAGGCTTCCGTCAGTCATGACGGCGACTATATCCATGGTCTCCCCTGTAGTTTTGGATGTACAGGTGCAGTAGAGCAGGAACATGCCGCTCAGACCGGCCATGTCCGCATGCTGTCCCATGTCGGAAACTCTTATGCACAGACGGCAGCAGCGCTGGTCTATATACAGGCTGCCCTCTTCGAATATGGCAAGTTCGTCCTTGCGCGGCGAATAAAAATCGCTGAACAGCACATAATTCTTCAGCAGCTTGTAAAAATCCCTGTACAGATGGGTGAGCTTGTTCACTTCATCTATGGAGTTCGCCTCCTCCTCGAGGGCCTTGTCGGCCTCCACCAGCGCAAGCAGCGCAGCCTTGGAGTCCGCTTTCAGCAGGGCCTTCACGGCATCCAGGCCCAAAGACTCGACTTCACTCCCTTTCTCCGCAGCCCGCCATGCGATATAGGGGGCGAAGCCGGAGAGCACGGCATTCCATTCGTCTTCCTTCAGGCCGTCCTTGTTTTCGAGGCCGACCAAAGCCCTCAAGGCATCCACCTTGGTCTTCCATGCCGGATTGACGGCATCGAAAGGCAGGAAGCCGGACTTGTCCGGACGGGCTATGGGGTAGGCAGAGATTTCCGCATCGTGCTCTGTGAGGTTTTCCCCCGCTATTGCGCTTATCTGCTCCGCGCTCACGTCCACCGCGGCCGTAGCCGCATCGGTAAAGGCTATCAGCTTGCAGCGCATGAAGTAGTCGGATATCTTGTCCTTCACCGCCTCGCATGCCTCAAGGGCCGCCTGCGTGTTGTCTCCGTAGGGGAAAATCTCCGGTACGGCGGCCGCCTGCCACGCGGCATAATCGGCAAGGGCGGTGTAGAATGCCTCGATATGTTCCGCCGTCACGCCCTGAGCACCGCTGCGGTCAGTGGCGGAACCGATTTTGTCGACTATGGTGCGTATGGTTTCACGAAGGGCGGCGTCCTCTGTGGACGCTTCCGTTATCACTCCGTCCCCGTTGGCCCCGGTTTCGGCGAATATGGCCACGCTGTCGGATGTGTCTGCCACGGATATCTCGTCCTTTTCAAGTTTGAGGTTGGAGAGAATCTGCCGCGCGGACCTGAGCAGCTTGCGGCCCGCCTCGCACTCGGTGTTTATCTGGTCCAGCGGCAACACGGAATCGCCTTTCAGCAGGGCGTCCCTGTCTTTGATGACGGTAGTGAGCCACTGCGCCGCAGCAACCACTTCCTTGACGCGGATTTTACCGTCTCCGTCAGTATCTATCATCCTGAGCGTCGTCTCATCGAACTGCAAGCCGCTCACAGGGCAGCTGAGGACGGTCCACAGCTTCTTGTCCAGTTCGCCCAAGTGGGCTATGTCTTCGCCGCTCTGTATGTTCACCCTCACTGCGCCTCCGAGAGAACAGTATGTCCAGGGGTACTTACCGGCTTTATCGTATTTTTTGGCCATAATGATTTGTTTTGGTTTAATCTTTACAAACTTACGAATTTTTTGCGAGTTTCCGAGCAGAAGCGCGGATTTCTTGATTATCTTTGCTTTCGTGAAGGAAATAGCCATCATAGGGGCGGGGGCTGCCGGATGTTTTTGCGCCGTGGAGCTTTCCCGCAGAGTGAAAGACTGCCGTATCTGCATATACGAGGCCGCGCCGCGGCCCATGGCCAAGCTCGCGCTGACCGGAGGAGGACGGTGCAACATCACGAACAGCTTCGAGGATGCCGGAGACCTAAAGTTCATATACCCGCGGGGGCACAGGCTGATGAAGCGCCTGCTTAAGGCTTTTGGGCCGGAAGACGCATGCAGGTGGTTCGAAGATGCCGGCATAAGACTCACGGTGCAGGAAGACCACTGCGTCTTTCCCGAGAGTCAGGATGCCATGCAGGTAGTGCGCACGCTGGAACGCCTCATGAGGGCCGGAGGGGTAAGGGTCGAATGCAGGCGCAAGGTCGTGCAGGTGCATCCGGACCTGAGCTTGACATTTGCCGACGGCAGCACAGCAAGCCCGGATGCAGTCGTGATGGCAAGCGGAGGGAACACCGCCGGGATACTCTCGCCCTGCGAGCTCCGGACGGAAAAGCCCGTGCCGTCGCTGTTTACACTGAAAATCAAGGATTCCGGTCTCAATGCCCTCATGGGGAACGTGATAGAGGGAGTCATACTCGGCATAGCAGGAACGAAGTTCAGGGCCTGCGGCACGCTGTTGCTGACAGACTGGGGCATAAGCGGCCCGGCAGCGCTCAGGCTGTCGTCTTATGCTGCCAGATACCTTGCCGACAATTCATACAGCGGCACTCTGACTATCAACTGGGCAGGAGTGCCGGAGAACGCCGCGGCAGAGGAGCTGAAAGCCCTCGCAGCCCGCGGAGGAGCGAAGAAAATCTCCGGAATGCACCCGGCGGGGCTGAGCGAAAGACTATGGAAGATGCTCCTGTCCAGGGCAAGGCTCCGGGAGGACTGCCGCTGGGCAGAACTCGGCAGCAAAGGCCTGTCGAGGCTTGCCAGCGTACTCTGTTCGGACCAGTACCCAATCGGAGGGCGCTGCCATTTCAAGGAAGAGTTCGTTTGCTGCGGAGGGGTCAGTCTGGATGAAGTGGACAGCAATTCCTTAGAATGCAGGAAGGTGCGCGGGCTGTACCTTGCAGGAGAAGTGCTCGACATAGACGCCGTGACCGGAGGGTTCAACCTGCAGGCCGCCTGGAGCACCGCCCACGCCGTTGCATGCAGTCTCGCCTCCGACATCCGGCAAGAAAGCCCCGGAGACAATATACGGTAGAATAGATTCGTGGAAAGAGCAGGAGAACGGACGAGAGCAAAAGAACAAAAGCGGACGCACGAGGAGGAAAAGAGAAG
>JAFLUX010000056.1 GCA_022508605.1 Bacteroidales bacterium | reverse complement strand
GCCCTATGTCACCCTGCCGTTCTGCCTGATGCCCGTCATCGTATCGGGAGGCGGGGAATTCAGGGGCTATCTGCTGCTGAACTTTTTCATCATAATATGGTGCGCGGACATAGGCTCCTACTGTTTCGGAACCCTTTTCGGACAGAGGCCCGATTCCCGCAAGCTGGCGCCGTCCATTTCTCCCAAAAAGTCCTGGTGGGGCTTCTGGGGCGGCATAGCGACCGCCTCCGCCGCCTCCGTCCTGCTGTTTGCGATAGGGTGGATGCCTTACTCACTGCCTCATTGCCTTGCCCTTGGCGTCCTGATTTCGGCATCCGGGGTCTGCGGCGACTTGTTCGAATCCGTATGGAAAAGACGTTACGGATTCAAGGATTCCGGTAAAATAATACCCGGGCATGGCGGCATGCTCGACCGCTTCGACAGTTCTCTGCTCGCAATCCCCGTCGCGTTCGTATATCTGGTTTTGACAGGCCTGCTATGAAACTGGACAAAAATACTTACGGGACAGTGCTGATGGTCTATCTGTTCTGCGCCGCAGCCCTGTTCGTCCTGCATTTTTTCGTGCGCACATGGTGGATAGTCTGGCCTCTGACGGTGGCTCTCCTGTGGCTTGCCGGATGGCAGACGGCTTTTCACATGGTCCCGGACCGGGAGAAAACGGGTTCGTCCAGAAACGTCTCGGCGGTTGCCGACGGGCGTATAGTGATGATTAAGAAAATGCGCGAGAATGAGTTTCTGGGCAGGGACTGCATCATGGTGTCGACGTATATGGACTTCTGGGATGTCCACGCCAATTTCTGGCCTGTAACCGGGAGCGTGAACTACTACAAATATCATCCCGGTGAGCACTTCCTGGCATTCAAGCCCAAGGCCTCGGAGGAAAACGAGCACACCTGCACCTGCATAAGGACGGAAGACGGCAAGGACGTGTTCTTCAAGCAGCTCGCCGGAGTCTTCGCAAGGCGTATCGTGAATTATGCGGAGGACGGCATGAAAGTCTCGGCCGGGGAGCAGTGCGGCATCATCAAGTTCGGCTCGCGCATAGACCTGTTCCTCCCCCTCGATGCGGAGATTCTCGTCAGTCTGGGCGATACCGTGCGCGCCTGCGAATCGCTGATAGCCAAAATTTAGGAGGTATGCGGGCGGTTCCCCGCGATACCTCCGTATACTGATTGCATGTCATGCCGCCGGCCCGGTGGCTACTGATGCGAGGGGCGCAGCAGGTCGAGGACGGTCTTTACCGGATTGAAAGTATCAGCCGGCACTTCCACGAACAGGGTGTTCCAGTCCGACATGGCTCCGTTCCAGAGCCCGGGGAGTTCGAGAGCCTTCAGGGGCCGTCCCTCGTAGCTCTTGTCGCTTATGAAGCCCGTTTCCTCATCTACGTACTTGAGCAGGTCGAACTTCTTTCCCTTGTAGTCGTGCAGGCAGCAGACGAGGTCGACGGGATTGAAATGCGTCGCCTTTCCGAGCGCATCCACTGCCGCCGGGTCGTCGGGATTTATCTGCACGCTTTCCAATATTTGCAGGGAAGTGCTGCCGTCGGAGGCTTTCACTATGAACGGTCCGCCGCCCGGCTCTCCCTCGTTTTTTACCATGCCGCATACGCGGATGGGCCTGTCGAGCTTGTCGCGGAGGGCAATCGCCCTGCTTTTGCTGTCTTTTGCCGGGGGCATCTCTATGCACAGCTCTTCCCGCAGGAACTCTTCTATATCATTGCACAGCTTCTGGCATTCGTCAGTGGCGTAAGGGTCGTCCTGCAGGGCATTGTAGACAGGGATGTACGAAGAGTCGGAAATGTTCCTGCGCACCTCGGTAAGCTGGTCGAAGGCATACAGGAAGCCGTGGATAGTGTCCCTCAGCTCTATGGCCTTTCCAATCAGCACCTTCTTCCACTTCCACGTATCCGCCTGCATCCTTTCGCTGCACACGTTGTCTATGTTCTTTATCGACACGAGTTCCTCGTCCACGGCGTTGAGATTGTGTATCAGCGCCCCGTGTCCGGCAGGCCTGAACAGCGGAGTGCCGTCGGACTTCATGAACACTTTTCCCTCGGGCGTGGCGGCCACCGTATCGCTCGCCTTGTCCTGGTAGGTGAAGCTGATGTCGTATTTCACACCGAAGCGTTCTTCATATTTTTTCTTCACCTCTCCGACTGCCGCCTCGAACAGCTCACGGTGTTCCGGAGATATGGTCACCACGAGCTTCACGGTGTCGCCGCATCTCATATAGGCCTGCCCCTCCACGAGGTGTTCGGCTATCGCCGTGCGCACCTCGTCCGCATAGCGGTGGAATTTCAGTACGCCCTTCGGCTTCTTTCCATATCCGAGCCCCTCGTCGTCGAGCAGCCTGTGCGCCGTCATGCGCGGGTCGAACGGCGCTTCTCCGAAGACGGACGGTTCGTAGAACGCGAAGCTCTCGAGATTTTCGGCAAGTTTGCGCACGGCCTCGTTCTCCTGCTCCATTCCGGAGAAAATTTCCTTGAACATGCGGGAAGCGGCGCCTGACGCGGGCACGAACTTGCAGCGTCCGTCGACTTTTGCGCTGTCTGCCAGCTCTCCGGCCTTTTTCGTTTCCTCCTCGCCCAAGATTTTGATTCCTCGCCCCGGAGTCGCCGGAGCCACGATGTCGAGCCACGGAAATCCCTTCCTGATGCGCTCGAGTTCGGCATTGATTTTAGTGTTGTCCATAATGTGTCAGTCAATAAAAAATTCTCGTCTGTAGCGGTAGTTTTCACGCAGTTTTTCGAAATCGTCGGGATTTACCCTGAACATGAAATCGTCCGTGAATATAGGATAGTTGTATTGTATCACAGAAGCTATCTGACCCTCGCTCTTGCCCCTGAGGTCCAGCTTCACGGCATCTTTTGCCTCTTCCCGCACATCGGGGAAGAAGTCGTACAGCTCCTTGATGCCGAGGTGCCGCGCCACTGCCCGCACGGCCATGGAGGTGCCCCGGAGCTTGCCCTGGAAAGAGTATCCGGCGATGTGCGGCGTGGCTATGGACGCCTTTTCCACCAGGGCCTTGTTGATGCGTGGCTCATTGCACCATGTGTCTATGACCACGGCACCGAGCTTCTCGGATGCGGAGAGCAGGTCTTCCTCCACCACGATTTCGCCTCTCGATGCGTTGACGAATATGGCTCCGAGCTTCATCTTGGAGAAAAAGCTCGCGTCTGCCATGCCCCTCGTGCTGCCGTTCAGCGGCACGTGCATCGTCACGATGTCGGAGTTGCGCAGCAGGAAGTCGAGGTCGCAGAACTGCGCGCTGCCTTCCGCCTCTGCCCTGGGCGGATCGCACAGCAGGGTCTGGAACCCCATGAGGGTGAGGGTCTGCATCACCCTCGAACCGACGTTTCCGACCCCTATTCTTCCCACGGTGGCCCCTTTGAGCGGCATTCTCATCCTGGAGGCTATCCCGTATATGGCAGACAGCACGTAGTTCATCACGCCACCGGCGTTGCACCCCGATGAGTTCTGCACCCATATCCCTTTTTGTTTGCAGTAGTCCAGGTCTATGTGGTCGGTGCCTATGGTGGCGGTGGCGATGATTCTCACCTTGCTGTTTTCCAGCATGGCGGCATCGCACTTCGTCCTCGTGCGTATCAGCAGGGCATCCGCATCCCTTGCCTGCGCGGCACCTATCGAGGCCCCGTCGAAGTATTCAGTCTCCCCGAAGGGTTCCAGTACCCCCTCGATGAAGGGTATTGCCTTGTCTATGACGAACTTCATTGCATCTTCATTTCAATATTATGTCTTCCACCCAGGAGGCGTTGCAGTCTTCGCGTTCGAAAAGTTCATCCCGTCCGAGCCTTTCGTTCAGGCGCAGCAGAAGCAGTTCTTTCTGCTTCATGTACTGGCTCCTGACTGCGGATGAGTTGAATGTTATGTAGAGTTTTCCGCCGCGGAAGAAGCGCCTTATCGTGAAGGGGCCGGCTCCGGACACCTCATCCCATGCCGCGAACACGAGCCTTGTGTTGAGCCCCGTCGTCATGTGCGCTTCCCTCAGATACGCCCTTATCGCCGATGCGAGCGGCATGGCCGTCTTACGCTTGATCCTGTAGCTTTCCATCTATCTTGGTGAATGTGCCGGCGGAAGCCTTGAAATAGGCCCTGTCGGATGTTATCCTGTCTATCAGCACCTCGGTCCTGCCCTTGTCGGTGTCGGATATGAAAATCTGCCCGAAGTCGTTTCCCGCCACCATCTGCAGCAGATTGGCGACCCTGTCCATGTCCAACTTGTCGAAAAGGTCGTCGAGGAGCAGCATCGGGGGCGATTCCCTGCGGAGCTTCATGATTTCGTACTGGGCGAACTTGAGGGCCACGAGAAAAGATTTCTGCTGCCCCTGCGAACCGCAGCGCCGTATGGGGTAGTCCCCGAGCGTGAATATGAAATCGTCCCTCTGTATTCCGGCCGTGGTGTATCTGAGCGCGAGGTCCCTGTCCCTGTGGGCGGCCATGAGCTCCGGCAGGGCGGAGCCGTGCATGTCGCTCCTGTAGGCTATCGAAATCTTTTCCTTGCCTCCGGAGATGGCTTCATAGTAGCGTGCCACCACCGGCAGCAGCTCGTCGGCGAAGCGGGCGCGGGCATTGAAGATGCATTCGGCATGGGCCGCCATGGCCTCGTCGAACGCATCGAGCAGCCCCCCGTCCGGGTTCTGGCCCTTGAGGGCGCTGTTTCTCTGCGCGAGCAGGCGGTTGTATTGCTGGAGGCCCGACAGGTACTGCCTGTCCATCTGGGAGATGAAACTGTTTGCGAAACGGCGCCGTTCGTCTCCGGACTCGCTGACAAGGCCGGAATCGGCGGGGGAGACCATGACTATCGGCAGCACGCCTATGTGCTCCGAGACCCTGGCATACGGCTTGTCGCCGCGCCTGACCTTTTTTTCCGCACCCTCGCTCACCTGTATCGAGAAGCGCACCCCGTTTTCCGCGGGCAGGTCATACAGCCCGCTCAGGGCGAAACTGCCGCATCCGTGCCGGAAGTTGAATTTGTCGGAGGCCTGGATGCCGCTCTTGGTCATAGACAGATAGTATATCGCATCGAGCAGATTGGTCTTGCCCTCTCCGTTTCCGCCCCAGATGCAGTTGATGTTGGGAGAAAATTCCAACTCCTGCAGCTCTATGTTCCGGAAATCCCGGATTACGATTTTGTTCAGTACGGGCATACTGCAAAATTAGGATAATTTAATTGAAATTACTACCTTTGTCAGCTATTTTAATAGGAAAAACAAATTAAAGGAAATATGGCAAAGGAAATTCTTAATGAAAAGGAGGCTCTTCGCATGGAGGCCATCGAGGAGACAGTCTCCAAGACCGACCGGTTTTACAATGAGAACAAGAAGACCATATGGACGGTGTGCGGGGTACTGGTTGTCGCCGCTCTCGCGATTCTCGCCTATGTGAAACTTGTTTACCAGCCCAAATGCGCAGAGGCGTCCCAGCAGGCTTTCCCTGCAGAGCAGCTTTTCGCCGACGGGGAATACGAACTCGCCCTCAACGGGGACGGGAACATACTGGGACTCGCCGGGGTCATAAGCGAATACGGCAGGAAGGCCGGCGCGGCCGTCTGCCTCGAGGCCGGGATATGCGCCCTCAACATCGGTGAGTACGAACAGGCCCTGGAGTATCTGAAGAAGTACAACGGGAAGGAACCCATACTCGCTGCCCGCGCCATAGCCTGTCAGGGCGACGCCTATGCGGGACTTGAGAAATATGCCGATGCCGTTTCCGCTTACCTGAAGGCCGCTTCCCGTGCGGACAATGTGTTCGCCGCCGGCTATCTGCTCAAGGCGGGAATCCTCAGCGAGCAGCTCGGAGACAAGGCCAAGGCCCTTTCCTGCTACAAGAAAATCAAGGACGAATATTCCAACTCCGTCGAGGCCTACGACATCGACAAGTACATCACGCGCGTGGAGGCCGAATAGTCATGGGCAGAGCTTTTGAATTTCGGAAAGAGAGGAAAATGAAAAGGTGGGGGCACATGGCCCGCACCTTCACCAAATTGGGCAAGGAAATCACCATCGCCGTAAAGCAGGGCGGTCCTGACGTCACCGGCAACCCGCGCCTGCGCGCCCTCATGGCCGAGGCCCGTGCCGAGCAGATGCCCAAGGACAATATCGAGCGCGCCATCAAAAAGGCGACCGAAAGCAAGCAGGGAGACTTCAAGGAGATTATCTATGAAGGCTTCGGACCTTTCGGAATAGCCTACCTCGTGGAAGCCGCGACGGACAACAACACCCGCACGGTGGCCAACGTCCGCAGCTACTTTAACAAGTGCGGAGGTTCGCTCGGCACCACCGGCAGCGTGTCATTCATGTTCGACCGCAAGTGCACTTTCCGCATCAAGGAAAAGGAAGGCGTGGACATAGAGGAACTCGAACTGGAGCTCATCGATTACGGAGTGGAGGAGCTTTTCGAGCAGGTGGAGGTAGACAAGGATGACAACGAGACCAAGGTGATAGTCATATACGGCGAGTATGCTTCCTACGGCTCCATACAGAAATATATCGAAGAGAACGGATTCGAACTCATATCCGGAGGCTTCGAGCAGATTCCCAACGTGGACCTCAAGGATGTTACTCCGGAGCAGCGCGCTACTCTCGACAAGCTCACCGGACTTCTGGAAGACGACGAGGACGTCACCAACGTGTACACTACCATGAAGCCCGAAGAATAGGGCGGTGGGTCACACTCAACGAAGCACAGGACGGTGCGCCTCGCGGCGCGCCGTCTTTTCGTTCGCGGCTATCCTGTCCAGTTCGTCCGTGGCGGCGAAGGTCTCCAGGAACCTTTCCCATATCACGGCTATTGCGCTTGAAGACGGGTGCACGAGGTCATCGGCGTAAAAACGGTAGTCCCTGAGTTCGTCGTTGAGTATTTCGAATGCCGGAAAATATTCCGCGCCCCTGCACATGTCCGCGGCAAGCAGCAGGCGCGCCTTGCTGACGGAGTTCGCATGCGCCCCGTCGCCGAGGTGCCTGACGGGGGACACGGTGAGTATGAAACGCTTCTCCGGATGCCTGTCCATCACTTCCTGCAGGGCGAGGGCTATCTCCTCGCTCTCCATGATTCTGCGGGTAAATTCGTAGGAAGGCCTTTTCAGGCAGTTGGAAACGGTCCTGCCGTCGCGGCACCAGATTCTTGCCGTCCCGAGGGTGAGAATGACCGCGTCCGCCTTTTTCCAAAACCCGCGGGCCTCCAGCAGCCTGGCATTGGCGTTCTGCAGGAACTCTCCGGCGCTCGGCCTCGAAAAAGAGCTGTGGTGCTCGAAAGAGCAGATTCTGCCTGCCCCCGCCCCCATTTCCACGCAGTCATCCTCTGTGAAAAGCGTGTCGGAGTCGAGCCTGTCCATCGCGCTCCTTATGGATGAGGCGTTGTAGAGCGTGCCGAAAGGGTTGACGCATACGTCGAACCCGGCTGCCTGCATCTTGCGCCCTATCTCGTCGGCAAAGCAGCTTCCGAGCATGAATACTGAGTCGGAAAGGCTCAGCGGCCTGTCCGCTTTTTCGCATGTAACCGGTGTATAAAGTTTCATTTATCCGGCAAAAATACTATTTTTGTCCGGTAATGAAAAATCTTGCAGCCCTGTCGGTTTGTGTGTTCCTGCATTTATGCGCTGCGGCGCAGACTTTGGACTGGAACATCGCTTTCGACTACCGTTTCAGCAATTACGAATACGCGCGTTCGGGCGGCATGTACGACCCTTCGTATACCCTGCATGCTGCGCGCCTGACCCCTGAGGCCGGAATCCTGCTCAAGCAGGGAGGGAACGTTTTCCACAGGGTGCGTGCGGGTGTGGACCTGTTCCGCGACATGGGCGCATATTCCGGGGGCGGAGAGCTTTTCGGCGAGACCGTGCTGTATTACGGCCTCGAGGCTGCGTTCAGGAACGGGGGAGTGCTGGAAGCCGTGGCCGGAGTATTCCCGCGGCGCTTTACCCGGGAACGGGACTACATAGGCCCTTTCTTGGATGACGACCGCTGCTTTGTCGACAACAATCTGGAAGGGATGCTTTTCAAATACAGCAACCGGCGCATTTATGCCGAACTCGCACTGGACTGGCCGGGCAAAATCGGGGACGAACTGCACCCCCTGCGGAGGGAGCGTTTCCAGATACTTTCCGACGGATGCTGGAATTTTGCCGGAGCCTTCAGCCTCCTCTGGTGCGGCTCGCTGTACCATTTTTCCTGCGCCCCGCAGCTTGCGAACGTGGTCGACAACGGCATGCTGCACCTCGGTGTCTCCTGGTCGCCGGACACTTGCCTCGATGTTTTCAGCCTGGATGCGAGGGGGCTTTTCACCTATCAGAACGACAGGCATACGGGCGAAGGGCCGCTTCTTCCCATGGGGATGACTTCGCGGCAGCGCCTCGGCAAGTGGAAGCTGGCGCTTGAGAACCGCTTCTATTTCGGGGACGACCTTATGCCTTTGTACGAATCGGGTTACGGAGGCGTTCAGTACGGGGCGGACCTGTACTATGCCGACCTTGCTTTCCACACCCGGCATGCCTCTCCGTCTTGGGCCGACTGTCTTTCTGTCCTGTACGAGCCCTCGTTGGGCAGGTTCCTGAAGCTCTGCGTGGGCTTCAGCTTCAAGTTCGGGGAGCCTCCGGCGGCTTCGGGCATACCTGTATTCCGCGGGTGGCAGCAGACATTCGCCCTCCGCTTCGATCTGGATGCGATGCGCCCCTCGCCCGCGGCGGCAGGGAAAAAGAGATTTTTGTTTGACGGATTAAAAAAATACGCTTTCTGATGCAAAAGAACAGAATCGCCGCGGCAGCCCTGCTGCTGCTGACAACCCTCCTTCCTGCAGCGGCACAGGACCTTCACGTCGTGACTACGGGAGACGTACACGGAAGCTATTTCAACCGGCCCTATGTCGGGAACAAAATGCGTCCGAGCCTTATGTCGGTCAAGCATTACGTAGACAGCCTGCGCTCCGTGGCAGGGGAGGAGAACGTCATCCTGATCGATGCGGGAGACTGCCTGCAGGGAGACAACGCCTCGTATTACTACAACTATGTCGCCA
>JAFLUX010000055.1 GCA_022508605.1 Bacteroidales bacterium | reverse complement strand
AAGACCACACCGGGACGGCGGAGGCCGAAGAATTTACTGCGGCCGGCACCAAGTATGAGCCCAACTACATTTGCCAGAGCGGCAACCACTATTCCGCCGAATGCACATGGGCCAAGGTGCTGCATGTGCTGCGCACCAATGAAGCCGTGCGCGACAGGGCCTGGGCCTTCGTGGACGAATGCGACTTCGTCACCAATCTGCTGACCGGATGCCGCAGCTTCGCCGATATGAAGTGGGGGCACTGCATCCCTGCGGCCAAGCAGCTCTGGAACCGGGACTGGGGCGGATATCCTCCTGAGAGTTTCTTCGGGGAGATAGACCCGCTTCTGATACCTTTTCTGCGCCGCATCCCAAGGGTGAATTTCGCCTGTTCCGAGGCGGCTGGCCGCCTGTGCCCCGAATGGGCCTCCAAGCTGGGCCTTGGCACGGATGTGGTCATAGGCGTGGGCAACTGCGACGCCCATTCCGGAGCCGTCGGAGCCGGGGTGCGTCCCGGTACGGCCGTACTCAACCTCGGTACTTCGGCCTGCTACATGGCGGTCATGCCCGTGGAGGAGATGAAGGGACACTTCATCGAGGGGCTTTTCGGCCAGGCCGAGGGCAGCATACTCGAAGGATATATGGGCTACGAGACCGGACTGTCCGCATTCGGCGATATTTTTGCGTGGTTCAAGCGCCTCTGCGGGAGGGATTTGAATGAACTCGCAGCGGAAGCCTCGCTCATAGAGCCGAGGGACGGCCTGCCCCTGGCTACGGACTTTTTCAACGGACGCCGGGCTCCTGATCCCAGCAACACTGTGACCGCCGGCATCAGCGGCCTGCGCATCACCACCGGCCCCGCCGAAATCTACCGTGCCCTTGTGGAGGCCGCGGCATTCGGCTCCAAGGCCTGCATAGACCAGTATCTCGACGGTGGAATACGCATAGACAAGATGATAGCGGTAGGCGGAATAGCGAAGAAATCGCCTTTCGTGATGCAGATGCTCTGCGATGTGCTGGGGCGCCCGATAGAGGTGTCGGGATGTTCCGATGCCTGCGCCATGGGAGCGGCTATACATGCTGCCGTGGCGGCTGGACTCTACCCCTCCGTGATGGCTGCCGAAGATGCTCTCTGCCCGGACGCATGTGCCGTCTACACTCCGAATCAGGAACGCCGCGGATTTTATCTGGGACGCTATGAAAAATACAAGGAATTAGCACGATTCTCATTATGACAATCAAAGAACCCGCAAGGGAAATTCCCGTCCGCGAGAGCGTCGACATTCTTGTTGTCGGCGGCGGACCTTCCGGTGTCATGGCGGCCTATGCCGCAGCCCGAAAAGGCGGACACAAGGTGATGCTTCTTGAAAGCCGCGGCTATTTGGGAGGCAATCTGACGATAGGACTGCCCATACTGGCTTTCCTCGGACCCAAAGGCAATCAGATAATAAAGGGCGAGGCCCAGCATTTCATCGACCGGCTCCGGGAGCGCGGCGCCGCCGGTCCGCACAAGCCGTGCAAGAACCACATGTCCCTGACCATCATTGATTCGGAGGCGGCGAAAGATGTCTGTGCCGGCATGATGGAGGAGGCCGGTGTGGATGTGCTCATGTATGTTTTCTGCTGCGGGGTCATCAAGGACGGAGATACGGTCAAGGGCGTAATAATAGAGTCCAAATGCGGCAGGGAGGCCATACTCGCGAAGACGGTGATAGACTGCACCGGCGACGGGGACGTGGCTTTCAGGGCAGGGGTCGAGTGCCGCAAGGGCGATGCCGAGGGAGGCATGCAGCCTCCGACTCTCATGTACCAGATGCGCGGCGTGAAGATGCAGGAACTGCGCGACGCCATAATAAAGCATCCGGACGTGTACGACATGGACGTGATGCCTCCGGAGCAGTTCGCGAGCGGCCATTTCATCACTGTGGGCCTGCGGAACAAAATCAGGCAGGCACAGGCCGACGGGCTCGACATTCCGGTGTCGCGCACCATACTGATTACGGGACTGGAGCCGGATGAGATATGGGTGAACATGACGAGGGTGAACGGCACTGACAGCACAGACCCGGCGAGTTATACCCGCTGCGAGCTGACTGCCCGCAGGCAGATGAAGGACGTGACGGAATATCTGAAGCGCTATGTTCCTGGCTTTGCCGATGCGAGGGTGGAGAAGATAGCCCCTTTCACGGGCATACGCGAAAGCCGCGTCATCGTGGGCAAATATGTTCTCACGGCGGACGACATACTGTCCATGAAGCATTTCGACGATGCCGTGGTGCTGGCCGGATATCCGGTGGACATACACCACGCCAAAGGCGGGGACTGCACCATGCTTTTCACGGAAGACGCCTATCAGATACCGTACCGCGTGCTCGTGCCTGAAAAGGTGGAGTCGCTGCTCGTGGCCGGGCGCTGTTCTTCCATGAGCCACGAGGCCATGGCGGGCACCCGCGTGATGTCTACGTGCATGGCGCTCGGAGAGGCGGCGGGAACGGCCGCGCGCATAGCGCTCGAAGACGGGGTGATGCCCTCGGAGGTGAATGTTGACAAGCTGCGCTCTGAGCTGCTTGCCAACGGGGCCTGCCTGTGAGCGTCAGAAAAGTTTTTTTGAGACCGTAGCCACGAAGTCCTTCAAATAGAAAGGCTCGAAGTAGGCTATGTCACGGAAGTTTCCGGCATTGAACTCTTTCAGTGCCGGATTTTTCATGGAGTCGGCCCGGGGGCACTCCTGCCTGAACCACCGCCCTTCGCCTCCGAGGAGGGCTTCGCATTTTCCGACACCGTCTCCTATGTACAATATGCCGCCGGCCCCGCGTGCCTGGGACGGCACCGACTCCGGTCCGCTGATGACGGCCGGAGATACTTCGCTCAATGGGACTCCCGCACTGTCGTACACCGCAGTGTAGACTTCCATCCTGCGGGCGTCTATCATGGGGACTATGTGCGTGCAGCCTTCCGGCAGGCCCTCCTCGATTGCCTGTGCGCACAGTATGTCGAGGGTCCCTGTCGCTATAAGCGGGATTCCGCCGCCGAAACACAGGCCTTTGGCAGTGGACGACCCGACGCGGAGTCCGGTGTAGGAACCGGGGCCCATGCTCAGGCACACGGCGTCGCAGTCGGCGCTTTTCAGCCCTCTCTCCGAGAGCATTTCCTGTATGAATACGGCAGTCATCGCCGCGTGCGCCCGCGGAGTGCTGCTCTCCCGCCTTGCCGTTATTTCGTTTCCTTCGAGCATGGCGGTGGAACAGAGAGAGGTGGATGTCTCTATGAGGATTATGCGGGGGTGCGTCATTGGTGGGGTATGTATTGTCCTATGAAAACTTTAAGCTGCGGTATGATGCCGGAGGCGAAGTCCCGAAGCTGCGGGTAGACTTTCAGTTTTTCCAGGCTCTCAGCCTCCACTATGCCGAGTGCGGCGTTCAGCCCCTCGAAAACGGAAATCAGGATGCCGAGCAGGAAAGCGGTGGAAAACACTGCGAAAGCGGCTCCGAGCAGCCTGTTGGCCCATCCGAGCGTGGCTATCTTCACCAATTTGGTGACGGCCCTGCCGATCAGGGACAGCACTATGGCGCAGGTCAGGAATACGAGTATGAATGCGAGAAGATACAGAAAGCGCGGCTCCGCCACTTGCAGCTGCTGCTGCAGTAGGTCCGCCAGAGGTTGAGAAAAGCGCCCGGCCATTATGGCGCTGATAAAAATGGACACCAGTGAAACCACCTGCGTGACGAGACCTTTCATCAATCCCCAGATAATTGCCGGAACGAATGCCGCCAACAATGCTATGTCAACAGTTCCCATTGCTTAAGATGTCCGAAATGATTATATTTGCAGGTTAATAACAATGCAAAAGTAGTTAAAAAATATGACATTCAAAGAATATAAGGGCCTGGACTTGGTTGCCGCCGGAAATGAAATCCTCGAAAGGTGGAAGAAGAACGGGACTTTCGGGAAGTCTCTGGAACTGCGCGAAGGTGCGCCCGAGTTTATATTCTTCGAGGGTCCTCCGAGCGCCAACGGCATGCCCGGAATCCACCATGTGATGGGGCGCAGCATCAAAGATGCCGTGTGCCGCTACAAGACCCAGAGCGGGTATATGGTGCGCCGTCGTGCCGGGTGGGACACTCACGGACTCCCGGTGGAGCTCGGCGTAGAGAAGATGCTGGGCATCACCAAGGAAGACATAGGCAGCAAGATAAGCGTCGCGGACTACAATGCCGCCTGCCGCCGCGAGGTGATGAAATACACCGCGGAGTGGCGCAACCTTACCGAAAGGATAGGCTACTGGGTGGACATGGACGATCCGTACGTCACCTGCGACAACCGCTATATAGAGACCTTGTGGTGGCTGCTGAAGGACATATACGGCAAGGGCCTCCTGTACAAGGGCAAGTCCATACAGCCTTACAGCCCTGCCGCCGGCACGGGACTGAGCACGCACGAGCTGAACCAGCCCGGATGCTACCGCGACGTGAAGGACACGACCTGCATAGCCCAGTTCGAGGTCACAGGGGAAGACGGGCTGTATTTCCTGGCCTGGACCACGACTCCGTGGACCCTCCCGTCCAATACCGCTCTCTGCGTGGGCCCGGACATAGACTATGTGAAGGTGCGTTCCTCCAATCCGTATTCCGGCGCTCCGGCCACATACATAGTGGCGCGCGCCTTGGTAGACAGCGTTTTCAACGGCAAGGTGCCTTTTGAAGTGCTGCCCGGCACGGTCAAGGGGCGCGATCTGGTGGGCATGCGTTACGAGCAGCTGATTCCCTGGTTCCGGCCAGACGGGGATGCTTTCAGGGTCATCCCCGGAGACTATGTGAGTACGGAGGACGGTACGGGAATAGTCCATATCGCCCCCACTTTCGGCGCCGACGACGCGAAAGTGGCCCGTGCCGCCAACATAGCGGCCATACAGGTTGTGGACCGTAACGGGGACATGCAGGCCCAGGTGGATCCGCAGGGACGCTTCTATCGTCTTGAAGACCTTGACCCGAAATATGCCGCGACGCATGTGAGCACCGACTATCGCGAATGGGCGGGACGCTATGTGAAGAACGCCTATGACAGTTCGCTCGCTCCGGACGCACCTACCCTCGATGTGGATATATGCGTGGCCCTCAAGGCGGCGGGGAAGGCTTTCCGCATAGAAAAGCACGTGCACTCTTATCCGCACTGCTGGCGCACGGACAAGCCTGTCCTGTATTATCCGCTCGACAGCTGGTTCATCAAGGCATCGGCCGTGCGCGAACAGATGATGGCCCTGAACGGGGAGATTGCGTGGAAGCCCGAGTCCACGGGCAGCGGACGCTTCGGCAAGTGGCTCGAAAACATACAGGACTGGAATCTCAGCCGCAGCCGGTATTGGGGCACCCCGCTCCCGGTGTGGCGTACGGAGGACGGCAAGGAAGAGCTGTGCATAGGCAGCGTGGCCGAACTCTACAGTGAGATAGACAAGGCGGTCGAAGCCGGATTCATGGCATCGAACCCGCTGAAAGACGCCGGCTTCGACCCTTCCGACATGAGCCGCGAAAACTATGACCGCATAGACCTGCACCGTCCTTATGTGGACGAAATCTTCCTGGTTTCTCCTTCAGGACGCAGGATGAAGCGCGAGAGCGACCTGATAGACGTGTGGTTCGACTCCGGCGCCATGCCCTATGCACAGGCGGGGCTGAGGAATGCGGGAACCCCGGATTTCGGGTGCACCGCCGATTTCATTGCCGAAGGGGTGGACCAGACCAGGGGGTGGTTCTATACCCTGCATGCCATCCACACCATGGTCAGCGGCACTCCCGCATTCAGGCGGGTCATTTCAAACGGCCTTGTACTCGACAAGAAGGGAGAGAAGATGAGCAAGCGCCTCGGCAACGCCGTGGATCCTTTCAAGGCCATGGACAAATTCGGTCCGGACGCCCTGCGCTGGTACATACTTACCAATGCCCAGCCCTGGGACAACCTCAAATTCGACGAGGCCGGAGTGGAGGAAGTGCGCCGCAAGTTCTTCGGCACGCTCTACAACTCCTACTCCGTATTCGCCCTGTATGCCAACCTCGACGGCTTCGACCCTTCCGGGGAGCAGATTCCCTATTCGGAAAGACCCTTGTTCGACCGCTGGATAATAAGCCGGCTCCATACCCTCATAAGAGGCGTCGTGTCCGCCTACGAAGACTACGACATCACGGGGGCCGGACGGCTCGTGCAGGATTTCGTGTGCGACGACCTGAGTAACTGGTATATACGGCTGAACAAAAAGCGTCTCTGGGGTTCGGGACTTTCTTCCGACAAGAAGGCCGCATACCAGACGCTGTATGAGGTTCTCAAGGGGATAGCCCTGCTGGGCGCTCCCATAGCTCCTTTCTTCATGGACCGCCTGTGGCTCGATCTTGTCGGAGGCGACGGGTCCGTGCATTTTGAATCCATGCCCCGGTACCGCGGGGAGCTGGTGGATGCGGAGCTTGAAGAGAGCATGTCGTTCGCGCAGAAGGCGTCTTCCATGGTGCTGTCCCTGCGCAAGAAGGTGGGCATAAACGTGCGCAAACCCCTTTCACGGGTGCTTCTGCCGGTGCTCGACGACCAGGTGAAAGCCCATATAGAGAAAGTCAAGGACATTTTCCTTGCCGAGGTGAATGTCAAGGAAATAGAGTTCCTGCACGACACGGTGGGCATCATTACCAAAAGAATCAAGCCCAATTTCAAGACTCTCGGCAAGGCCTACGGAAAACAGATGAAGGAGATAGCCGCGGCATTCGCTTCCCTGGGGCAGGAGACCATAGCCCTGATAGAGCGTGGCGGGGACTATACTCTCGAACTTCCCTCCGGACAGGCCGTCATACATCCGGGAGACTACGAAATAAGCTCCGAGGACATGCCCGGCAGGCTCGTCGCCTCCGAAGGCACCCTCACTCTTGCCCTCGACATAGAGAGGACTCCCGAACTCATACTCGAGGGAAATGCCAGGGAGCTTATCCATCCCATACAGAACCTGCGCAAAGACAGCGGGTTCGAACTTACCGACAGGATAGATACGGTCGTGTTCGCCGACGGGGACGCATATAAAGACATAGCAAAGGCGCTCGAAGTTTTCGGAGATTATGTCGCCGGGCAGACCCTGTCTTCCGGCATAGTCCTGAAACCTCTTTCCGAAGCTCCGGACACGGCTGCCTCCATTTCGTGGGAGGATACTGAAATAAGAATGACACTAAAGAAGATTTAATTATGGCTGAAGAAATCAAAACTCGCTATTCCGATGAGGAACTCGCTGAATTCAAATCTATCATAGACGACATGCTCGCCAAGGCCAAGGCGGAGTACGACACTCTCCGTCAGGTCATCATGCACAACGGCACCAACGACATCGAGGATACGTCCCCTTCGTTCAGGACCGTCGAGGATGACGGCGCCAGCCAGCTCTCGAAGGAGGAGGCGAGCCAGCTTGCCCACCGCCAGTTCAAGTTCATCCAGAACCTTGAGGCCGCTCTGGTGCGCATAGAGAACAAGACATACGGAATCTGCCGCGAGACCGGGAAACTCATACCGAAAGAGCGCCTGAGGCTCGTGCCGCACGCCACTCTCACCGTAGAGGCCAAGGAAAAACTTGCCAAAGGCGGAAGGTGATGAAAGTTTCCAGGGCTGCGAAGCTGATAGTTCTCGGAGTGACTCTCGTGGTCATAGACCAGCTTATCAAGTATATGGTCAAGACCGGCATGTCTTTGGGAGAACAGATTTTTGTGCTGGGCGACTGGTTCCGTCTGTGTTTCGTTGAAAACGAAGGCATGGCATTCGGAATGAAGTTCGGCGGAGCCGTAGGGAAGTTCCTGCTGTCGGCGCTGCGAATAGTGCTGTGCGGGGCGCTGGTCTGGTGGATTTCCTCCCTCAACAGGAAGAAAGACGTTCCGGTCGGGGTCCTTGTGGGCCTTACTCTCATAACTGCCGGGGCTTTCGGCAACATCATAGACTGCCTTTTCTACGGCATGATTTGGGACTATGCCCCGTTCATGTTCGGGAAAGTGGTGGACATGTTCTACTTCCCTTTGATACACAATGCGGCGGGGAATGTCATTTTCTTCAGCCCGGTGTTCAATTTTGCGGACTCCTGCGTCACAGTCGGAGCTGCGTATCTTATTATTTTCCAGTGGAAATTCTTTTCTTCAGATGATAAAAAGCAAGTCGGTGAATAGCTTACGCCATATTCTGCAGGCCTGCCTTCTGTCAGCTGCCCTCTTTGCCGCTGCCGGATGTGCCGGTTCTTCGTCGGGACGTGCCGGCTCTTCGTCGGGGCGCTCCTGTGGCGCCGTGGAAGACTGCGGGGCGTCCAGCAGCTTCATGAGTGCCGACGGAGTTGAGGTGAGCGACTGGCAGATGGGAGTGAGCCGTCTCTATCCAGTGCCCTCGACACCTCCTCCGGCGGCTCCTGCCGGTTATGCCCCTGTGTATCTTAGCCATTACGGGCGGCATGGCTCACGCTATGTCGCGGAGCCTGGGGTGTACGCTACGGTGCATGCCGTGCTTTCCTCCGCCCGCGAGCGCGGAGTGCTTACGCCTCTCGGCGAGACTGTATGCCGGAGTTTCGAAGACGCTTACCCGGTGTTTTCTCGGAGGGAAGGGGAGCTTACGCAGAAAGGCGCATGCCAGCACCGCGGAATAGCCGCGCGCATGGTACGGAATTTCCCCGGACTGTTCGACGGCCGCGTACGGGTGGAGGCCAATTCCACCAATCTGGAGCGCACAATGCTCTCTATGCTGAATTTCACGCAGCAGCTTGTGGCGCTGCGTCCCGATTTGCACCTGCATGCCGATGCTTCCCGCATTGGAATGGGTGCAATCAACCAGCATTCTTCGGAGAATCCTGCGGTGACTGCGGAGGATGTGCGCTGGAAGAGTCAGGATGCCCCGTGGCGCCCGGCTTTCCGCGAGTATTTCCGCTCGTTGGTGGACTGGCGCCCCGTGTGTTCGCGCCTTTTCACCGATTTGTCATTCGTTGAGGGCATTGCGGATCCTTTCGATTTTCTGAGAAGTTTCTATATCGTGACCCTCGACCTGCCGTCCTGCCCTGAGTCGGATGCCGATTTTTTCAGGGCGTTCACTTCCGGGGAACTCGACCTGCTCGGGCGTATGGACAACTACGCTTTTTACGTTGAGAAGGGGCGCTACACCGGCGGCAACCTCCGCGGCTGCTATCTGTCCGAATCCGTGCTGGGAGATATTCTCGACCGCACTTCCGAAGACCTCGCCTCGGGAGTCGGACTGCGCCTGCGTTTCGGGCATGACGGCTGCATCATGGCTCTCCTGGCCATGCTGAAGCTCGACGGATGGGATGCGGTGCTGGATGACCCAGCGGAGGCCTGGACGGTGTGGGATGTGTCCAAGATACCTATGGCATCCAATATCCAAATCGTGCTGTATGCTCCTAAGGGACGGGTTCCATGCTGCGGGACCGCCTCCGGGAAGGAGGCCGCCGGGGCCGCGGAAGACGAGCTTCTGTTCATGATGCTTCTTAACGAAGAGCCTTTGACCCTGCCTTTGGATGCAGTCGCCCCGCACTTCTACAGATGGTCCGACTTCCTTGCCTACTGCGGACCGATTCTGGACGAGGCGAGAACCGCACTCGGGCAATAATTTGGGGATAAAAAGAAATTTATATAACTTTGCAGACCTTGTTCGGAGGAATGGCCGAGTGGTCGATGGCGGCAGTCTTGAAAACTGTTGTACGGCAACGTACCGGGGGTTCGAATCCCTCTTCCTCCGCCAGAACAAACACCCAATTTTACACCCAAAAAGTAAGATTGGGTGTGATTGTTTTTAATAGTT
>JAFLUX010000054.1 GCA_022508605.1 Bacteroidales bacterium | reverse complement strand
AGCCTGAGCTGTTGTGGGACGATCCGTATTTCGCATCGTTGTTGAGCGAGGCGAAATATGTGGGGATGACCGCAGAGCAGAAGGAAGAATATGAAGATGCAATGAGACGGGACTGGGACTACAAAAACACTATCGATTGTGCCCACGACGAGGGCTTTGCCGAAGGTGAGGCCAAAGGACGTGCCGAAGGCGAAGCAAAAGGGCACGCGGCCGGTCTTGCCGAGGGTGAAGCAAAAGAACAGCGGGCAATTGCAAGACGCATGCTTGCAGAGGGTCTTTCCGCTGAAGTTGTGGCAAAATGCACCGGCTTGGCAGCCGGGCAGGTGAAAGAGTTGCTGAAGGGGTAAAAAAACTTTCTCATTGCATCGCCCATTCCGGTTTAGCCAGTCGTCGGGTTCGATGAAATAGGAAATAGGAAATCCGCAGGACATCACAGCCGGAGAGCACACAGACAGCCGGACGCCTTGAGCAAAGGTCCGGGTTTCTTGTGCACTTCAAGTGCGGCAAAGTTGATACAGACCCTGTCCTCCTCTGTCTTGGCTTTGTCTATGCAAACGCTACCCCCCCCCGGAACTGATGCCGAGGAACAAAGTTCCGGTTTTTTGTTATATCTTTGTGCTGTGAAGGCCTTGAAACGCACATTGTTTTTACTTTCAGCCGTATGCACGGTCCTCTCGGCCGCTGCGGCGGAGACGGGGCAGGACTTGCCCGCCCTTGGAAAAGCATCTGAAATCACCTCTGGCATGCTGCCTGACGGGATTTCGTATTATCTGGTGAAAAACGCCTCCCTGCCGGGTTTTGCGGATTTCGCCCTCGTACAGCCGCTTCGCAAGGACCGCACAGGCCCTCGCGAAGACCTTGTGGACCTTCCCCACTTCAGCGGTCGCAAGCCTTATGACTTCCTCGCCTCCTGGGGCATATCCTATCCCAAAGGCGGATACGTCCGCCATCTTCGCGACGCCACCGTATTCCGCCTCGAAGAAGTGCCGGTATCGTTCCCGGAGGCCGCCGACTCAACGCTGCTCATGCTCTTCGACATAGCCCGTTCATCGGATTACGAACAGGCCCTGATAGTCTGCGGAGACATTGATGTTTCCGCCATACTGGAGCGCATACGCATACTTTCCATGACCATATCGCAGCGCATGCCCGCCGCAGACGCTTGGTCATACGACTGGAGTCCGCAGGAGCGGGCGCTCGTCACCACCGGCACGGCCCCGGCAGGCACCATACTCATCAGCTACCGCTCGCCTCGCACGGACCGCGCCCTCATGAACACCATACAGCCGGTGATGAGCCGCATGCTCGCCACTGAAATGGAGCTTATCCTCACGCGGCGCCTTCGCAGCGCCTTCGACAGGTCCGGAATCCCCCTCGCCGACTGCAGATGCCGCTACACCGGAAGCGACGAGACTGCCGGAGACGAAATGTTCTCCCTCTCCGTGCTCACGGCCCCGGAACGGCTCGACGAGGCCCTGCGCACGACGGCAGCCGTGCTTTCCGGGCTGGACAGCGGAGGGGTGAGCGATGCCGAACTGTCGTTCGCCCGCGGGGTGGTTTCGTCTACGACGCTGCGCGATGCCGGCAACATCAGGATGAGCAATGCAGAATATCTCGACAAATGCCTTTCCTCCTATCTGTACGGCGGAAATCTGGCCTCCGCAAGTTCGCTCAGCTCCTTTTTCATAGGCAGGAAGCTGGACGACCAGCGCGAAAAGGAGCTCCTCAACCGCTACATATCCGCAATGATTTCCGGGCAGCGCAACATGCACCTCCACGTGCGCAGCGTCACTAAGCCCAACGAGGCATCGGTCTCCAAGCTGTTCTCCGAAGGATGGGCGGCCGGAGGCTCCGCATACGACAGCGTCCCGGTGCAGGACGACACGCTGAAACTGCTGGCTCCGAAGCGCAAGGCCAAGCTCAAAAGCACGTCCGCAGACCAGTTCAGCGGTGGCAAGATGTGGACCTTCTCCAACGGCATCAGCGTGGTGTTCAAGAAAACCTCCGACAAGGATGCCTTCCACTACGGCCTCATGGTCAAGGGAGGCTGGGCGGAGATTCCCGGCATAAAAGGTTCGGAACCCTCTTTCGCACGCGATGTGCTTTCGACTTTCAGGATTTCCGGCATGAGCGGCGAACGGTTCAAAGACCTTCTCGCCATGAACGGGATAAGCATCACTCCGGACATTTCCCTCTCCGACATACGCTTCACCGGTTCGGCGCCCAAGAACGCCCTGCCGTTGGTCCTCAAGGCCATGCTGTCCATTGCCAACGCCACGGAAGCGGACCATGCTGCATTCGACAGGTACCGGAAGGAAAAGGCCGTCCGGCTGGTGCGCGACAAGTTCTCCGAGGAAGGCACAAGGGCTGTCCTCGACAGCATAATGTGCCCTATGTATGCTTTTGCGACCGGCAGCATGCCTGAATTGCCGGGGAACGGCTTCGACACCCGTCTCTGCGAATACGTATCCGCAAAGGGCGCCACGCTGCGCAACGGAATAATCGTACTTGCCGGAGACCTCGACGAGGCCGCCACCCTGAAACTGCTGACCCACAGCCTGGGAGACTTCCGCACCGGAGGACAGCGCGTGGTGAGGCCCAAACAGGATTTTCCGCTCAGAAGCTGCTGGAGCACCACAAGCACCACGCACAATTGGCGCGAAAACGGCGTGAGCGTATCCCTCAGCGCATTCTGCCAGTTCGGCTCCGAAAGCAATCTCCAGCTCCAGCTGGCATGCGAAGTGCTCGAGGCGAAGCTGAACGAAAAGCTGGTGGGCATGGGCCAGATGTGCAGCGTAGAGGGGTATTCATCCCTGCTTCCTGCCGAAAGGATTACCGTCTTCGTGCACTGTACCGCGTGTCCGCCGGCCGGAGTACCCGCCGACGTAGTGCCCGCCTCCCCCACGGCGACGCTCGCGGCCATACGCTCCGTCATCAACTCCCTGGCCACCAAAGATGTCGAGACTCCCCTGCTGAACAGGTGCAAAACGAAACTCACCAACACGCTCAGCGCCGAAGAAGGAAGCACCGCCCTGATGCGCGACGCCGTATTGCAGCGCCACGCCCTGGGCCGCGACATAAAGAACCGCTACAAGGAAAGCATCAAGTCTGTCAGCGCCTCAAGGCTGCGGGAAATGTATGCCTCCCTTGTAGACTGCACATGCGAATACGTTGTGGAATGAACGGCGGATTCGGCACTATCATCAACATAGGCGACGTCCTCGTGTCGGAGGACGTGGTGCTGGAATACTTCTGCTGCGACTACAAGGCATGCCGGGGCATCTGCTGCATAGAGGGCGATGCCGGGGCTCCGCTTGAAGAAGATGAACTGCCGCGGATAGAAAGGGACTACGACAGGTACTGCGCCGGCATGACAGAGGCGGGACGCGAGGCTGTGGCCCTGAACGGATTCTTCGAACTCGACCGCGACGGAGACATAGTGACCACGCTCGTACCCGGCTCCGGAGCATGCGCATACGCCCATTTCAGCGGCGACGGAAGCTGCCTTTGCGCCATAGAGCGCGCGGGATGCACAAAACCCAGGTCCTGCTCCCTGTACCCCATACGAGTGACAAAATTCCGCGGAGGAGGAGAGGCCCTCAACCTGCACAGCTGGGAAATCTGCCGCCATGCGCGCGAAAAAGGACGACGGGAGGGCATTCGCGCCTACCGCTTTCTCGAAAAGCCCATCACCGACGCCTACGGAGCGGAATTTTACAAGGCGCTCGATGCGGCTGCACGGCACCTTGCTGGAGAATGATTTAACATATAAACCAAATACACATTTACAGACATGAAAAAACACACCTTCCTTTCCGCGGCCGCTGCCCTGGCCCTCATGACCGCTTGTTCAGGCAACCAGACCAGCTGGGCCGTGAACACTTCCGGAGCTGACGGATGCACCGTCAGCGTAATAGACCTCCTTTCCGGAGAGACCATCAAAAGCACCACCGGCGACGCTGTTCTGAAAGGCAAGGCCGACAAGGACGCCCTGCTCGCCGTACAGATAGACGGCAGCGACTGGCAGACCCTCTTTTTCAACGACGGCACTCCGATAAGCGTAGATTTCTCGGACAGCACCCTCAAAGGCTCCGCACTCAATGAGAAACTCAATGCCTGCGACCTCGAGCTGTCCCGCATCACGATAGAGACCAACGCAGAGTTCGAGAAGATTCTGGAGCTCGGACGCGATGAGCTGCAGAACCACATCGACGAGATTCGCGCCCTCCATGAGAGGGTGAGCGACGGCTACAAGCAGATGCTGGAAGAAAATGCCGACAACATCATCCCCGCTGCATTCATGTCGAGCATCAGCAGCGTTTTCGGCGAAGATGAGACTTACGAGGTGCTCAACTCCGGCGCCCCCTACACGACGCACCCTTACGCACAGAAAGTCAAAAGCCGTCTCGACGAGGAGAAAGCAAGCTGGGAGGCAATCGAAGCTGCCAAGCAGGCTTTCATAGGCAAAAAATTCATCGACATCGAAGAACCGGATACAGACGGCAAGATGCACAAGCTCAGCGAATATCTTGGCAAGGGACAGTGGGTATTCGTCGATTTCTGGGCATCCTGGTGCGGTCCCTGCCGCGCCGAAATGCCCAATGTCGTGGCTGCATACAAGAAGTACCACCCCAAAGGACTCGAAATAGTCGGACTCTCTTTCGACAACGACAAGGAAGCCTGGGTGAAGGCCATAAAGGACCTCGAAATGCCGTGGATACATCTGTCCGACCTCAAAGGCTGGCAGACGGCGGCTTCCGAAGCCTATAGCATCAGGGCCATACCGTCCAGCCTGCTGGTGAACCCCGACGGAATCATAGTCGCAACGGACCTCCGCGGATCCGCCCTGGCAGAGAAGCTGGCCGAAGTCTTCGGAGAGTGATTATGAGGCGCCTTGTGTTTTCCGCCGTTTGCTTGGCGGCAGTATTGTTCTCGTTCGATGCCGGCGCCTGCACGAATGTCATAGTGACCCCAGGCGCCAGCACGGACGGGTCGGCGATGGTTTCATACGCCGCCGACTCCCATTACCTTTTCGGCGAGCTGTATTTCCGCAAGGCCGGGAACTGGAAACCCGGCACCCGCCTTGCCATTTTCGAATGGGACAGCGCACGGCCGCTCGGAGACATTGCCCAGGCCGCCAGCACCTACCAGACCGTGGGCAACATGAACCAGCATCAGCTCATCATCGGCGAAACGACGTGGGGCGGCAGGCACGAGCAGGCCGACACCAACGGCATAATGGACTACGGTTCGCTGATTTACGTGACCCTGCAAAGGGCGCGCACGGCCCGTGAGGCCATACAGACCATAGTGGAGCTGGCAAACGAATACGGCTACCCTTCCGAGGGCGAGACATTCAGCATCGCCGACCCCGACGAGGCCTGGATTATGGACCTCGTGGGCAAGGGTTCCGACCGCAAGGGCATAGTGTGGGTCGCACGCCGCATTCCCGACGGTTACATCTGCGCCCACGCCAACCAGTGCCGCATTACCCGTTTCCCCTGGAACGACCCGGAGAACTGCCTGTATGCCCCTGATGTGGCGTCTTACGCCCGCGAGATGGGATGGTACAGCGGCTCCGACGAGGATTTCAGCTTCCGCGACGCCTACAACCCTCTCGACTTCAGCGGGGCACGCGCCTGCGACGCCCGTGCCTGGTCGGCATTCAACATCCTTTGCGACGGACAGTTCCGCTATGAAGAAAACGGCGTCGATACCGTGCGCCCGGCATCCGACTGGCTGGACTACGCCATGGGATACGACCTTGCCGGAGAAATGCCGCTGTTCATAAAACCGTCCCGCAAGCTGTCCGTAAAGGACATTGCCGACGTCATGCGCGACCACTATGAAGGCACTCCCATGGACATGCGGGTGGACATAGGAGCCGGCGGCAATGCCTGCCCCTACCGCTGGAGGCCGATGAATTTCAAGTGGGAGGGCAAGACCTATCTGAACGAGAGGGCCATCGCCACCCAGCAGACGGGCTTCTGGTTCGTGGCCCAGGCACGCAAGTGCCTGCCCGATGTGATAGGCGCCCTGATATGGTTCGGCTGCGATGACGCCGCCACCTCATACCTGACTCCGATTTACGTGAACACTCTCGACGTGCCGGAATGCGTGCGCGAGGGCAACGGCAACCTCCTGCAGTACAGTCCCACCTCCCAGTTCTGGATTAACAACAGGGTGACGAACTCCTGCTATCGCATGTACGATGCCATGGAGCCCGTGGTGCGCGCAGAGGTGGACGGCTACGAGAACCGCATGATGACCCAGGTACGCCTCATGGACGAAAAGCTGCTCAAAATCTGGAACGGCAACGGCCGCAGGCCCGGAAAGCGCAGCGCCGCCCGCAAGGTGGTGAAACTGCTCACCAAATTCTCGGTGGACAACGCCCAAGCGCAGTTCCGCAAGTGGGTGGAACTGGAGGAGATGCTGACGGTCAAGTTCATAGACGGCAATATAAAGGCACAGTCCGTGGACGGACAATTCCTGCACAGCAAGTATTCCGACGGCATCCCTGACGGCATGGTCTACCACGGCTACAACGACAGGTGGAAAGCCGCCGTGGCCCGCGACGCCGGAGACGTACTGGAAGCCAGATAAGAGCGGTCTTATGAGAACCAAACGCATTGCCGTTTTCATACTCTGGGCATTAGTGCCCATGATATGCGCAGGACTTTTCCTGCACTTTGGGGCGGTATCTTCATCGCAGGCCGAGAGCAATCCCGCAGCGGCGCTGACCGGTTTTCTGTTCAGCGCCGGGGCGATGTTCATACCCCTGCTTGCCGTAGTCTTCACACAGTTGATCTTCAAGGAACCGGTCTTTGCCGGACTCGGAATATCATTCAAGGTCAACCGCTGGTGGTGGATAGGCTGGCTGCTGATTCCGCTTGTCGCCCTTGCCGTGCTCGGGATGTCGCTTCTCATGCCCGGAGCACACTGGGCGGCGGACAGCGAGCTTGTCAAGCAGGGCCTGAGCCAAATGCCTGAGGGTTTCGGCCCCGGGGGGCTCATAGCCGTAAGCCTTGCCGGCGGACTGTTTGCCGGGGCCACGCTCAATGGTGTTTTTGCATTCGGAGAGGAAATCGCCTGGAGAGGATTTTTGGTCAAGGAGTTCAAGGGCAAGAGTTTCCTTCATGCCTCGCTCGTCATAGGCATAATATGGGGATTCTGGCACTTCCCGCTCATCCTCAACGGACACAACTATCCCGAACATCCCGTGGCCGGGGTGTTCATGATGGTGCTGATGTGCATGGCGATTACACCCATGTTCATGTACTTCCGCCAGAAGTCTGGTTCGGTCATTGTTCCAGCCGTCATGCACGGCACCTTCAATGCCGTGATGGGAATCAGCAACCTTTTCGTGCAGCCGCAGAGCGACCTTCTTACAGGCGCCCCGGGACTTGCCGGCATCATCGTGCTGCTGCTGACCGATGCCGCACTGTTCCTCTACGACAGCTTCGTTTCCCGAGAAAAACTGTTCCTCAAGGCGCTATAGCTGTCAGCATACGACCCGGCGATAGTCCTGGCCTGACGCTTGTCAGGGGGCTTGAATACAAGACAGAGGCCGTTCCTTTGCGGGAGCGACCTCTTATTTTTATGTATGTCCGCAGCTTAGACTTTCTCTTTCCTGCCGCTGCGGCGGCTGCGCTCTGCGGCAAAGCCCATCACATGGCTCTCTATGGACACATCTATGGTGCTGGAGAGCTTGGAGGGGTCGTGGGCCGCCACGGCCTCCACGAAATCGCGGGCGAGGGCATGGTCCCCTCCCCCGTGTCCGGAATCGCGGTACTCCGGTATTTCGCTGACCTTCTTGTTCCACACCTTCGGAGTGCGTGTCTTGAAGTCCCACAGGGTGAATGTGGAGCCGTCGCCCTCGATGTATCCCATGGTGCCCATGATACGGGTCCTGCGGCCGCCGGAGGGAGCGAATGCCTCCATGGAGAAGCTCGCCGTCTGTCCGCCCGCGAACACCATTTCGGACACGTAGTGGTCTGGCTGGTCATTGTCGCAGTGATACACGCATCGGGCATAACTGTCATACGGCGGAGTCAGCAGGCGCTGCATAATCACATCCGGATCCCGGCTCCCGTCGAGGTCGAAGACGTTGAGGTGGCGTTTCTGCTTCGTGTAAATATCTATGGCTGAATAAGGACAGCTGCTTTCGTGCGGGCATCCGTCGGTACATTTGAGGGGCGCGCCTTCCGGTGCGTTGGAGCTCTTGAACAGATGGAGCGAACCGTCGGCCACTATGCTCTTGCACGGGGCGTCCACTATCCAGCGTATGATGTCGAGGTCGTGGCACGATTTGGCCAGGATTATCGGCGTGGTCTGCTTGGAGTCGCGCCAGTTGCCGCGCACGTATGAATGGGCCATGTGGGCATACTGTATAGGTTCGAAGTGCTGTATGCTCACCAGCTCGCCTATTGCGCCGCTGCGCACCATTTCGCGGAGAGCTATGAAGTAGGGGGCATAGCGCAGGACATGGCACACGGCCACTATCCTGTCGTATTTGTGTGCCTGGGCGAGTATGTCACGGCATTCTTTCTCCGTCTGGGCCACAGGCTTCTCGAGCAGCACGTCGTAGCCCATGGAAAGGGCCTTCATGCAGGGGGCGTAGTGCAGGTCGTCGGGGGTGGATATCACCACCGCGTCCGCAAACTTGGGGACTTTGAACACCTCGCTCCAGTCGCCGAAGCGGTGCTCTGCGGGAACGCCGTGCGCATCGGCCATCTTACGGCAGCGCAGTTCGCGTATGTCGGACACTCCCACCACCTTCACGGCATCGGGCCAGGCTGCGGCATAGCGGGCGTACACATTGCCGCGGCTGCCGGCTCCTATCACGATGACGCTCACCTGGCGGTCCACCTGGGGACGCAGCGAGCGTATGGGAAGGGTCATGTCGTTGAGGGAATCGCCGTCGGCATCATTGAAGCCTGCGTCCCGGCTGATGCCGGACGCGGCTGCCGGCAGTCCGACCGCCGCCCCTGCGGCCGCCGCGCCTATGGTCTTCAGGAAATCTCTGCGTATCATGTGATATATCTTTAGATTGCGAATATAAGACTTTATTTTCTTTTTTTTGTTTAAATGTACTAACTTTGCAAACTATTTTTTGGAATATTAATTATTAACCATAGTTATGCAAAGCAAAGGAGCAATCAGACTTGTAGCCATCCTGCTCGCAATCGCCTGCATTTGGCAGCTTTCCTACACCGCCGTCACCGGCATCCAGGAGGGCAAGGCCGCCAAGAGGGCACAGGAAAAAGCGGAAGCATTCGCCCGCAGCGGCGAGTTCGCGAAAATCGCGGCAGAGGATCAGGCTTATTTCCTCGATTCACTCAGGAAAAACGAGGAGAAGAGATACACCGATTCCATCTCTTCCGAGAAAGTTTATTTAGGCAACACATTCAAAGAGGTAAAAGCCAAGGAAATCAACCTGGGTCTCGACCTTAAGGGCGGTATGAACGTCATGCTGCAGGTCCAGCTCGAAGACCTCGTGCGCGCCCTCTCCGGCAATAACCAGACCCCTGCATTCCAGCAGGCAATCGCCCAGGCGAAGAGCCGCAGCGTCAATTCCCAATCGGATTTCATCACGTTGTTCGCAGAGGCATGGAAAGAGGCTTCCAACGGCCAGAGGCTTTCCCAGGTGTTCGGCACCTACGAGATGCGCGAGCGCATCAAGCCCGAATCCACCGACGAACAGGTGCTGTCCGTCATCAGGGAAGAGGCCGAGAGCGCCGTTTCCAACTCTTTCAACGTGCTCCGCAACCGTATAGACCGCTTCGGCGTCACCCAGCCGTCCATCCAGAAGATAGGCAACACCGGCCGCATTCTCGTGGAACTTCCCGGCGTGAAGGAGCCTGAGCGCGTGCGCAAACTCCTTCAGGGCACGGCATCGCTCGAGTTCTGGACCACGTTCGACGCTGCAGAAATCACGCCCTACCTTCAGGAGGCCAACGCGCTGCTTGCGCAGTATGCCGCAACTGAGGAGGAAGAAGGCGTAGAAGAGGCGGACGAAAGCGACCTTGTGGCCCGTGAAATCCAGGCCCAGGCCGGCGGCGAGTCCGACATCGAGGCTTTCCGCAAGGCAAACCCCCTGTTCGCAGTGCTCCAGCCGTCCAACTACCGCGGCAACGCATGCATAGGCTTTGCCGCAGCTGCCGACACCGCCGCAGTGGGCAAATATCTCCGCGCACCCGAGGTCGCAGACCTGTTCCCCGCCGAATTCCGCCCCATGTGGAGCGTCAAGCCGTCGGAAATGATGCAGGGCGACAACATCTTCGAACTCATCGCCATCAAGGCCTCGAGCCGTGACGGAAAGGCCCCTCTCGACGGAGGTGTGGTCACCGACGCCCGCGTCACCACCAACGACCGCCGCGGAGGCAACCCCAGCGTGTCCATGACCATGAACGCGGAAGGCGCCAACATCTGGGCCCGCCTGACCAAGGAC
>JAFLUX010000053.1 GCA_022508605.1 Bacteroidales bacterium | reverse complement strand
GACGGGGCTGAGCACACATCTGTGGATGTTATATGCAGCAAATTGGACTTTATACCTGAAGGTACTGAACTGCAGTACGAAATGTAGGAGGGACGGATTATGAAGAAGTTTGCATTTTTATTGCTCGGTGCCGCATTTGCGGCGAACTCATGCATGGGAGATTTCTCTCCTGAAGAACTGGCGTTGTCTACGGTGAAGCTCACCGTCAACATCGCAAACCCCTACACAAAGGCACAGGTCGTCGAGGGTGACGACATGACCCTCAAGAACTATCAGATTCTGGTTTTCTCCGACGATGGGCGTCTGGACAATTCCACTACTCTCCTTACGGGCAGTGAAAGACAGTACACCCTTGAGATTACCCCGGGCTCGAAGAAAATATGGGTTCTGGGCAATATCGCATCGGCTTTTGCAGATATCAGCGAAAGCGCCCTGAGAAATACCATGACTTCACTGGGCGACAACAGTTTTGACCAGTTCGTGATGAGCGGCTACAAAGAAGATTCCGTGACCTCGGACAAAAGCCTCAGCCTCAGTCTGGAGCATGTGGCGAGCAAGATTGTGATAGAGAGAATCGACAGAGATTTCACGAACAAGGAGTACAGCGGCCTTAATCTGAAAATCAAGCGTATATACATGAGCAATGTGGCCGGAAACGCTTCTTTCGACTGTTCGGCAGACCCCACGGTATGGTACAACAAACTCGGAGTTTCCGAACCCAACCAGCCTCAGGCCGTATCGGCCTTGATAAGTGAAGACATCGCCGAATATGACCTCGCGGAAGGTGCGTCCTACTCCGGAACCCACACTTTCTACGTGTATCCCAACCCTGAAACGACGAACCGGCGCACAGGCGTATGGGCGCCGAGGCCTACCCGTCTTGTCATTGAATGCGAATACAACGGAAACCCTTGCTATTACCCCATCACCATACCGAAAACGGATGGGGACAAGGTGGACAGGCTCGAAAGAAACACTGTCTACCGCATAAGCCGGCTTACCCTTACACGCCCGGGTGACAAAGACCCGGAGACAGCTTCGGGAGAAGTCAGTTCCCAGGTCAGCGCGAGCTTCAACATCACAGTGGCGAACTGGAGCGGCGGAAGCAGTTACACTGAAACCTTCAAGTAGGATATGACCAGGAATCTCTGCTTCATAGCTGCACTTATACTGAGTTCCTGCACTGTCAAGGAGAATCGTTCAGTATGCCCGTGCGAGCTGCTTGTGCGCTCTGAAGAAGCCCTGAAGACAGACGGCGGAGTCCTTGTCAGTGTTGTCCAGGATGGAAAAGTCGTGGGGCAGGGAACCATGGGCCGGGAAGACTTCGAAAACGGAGGATGTCGTTTTACAGTGCCCCGGCGGCCCTCTACGGTGACCGTGTTCAGCGGCATTACGTCGATGGACACGGCCGGGGGCCGGATGCTCGGAATACCTCGCGACTTTCAGTGCGATGAAATCTACAGCACGGCCGTATCGGCCAATCTGAAAGACGACAGTCAGGAATGCACTGTATCGCTTCACAAGAATTTCGCGAGGCTGTTCCTCAAGGTCATCGGGAAACCGGATTCCGCGGAGTTACGGATAATGGGCCTTGTCGCAGGCTACGATATTCTCAGCCTTGAACCGCAGACAGGGGACTTCGACTTCATGCCTTCCGGCGGAACAGATGGGACGGACTACTGCGAAGTGAGGATTCCGCGGCAGAAGGATGATGCGCTGACCCTGCATGTGAAATATGAGGAGGGGCGTATGAGAAACATCCCCCTTGGGATGCTCATCGCGGAAAGCGGCTACAGTTTCGAGGACGCGGATCTGTCGGACATCTCGGTCACTGTGGATTTGTCCAAATCCTACGCCCTGGTCGGAGTGCTCGGATGGAATACTGAAACTTATTCACACATAGAGTTTTGATGATGGAAAAGATATATACTATTTGCTGCTTGCTGTGCCTTTGCTCCTGCGTGCGGGAAAACTTGAATGAAGACTATAGATTCCCGTCGGGCAAGAGGGAAGTGGCTGTCAGCATCAGCGGGGACGCCCTTCCCCCGTACGGGACCAGGAGCAGCGTCACGGCCGCTGAATCAGGACTCGGAGCGGTAGACATTTTCTTCTATCACTCCGGAATCCTGTGCCGCGATTTGACGGTGAACGGAAATGCCGCATGGGCTGACAGTTATACGGCTGTGGTGCAGCTCGACTACGGCAAGACCTACGATGTGCTCGTACTCGGCAACAGCGATGTGCATTCGGCCCCGGAAAGGCTCCAGGATGCATTGCAGTCGCTTAAATATGTCGCTGACGGCATTTCCGGATGGAACAGCGGAGGACTTCCGATGGCGGGCCGGACCAGCTTCACGGTGTCTCCGGCCATGTCCGACATCTATGTTGCCTTGGAGAGGCTCGTGGCCCGTTTTACACTGAATATAGATACGTCGGGACTGGAGCATGGGCGCCTTAAGATTACGTCTGTGGCGGTCAAACAGATGAACCGCGAATGTCCTTACTTCCTCGGTGCCTGTGCCACGCGTTCCGGAGGCGTATGCGACGGAGACCTTGCATCGCCTGCCGAGATAGCATCTATCAATGCCTCAGGCGGGCGCAGCTCCATGACGTTTTATCTTACGGAAAACCTCCAGGGCGAACTGTTGCCGTGGAACGGGGATCCCGACTTGAAGATACCCCGTGAGGTGGCCCAGGCCGGAGGGGACCCGGAGCTGTGCACATATATAGAAATCCTCGGCCTGTATTCCGATTCTTCCGGGATGATGACGGGAGAACCTCTTACGGCCAGGCTGTTCCTTGGCGCGAATGCGACGTCGGATTTCGATGTAAGGCGCAACAGCCTCTATGAGATAGACCTGAGAATCAGCGACAGTGCATGCCTTCGGGCCGACTGGAAGGTGGACGGGAATATCAGCGACCGCAGGGTGCTCAGATTCAATTCGTCTTCCGGCACCGTAGATGCCGGAGCGAGCCTGAGTGTCAGTCTCGATACCAATCTCAGCCATTCCCGTGGAGATTTTTCCTATTCTGTCAGCGGCGATACGATGTGCTTCAGCGTACAGGCCTTGCAGGATGCCACCAGTTTCCTGGTCAGCAGCATTCCGTCGGCTCCGTCTGGAGCCGGAATAGAGATTGTGGCGGCATCATGGGACGGTAGGCTGGTGACGCGTTATACGGCAACGGTAAAGAGGGATCCGTCCGCCGATTATGACATTTCGTGGAAAGGAGACGGCGGCATGCTGTATGTCGCGCAGATGCGGGAACTCGAAATAAAGGACAAGCGCACCGGGGCCTACCCGTCCGGAAAGGTCGAAGTCTCGACAGTGTACGGCCATGCCGGATTATCATGGCTTAGGTCGGTTCTGCGTGTGTATGGCCATAGTGCCGGAGACGATATCATCAAAATTAAGGTCGACGGCAATGAAATAGCGGAATTTCCCATTTCCGTCGCAGCCCCGGTGATGCGTTTCGCCTCAGAGGAGATATTCCTCCCGTTGGACGGGGCCATGGTCATGGCGGGACCGTACTACTACAGGACGGACGGGCGGCGCATGGATTATTCGGAATTCGAGCCGGACCTGTACTACGAGTTGCTGGATATAAGCCTGAACCGCAGTATGGATGCATCGCAAAAAGGGCGGTACTGGGCTGCCAACGGCTATATGGTGAATCCGGCGGTAGGAGATTTAAACATCGGCGGTGATTATAATCTGCACGGGTTGAGCATAGTCAGGCTGAAGCCGGGAAACTCCGCTTACGACATCGCGGCGAACTACGATTTCAGCGGCGGCGCCAGGGTCTATCTCGAAAACCTTGTCGGATACCCTTCGGACATGGACACCGGAATCGAACCGGCGCAAGCGAAGATATATACCATGGATCCTTTCACGTCATCCATGCATCTTGGGGAGCGGGAGAGCTGGGTCCTCGCCAGATGGCCTGCGACAGGCCCGCGTGATGAGACGTTCAGCTTCTACATAGATGATACAATTCTGCCGGGCAATGACTATTCATTTGCCGGGGCCGTGTATCCCTTTTCGAGCGAGAATAAGTATGAATTCGGCTTCAAGGGTTCGAGGACGGTGGAGATGAAAGTGCTGTATGCGGAAAACTCCGAATCTGCCATGCCGGAGAAGTATTTCACTTTCGCCCCCGTGATGAGAAACAGGAACAGCGGAGAAGCGTTCAGGTCGGACCACCGCTACAGCGTGAACTTTACCGTGAACCTGTGTCTCGGTGCGACGGTCTCGTACAACGGGGCCAACGGATGCGATGTGCAGGTGGAGTGGGCATTCCCGCAGAAGAACACCGGACTCCTGTCGGATATAGAAGACCGTGCCGTGGCCTGCACAGCATCCGGGCATACTTCGGCAAAAGGTATGAACAGGCTGCTGTATACGGTCTATGGCTACAGCCTCTCCGGTTTCAAGGAGGCCTTCTATCCGGAATACTGTCTGTGCGATTTTGAAAGCGGGGCGCGCCTGCCCGGGGCCGGAAGCTATCGCGTACCTGAAAAATACGGTCTCGGATACGATATGGTGCTGTGGAAATACGAAAGCCTCTATCCGGATGCCGGAGGATGGCTTCCGAAGTAGTCCGCCAGCATTTTTCTGCACTCTTTGTTGATGCGGAGGTCTTCGGCGACGGCCCCCTGGGCCGTCGTGAGGCCTCCGCATATATCAACTCCGATTATCCTGTGGGCGGATGCGACGCCGTCTATCGCGGACAAAAGCTCTTCCATGTCCATGTCGCCATGGCTCCAGCCTGTACGTGCGAAGTCCCTGGAGAGTACGTCCATATCTATGGACAGGTAAACCGGGAGCTTATCGGGTATGTCGGAACGGTTGAGGTAGTCGGCCTTCATCAGAGGAAGTTCCAGGCGTGCCGTGCGGACCCATGATCCGCAGCTCAGCAGCCCCTCACCGAAAGCCCCGGCCTGATCGTCCGCATGGTTGTCGAAGAGGGCGAGCACGAAAGGCAGGCGGATTTTTTCCATCCACAGGAAACTAAGGTAGTGATAGTCTCCCGTGTCTATCCAGTGGATGCCCGAATACGGCAGGGGAGCCAGTGCCGAACGGATTGCGGACAGGGCGCCCTCGTCGCAGTATCGGCAGCAGCCTTCAAGACCCTTCAGGTTTACGGTTTGAGAGTCAGGGAGATTCCATCCTTCCTCCTCGTAGACCCCGCTCAAATTGAGAATTGTGTTTCCCATCGGGAGCAAATCTAAAAAAAATTCTTAAATTTGCGTATTGGAATGAAGTACTGAGAAGACCGATGGAAGAACTATCCGAACTGTTCCCGCTGGACCCTGAAAAGGTATACTATTCTACTGACAGCCTGACCCTCGACACGGAGGAAGGGCCGGTGACTATGAAAGTAGGGGCCTGGCTGAATGCGGATCCCGTGCGCATACACCGCATGATAGTCCGTGACAAGGTGTTGCAGGTAGATAATTTCGAAGTCCTCAACCCGCTTGTAAGCAAACTCCGCCGTGCGGATCCGGAGTACTACAAGAAGTTCATGGGGCTGCAGCTGATAATAGACTATCCCGGATACAGTTCCGGCATCTTGGCCAAAATACCTTTTGAGAACGATCCGGTGGGCTTCTACAAATGGTGGCGCAAGGGCAAGCATGAGGACAAGGTGTATCTTTCCATAGGCAACCGTGTCCGCCTTTTTCAGAAAGTGGCCATGATGGACCCGAAAATGATACTTAAGAAGGACCTGAAACTTTTGCAGTAGCATCATGAACGGCATCTTGCTGCCTGGCGGGGAGGAAAGGCCTCTGAGCTTCTATCTTGCAATGGAAGAGCATGTCGCTGCAGCTTACGGCAGCGGCTTTTTCGTATGGCGCGTAGCCCCTACCGTCATCATAGGGCGTAACCAGGACATATATTCTGAAGTCAATCTCGCTTACTGCCGTGAGCACGGCATCGACGTGGTGAGGAGAAAAAGCGGCGGCGGCTGCGTATTCGCCGACAAAGGCAACATAATGATATCATACATCACTCCGCGCCGCCGTGTCGAAAACGTATTTTCGGAATACCTCGACCGTCTGTCTTCATTTCTGCGCACGCTCGGATTCGATGCGGTGACAAGTTCCAACAACGATGTCTGCGTAGGCGGATTCAAAGTCTCAGGCAACGCGTTCTTCGTGCATCCGGACGCGGATATCGTGCATGGCACCCTGCTCCATTCGCTCGATTTCGGGATGATGGAACGGGCCATCACCCCGTCTGTGGAAAAACTCGGAAAACATGGAGTGCAGTCCGTGCGGCAGAGGGTAGTGAATCTTGTGTCTCTCGGCCTCGACATGGGACCGGAAGAACTGGAAGAGGCCCTTATGGCTGCGTTCTGCGACTCCCGGGCCATGCTTTCTCCGCAGGATATGAAAGCTGTCGAGGAGATTGAAAGAACTTATACCGATCCGGCCTTCCTTTTTGGAAAAGCGCAGGAGAATACCTATATTTGACAACGTTATGGAAGAATCCTTGAAAACCACATGCCTGCACGGCGAGCACCTTGCCCTCGGGGCCAAAATGAGCCCTTTTGCAGGTTTCGACATGCCGATACAGTATTCAGGAATAATAGACGAGCACAATGCGGTACGCCTTCATGCCGGTATGTTCGATGTCTCCCACATGGGGGAAATCGTCGTGAACGGGAAAGACGCCGAGGCTTTCGTCAACCACATATTTACCAATGACGTCAGGGAACTCGGACCGGGAGGCATACTCTACGGAATGATGCTGTACCCGGACGGGGGTACGGTGGACGACCTGCTCGTCTACAAGGACTTCGACGGGTCTTACCTTCTGGTGGTCAACGCTGCCAATACGGAAAAGGACTACAAGTGGATACTTGAAAATGCCGCCGGATTCGACGTGGAGGTATTCGACGATTCGGACTCATGGGGACAGATAGCGCTTCAGGGCCCGGAGGCGGAAGATGCGCTGGTGAGGCTTTTCGGCATCGAGGAGCTTCGCGAGCTGGAGTTTTATACTTTCTGCGATATCGAAGACGAGGAGGGCGGGCGCATAATAGTCAGCCGCACCGGATATACTGGTGAGGACGGTTTCGAGATATATGCTTCTCCGGACAATATAACGGACTTCTGGACGGCCCTGCTCGCAGACGGTGTGAAGCCGTGCGGGCTCGGGTGCCGCGACACCCTCCGCTTCGAGGCCGGACTGCCGCTGTACGGCGATGAACTCAGCCCTGAGATATCCCCGGTGATGGCCGGGCTTTCCATGTTCTGCAGACTGGACAAGCCTGACTTCATAGGGCGGGACGCCATCCTCAGGCAGAAGTCGGAGGGAGTAAGCCGCAAGATAGTGGGCATAGAACTGAAAGACAACGCTGTCCCGAGGGCCGGATATCCGGTGGAGCTTGCGGACGGAACTGTCGTCGGCACCGTCACGACCGGATATCACTCCATAAGCCTCGGCAAAAGCATATGTTTTGCCCTTGTGGATGCGTCCTGCGCCGCTCTCGGCACGCTCCTGTGCGTGCGCATACGGAAGCGCGTGTTCCCCGGGGAAGTCATCAAGAAAAGGTTTTACAAGACAAATTATAAGAAATGAGCAAGATTATTGAAGGACTCCTCTACAGCGAGTCGCATGAGTGGGTCAAGGTCGAGGACGGCATCGCCGTCGTAGGCGTGACGGATTTCGCCCAGTCCGAAATGGGAGACATAACCTACGTCGATCTTCCTTCGGAGGGCGATGAAATCAAGGCCGGAGAAGAATTCGGCGCCCTCGAAAGCGTGAAGGCTTCCAGCGAACTTTTCAGTCCGGTGAGCGGAGTCGTCACGGAAGTGAACGGCGAGTTGGAAACCTCTCCGGAAAAGGTGAATGAAGACCCGTACGGCTCCTGGATAGTCAAGCTCAGCATAAGCGACGAATCCGAGCTGTCTTCTCTTCTCGATGCCGCGGCTTACGCGGAGATATGCCGCTGACGATGGGCACATTCTCGTATTTCCCGCATACAGGGGAGGATATACAGCGTATGCTCGGGCGCATAGGCGCATCTTCGCTCGATGAACTTTACGCCGATGTCCCCCGTGATTTCATCTTCAAGGGGGAGTATGACCTCCCGTCGGCCATGAGCGAGGAACAGGTGCGCGCCTGGTTCGAAGACATGGCCTCAAAAAATACCAGTCTGAAGATATTCGCGGGAGCCGGCGCCTATGACCACTACACTCCGGCCGTGATTCCGTACATCACCTCCAGGTCGGAGTTCCTGACGGCCTATACTCCCTACCAGTGCGAAATATCGCAGGGAACGCTCCGCTATATTTTCGAGTGGCAGAGCATGGTATGCGCCCTGACGGGGCTGGATGTGGCGAATGCATCCGTCTATGACGGACCCACCGCAGCCGCAGAGGCGATGCGCATGTGCGTCGCCTGCACGCGCAAACGGAATACGGTGGTCGCATCTTCCAAGCTGCTCCCTTCGGTGCTGGCCGTGCTTCGCACCTATGCCAAATATTCGGGCATCAATCTGGTGGAGACTTTCGACGTGACCGAGGCCGTCGCCGAGGGCACGCTCGACCTTGCCGGAGTCATAGTCCCGTCCATAAACCGTTTCGGAATAGTGGAGAACCATCGCGGACTTGCCGATCTGGTGCATGAGATGGGCGGCCTGCTGGTCGAATATTGCGACCCGTCGGCCCTCGCCGTGGTCAAGTCCCCGGCGGAATGGGGCGCGGATATAGCGGTAGGCGATGGGCAGAGCCTCGGCATCCCTCTGTGTTACGGAGGTCCGTATGTGGGCTTCATGGCCTGCAGGAGCGAGTTCATGCGCAAGCTGCCTGGGCGAATAGTGGGCCAGACATCCGATGCCGCTGGGCGCAGGGCCTATGTCCTCACGCTCCAGGCAAGGGAACAGCATATAAGGAGGGAGAAGGCGACGTCCAACATTTGTTCCAACGAGTCGCTGATGGCCTTGTGGTGCACCGTGTATCTGTCGCTGATGGGTCCGGAGGGCATGCGCAGGGTGAATGCGCTGTGCTACGAAGGGGCCCACTACCTCCACGACGCCCTGCTTGCCACAGGGAAGTTCAGCGATCCTTTCGAGGGCGCTCCCTTCCTCAAGGAATTTGTCCTTAAACCCCTCGTGGATGTAAGGAAGCTCCAGCAGAAGCTGCTTGACGGCGGATTTTTTGCTGCCCTGGAGACGGAAGAGGGCTATGTCAGCTTCTGCGTGACGGAACGACGCACGCGGGAGGAGGCGGACGCACTTGTCAAAATAATAAGGGAGGCTGAGTTATGAGATATTACGACAAACTTGTATTCGAGCTTTCCCGCAAGGGACGCAGCGGCTTTTCCCTCCCTGACTGCAATTCCGACCTGCCGTCGGGCGGGGTGTGGAGAGAGACCGCTCCCGACCTTCCGGAAGTGAGCGAGCCTGACGTGGTTCGGCACTATACCAATCTCAGCCAGATGAATTTCGGCGTGGATACGGGCTTCTATCCTTTGGGCTCCTGTACTATGAAGTACAACCCGAAGATAAACGAGGAAATAGTGTCCCGCTTCAACGGCCTGCATCCTTTGCAGCCGGAAAGCAGCGTCCGAGGGGTGATGGCCATATATGACTTTGCCGACAAGGCCCTTTGCGCCATCACCGGCATGAAGCGCTTCAACTTCCTGCCCTGCGCCGGTGCGCACGGGGAGCTGACGGGCCTGATGCTGATACGCGAATACCATTTCAGCCGCGGAGACCATGCCAGGACAAAAATAATAGTCCCCGACAGTGCGCACGGTACCAATCCGGCCAGTGCGGCGGTTTGCGGGCTCGACACTGTCACAGTGAAGTCGCGTCCCGACGGCCTGGTCGATGTGGATGCCCTCAAGCCACTGCTGGGACCTGACATCGCCGGCATCATGCTGACCAACCCCAATACGCTCGGCCTGTTCGAGAAGGACATCAGGGATATCGCGGAGCTCGTACACGGATGCGGGGGCCTGCTTTACTACGACGGAGCCAACATGAACCCTCTGCTCGGAGTGGTCCGCCCCGGGGACATGGGCTTCGACGTGATGCATCTGAATCTGCACAAGACGTTCTCCACCCCTCATGGCGGAGGCGGTCCGGGGAGCGGCCCTGTGGGCGTTGGGGAACGCCTGCTGCCGTTTGTGGACATCCCGCGCGTAAGCGGATTCCACGGCAATTTCGGAGTCATACTGAAGGCCTGCGCATATATATTGTCGCTTGGCCGCGAAAATATCGCACTCGCCGGAAAGCTGGCCACCCTCAGCGCCAACTATGTGAAGGAGTCCCTTCGCGACTGTTATAAGCTGCCCATAGATTCCGTGTGCAAGCATGAATTTGTGTTCGACGGGCTTAAGGATGCCGGGGACGTAAGCACTCTGGATGTCGCCAAACGCCTGCTGGACTATGGCTTCCATGCCCCGACCATCTATTTCCCGCTGCTTTTCCATCAGGCTATTATGATAGAGCCGACGGAAACGGAGTCATTGGAGACCCTGGACACTTTCATAGAGGCGATGCGGAAGATAGCCTCGGAAGCCTCGACCAATCCGGAACTCCTGACATCCGCGCCGCACGATACGCCGATCGGGCGCCCCGATGAAACATCTGCGGCAAGGCAGCCGGTTCTGAAATACGAACGGAAAGGCGCTCAGTGAGCATATTCATGTGACATGACAATGGGCTGACATGCGTCAGCCCATTTGTTTTTAATGCGGATGCTGTCTATTGTAGATTCCTGATTGGGATGCCGCGGTAATGTGGACATTCTTGGTTCAGGCGGGGACACCGCGGTAATGTGAACATTTTGGGTTCGGACTGGTATGCCGCGGTAATGTGGACATTTTGGGTTCGGACTGGTATGCCGGGTAATATGGACATTCTTGGTTCAGGCAAGGATGCTGCCGGGTCCGGCACTTGAAGATACGAAAAAAGGGAAAGCTTAGCACATCGCACCGCTACGACCTCCTACCCTTGC
>JAFLUX010000052.1 GCA_022508605.1 Bacteroidales bacterium | reverse complement strand
ATGATGTACAGAGGAGCCGTGGACGAGCCGAGCGAACCCATTCCGTGGAGCTGCAGGGACACTGCATTGTCGCCTGCCACGCCTCCGGTGGTAAGGACGCTAAGACCGGCCACCTGACCCTGCAGGTTGTCGAGGGCCGATGCCGCGGGAGCGTTGCGCACCACATCGGACTTGACTGTCGATACCGACCCTACCAGACTGCTGACGGGCTTTGCCGAACCGTAGCCCACGACAACGGCGTTGTCGATAAGCTCGGCATCCGGCTCGAGAGTTACGTTTATGCTGGTGCGTCCGTTTACCGCAAACTCCTCGGAGATGTATCCGATAGCGCTGATAATCAGAGTTGCATTGGAAGATGTGGCGATGCTGAATTTACCATCCACATCCGCTGCCACACCGGTGGATGTGCCTTTGACCTGAACGGCGGCGAAGGGTATGCCCTCGCCGGTCGCAGCGTCGGAGATTTTACCGGCGACCGAGACATTCTGCGCATAAAGCGTCGCTCCGAGCAGGATGAACAGGGCGCTGATGAACAGTTTAGCTTTTTTCATAAGCATTACGTTTAATTAAAACAATAAATTTATGCCCTTGCACTACTAAACGGGCATTTAAACGTGCTGCTATGCTTATCGAAAAGCGATATATTTCTCAACTGTCCGCGCGCTGCCTCAAATGCACCCGGAGTCCTGCCGCTCTAATACAGATTTCCCGTGACGAAGTCCGGAACGGCGTCGATTTTCCTGTAGGTATCCGTTTCGAGCCCTCCGGGGGCGCTGAGGGACATGGTCCCGTCATCGATGGCTATGCCGTAAGGCCCCCACGCTTTGCCATCGGAGTAGGCACCGCTCAACACCTCGCCCCCGGAAAGGTTGTAGGTGCCCGTGAAACGGGTGTAGCGGCCCTCTCCTATTTTCTGATACAGCGTAAAGCCGCCCCCGGCGGCGAAGTCCATATACACGCTCACCTCCACGGAGCCCACGGACACTCTCGTAGCCACGGCCGTCAGTTCCCACACTCCCTCAACACTCTTTGCAGAATCCGGTGCCGCTTTGCGGCAGGCGCAGAGCGCGAGCGCCACGGCCGATACAAGTACTATTTTTTTCATCATAACCATCCTCCCGTTCCGTTGCCACCGTCCGCATCGCGGGCGATGAGTGATATTTCCTGACACATTTCCATGCCGCCCGGCGGATTGCCGCCGCCTCCAAGATGGTCTCCGCCTCCCACTGCAGACACATGTATCTTGCCGGACCCTATTTTGGTGGGGTGGATATACAGACGCCCGAACTGGACATAGGCGTAGCCTCCCGCATCCTCCGTCGCCGGATATTTTCCCGAGTCTGCCGGTCGTATCTTCTGCAGTCCAAGCGATTCCACGGTCTGCGCAGGCACGGAGACATCTATGTAGGTGAGGCTTACGGAGGCTGTGCCGAAGGCCGCTGTCAGGTCTATCCACTGCTGCCGCCCTGTCTGTGCGGTGAGGGTGGGCAGGCCTTCTATGTGCATCATCAGGCGCCAGGCGTCTATGGCTCCAGTGCCCATCTGGTGGTAGTAAGGCCCGAGCGGCAGGTCCTTCTGGCTGTAGGCATAGGTTTTCGGGCCAGACGCTCCTATGCGCGAGTCTATGTCGTTGACCGATGATAGAATCATCTGCTTGAACTCATCGCGCCTGAAAGTTTTTCCCAGCTTCTTGGCGTAAGACAGCCCGAGTGCCACTATGCCGCTGACATGGGGGCAGGCCATGGATGTGCCCTGCATATAGCCGTAGTCCAGCCCGGTCTTGTTGTAGTCCCCGTTGAACCCCAGAGAGGGAATCTCGGAGGGAATCGTGGACAGTACCATGGACTCCCAGCGGTTCACCGCGTGGTAGGCCTCTCCTCCAGGCGCGGAAATATTGCATCCCGGGCCGTAATTGGAATAATATGTGGGGAGCCCGTCCGGGCCGAATGCCGACACGCTGATGATGTCGTGGTAGGCCCCGGGATAGTGCGCATAGGCATGACCGTCGTTTCCGGCGGCGAAGACGGCAATGCCTCCGTCGATGACCGGATTGTTGCATGTGGCCTCGAAGTAGTGGACGGCATCTATCTCCACGGAACCCACGGACTTCACATAGGCATCGTCGGATGTGAAAGACACGCCGTATCCGAACGAGCATGAAAGCACCGAAGCCCCCATGTCGGCGGCATATTTGATGGCCCTGCCCGTTATCGAGCTGCTTCCTCCGGCCGCTCCGGAGAAAATCTGACAGCTCATTATGCGGCATCCGTCGCCCTTCCCAGAACCGCCGGCAACCCCGGCGACGCCCTTGCCGTTGTTGTTCACGGCCGCTATTATGCCTGCGCAGTGCGTCCCGTGCCCGGAGTCTCCTATGCCCCGCGAATCCACCGTGTCCCAGCTCACCGGTCCGTTCGTTACGAAATTATAGCCATAGACGTCGTCGACGTATCCGTTTCCGTCGTCATCTATGCCGTTCCCAAAGATTTCCCCTGGATTCATCCACATGTTGTCCCTCAGGTCCGGATGCGTGTATTTCACGCCCTCGTCCACCACGGCGACGATGATTTCGGGGTCTCCGCAGCTGAGCTGCGCCCACACGTCCGTGACGTTTATGTCGGCTCCGTAGGCGACTTTCGGAGAAACTGCGGCATTGGCGTTGTTCCTGTAGTGCCACTGCATGGAAAGATACGGGTCGTTGAACACACTGGCCGCCTCCGCCCGCGTGTCCTGCGGAAAAGCGGCCGTAAATGCCGGCGATGCCTGCCTCTGGGCTATGGAAGCGTACTGGACAAGCTCCACCCTGCCGAGCCTCGACAGTTCCCTGGCCTTGCCGTGCACATCTTCGTCCTCTCGCAGCGTGGCCTCGTACCACCTGTCGAGGCCGAAGCGGCGCTCCAGCTCTTCCTTGCCCGGCGTGGAGGGAAATATTTTCTGCAGACTTACGCCCCTGCCGTCCTCCACTTCGAGCCTTTCCTCCTCGGAGAGCGCGGAGGAGAACTTTACAAGCACTGCATCCTGCGCTATTTCCTCGCTCAGGCGGACTATAGGGGCCTGGACCGGCGGGACTCCGTCCTGCACCGAAGGCTCCCGGCGGCAGGAAAGCATTGACAACATTGCGGCTGCAAGCAGCATGTATTTGCCTTTCATATCTTTGTCGTTTTGAAAACAAGAGGCCCGGCGGCACTAAGCTCCGGACCTCCCGAATACGGTTATCAGTTTAATCTACCGCATGGACTGCATGCGCTGTGCGGGCACGGAAAGGGCCTTTTTGCCGCTCTGCTTTTCCTTGCGGGCACCGGCAAGGTCGACGACCTTCACCTGCACGGGCTGAGGAGTGCGCTCGAACTTGGTTTCTTTGCTCTCCACAGGCTTTGCATTGACCTTCAAGTCGGATACACTGCCGATGTTATTCGTCGAAGCGGGAGCGACTGAAGAAGCCTTGGACGCGGCAGCAGGAAGAACCACTTTGAATGCACCGTTCGTGTTTCCGTAATAGAAGCCGTCACTCAGACCGACTAACAAACCTTTCGCGGGGAAACTGATGACTCCGTCTTTTAAGGTTCCCGTAGAAATTGTCTGTCCGCTCAGTGATGAAGCAATCTCCATAAATCCGTCTGCGGAATTGAGGCAAACGCCATAATTCTGAAGGTCTATATAGACGGCATTGGGATTTTCAGCATGAATCAATATGTCGGTAAACCTGTAATTCCCTGTATACGGTGCCATTGCCTCTTCCGTCATATCGAAAGCGGCAGCGGCAAGTGCGAGCTGGAATCCGCTGACTTTATAGAGTCCTGCATTGTTCTTCTCTTCGGCGATTGAGCAATTGACCGTAATGGGATCTATTCCATAGATAGTCATGAAGTCATCAGTAAGCTGTCCTGTTCCGAGTTCATTCCATTCATAGGGAAGTGCGGTGGTAGTAAACACATCCACTGCGAATGCGTCCAGAGTGCCGTTGGTGGCCCATATGACGACTGCGTACTCTGTACCGGGGTCGAGTTTGCCGACAACGGTATAGTATCCGCCGTTGGCGTTGATTTGCGACAGGACGGACTCAGTGACGGCCCCACCCTCATACTTCACGACATCGAGGGCGCCGGGCAATGCACTTGCCTTGTAGACTCCTATATGGGCTTCCGTGATGTCGCTGCCGTATACTCCGAAAGCGAATGAGTCATATTCGGTATATCCGCTGTAGCGGGAAGGGGTAGGTTCGGTGAACACGCTGATGTCGACTGCGTTGGCCTCGACATCGCCTGCACTGATGTGGTTGACGGTGACGGACTCGACTGCCTGCGGCGCCTTGTCGGAGCTGAATCCCACGACGACCACGGTATATTTGCCGGACTTCTCGGGAGCTATCCCGAAAGCGCCGTAGCTGCTTCCTGTCACCTCATCGGCCTCGAGCGTCAGGCTCTTTGAGGCATCGGTGCCTGCGATGATGGCATCCGCGCTGCTCTCCACAGCCGCGGCATTGAGGCTGCCCTCGTAGACCGCATACTGGATATATTCGATGTCTGCACCGGCCTCCACATATACAGGGGTCACACCGTCCTGAGGATAGTCGGTTTCGAGACTCAGACTGTAATCGACGCGGGTAAAGCCTTCGGCGATGCCGACTATGTCGTAAGCCTGCTGCTGCCATCCGCCGTCAGTTACAAGCATATAATACCATGTGATATAGAAGAAAAGACCGCCGTTGTTGTCATAGTATCCGACAGGGTAGGTGCCGTCGTACTTTTTGGCAAACTCAAGCCAAGACATTCCGGCAAGCTGGTCCTGAGGGTTCATTACCGTCCAATAATAATAGTAGTCGAAACCGATGACATCCTCATTGTAGTTGGTATTGAAATAATACACAAAAGGAGGTAACTGGACATAGGCGTTGCCTTCCTTATTGAGGTCTTTTGTGTAGATGGTGAAGTTGAGCTCTCCGCAGTCGGTCCCGAAGAAACCAGGATCATTGTACTGCTCACCTTCATACTCGTGCAGGAAAGTTTCGGTCTGGCAGGTCCATACACCGTCTATGTCATAGTACTTGACATAGGCCCATGCGGTTTCTCCCCAGTGTTTTTGGGTAAATGTAAACACTGCCGGTTCCCCGGTCTTCGGATTGAGGATGTACTCATAACGGACAATCATGACGGAGAAGCTGATACCGGTCGCTCCGCTGCCGTAAACTGAAGTATAGTTGGTGTCGCCTTCGTTGACGACCTCAAGAGAGAAAGATACTTCTTTGCCCTCCGGGGCGCCGGAGAAGCTCACGTCGAGAGTGGTCTCGGTCTGGCCGTCGGCAAATACGATGTCGCCGAACTGGAAGATGCCGTCTTCGGATACGGTCACTTTGTATGGTACCGTGACCGCGCCGTTGGATTTCTTACGGGCGACAGTGAAGCTCGTGCTGCGCTCCATGGCCGGATCGTAGGTGTGACTACCGGTATTCTCCTGGGTCGGGAAATAAATCCCCCAGTTGTCCGCCTCTGGTTCAGCCGGCTGATACTCGCTCTCCTTCTGACAGGAGAGGACTGCAAGCACTGTTGCGGCAGCCGCAAAAAATATTTTTATTCTGTTGGTTTTCATACCACTGCTTTCTTAACTTAAAACTAATACTGTGTCGTGACATTACTGACTTTGTTGGTCGGGTCAGGATTGTTGGGAGTTGTCTTCACACCATCGATTTCGGTAGGTACGCCGTCTTCGACGATGATGTACTCGTTGTTCTCAAGCTCGCTGGTGGGTATCACGAAATTCCAGTAGGGGCTGATTTCTTCGATGTCATACTTCATGGTATCGTGGATGACCTTGGAGCCTGCATACCAGGTCTTCACGCCGGGCCTGATGCGCTTGGCATCGAAGAGGCCGACACCCTCGCCGAGAAATTCTATGCGTTTCTGGAAAAGAACTTCTTCCTGGAAATTCTTGACAAAGCCCTCGCCGAAAGCAGCGGCCGCCTGTGCATACGAATAATCCGGGTCGCGGTAAGTCTTCACGAATTCCTCCAGCTTCTGTATGCCTGCGCTCTCGCCCTGGCTCATGCCTATGGCTTCGGCCTCGATGAGGTACATCTCCTCGACACGCATCATTGGCCAGTCGACTGCACCGCCCACGGAGTAGTTCTCCCAGTCGCCGCCTTTGCAGCGTATCTTGATGGAGAAGTAATCGGGAAGCGATTCAAACGGGTAATATTTGAGGTAATTCGTCTGGTCTGCCCATTTGTAGTAGGATGCGGGATAGGTTTCCCTGTCCGGATCTATAAAGGACTGCTTGCGGAAGTCGCTGCGGTTCATGCGGTCATACATCCAGCGCTGCAGGGAGAATTGGGTAAAGGAGTTGTATCCCCAGTCGCTCTCGCCGGCGAGGAATCCGGTGGGGTTGCAGAGATTGCCCATGTTCTCGGCGCTGATGCTGTAGTACCACATCCATGAGTTGTTGCCCGAGGCGTCGCAGAATGCCTGGGTGGGGCTTGTCCATTCCGCCTCTGTCAGAGGGGTTTTGCCGGAAATGTCTATAGCCTGGCGTGCATATTTTGCAGCGTTCGCATAGTCCTTGACCGCCATATACATCCTTGCTTTTATACCGTACACCACGGGCAGAGTCGGATAGCGGTTGGTGGAAGGATGATAATCGGCGAGGAGTTCCTCCGCTCTGTCGAGATCCGCGAAAACCTGCGCAGCCATAACGTCCTCGGGGGCGCGTGCAGTCTTGTACTCGGACGCTTCTTCAGAGGTGGACAATATAATCGGTGCCGTCAGGCCCTCCACTCTCGAGCAGTCGGTGTATTTGTTGAGCGCAGGCAGATAGAGGTTGTACAAATCGTGGTACATCAGGGCTCGGTAGGTGTATGCGACACCGAGATAGCCCTTCTGTGCCTCGCTGAGCTCGTCGACCAGGAGAAGAGGACCGATGATGTCGTTGGTGCTCTTGATGATTTTGTATAAAGTCATGTAAGGCACGGCGACTCTGGTCTGGTTGGCATTCATGGAATATCCGTAGGCCCCTACGAATCCGCACCACCAGTCATAACCTATAGTCTCGGAGTTGTTCACGAGGTCGTTGAGCGCACGGGCGTAGGTAATGAGCAGGCCGGCATATGAGATGTCATACTCCTGCTGATTTGCCGATCCGTAGAAATAATAAGGCTGGTAAATCTGGGCGACCAAACCGTCCACCGAGCCTTCCATGGCCGCGGAAGATTGTGCCAGCTGGCCCGATGTCGCAGCACCTTCGAGCGGGAAAGTCTCCTGGATGCAGGACGAGAGTATGGAAGCGCCGGCGACCGCCGATAACAGAACTTTTATTGTTTTTTTCATAAATATTCCTCCTTCAATTAGAATTTAAGGGTAATACCTCCGGAAACCGTCCTCATCGGAGAATAGGAGGCACTGTTGTCACTGTTGATTGCGGAGAAGGTCTTGCGAGGATCGAAACCCTTGCGCGCCGACCAATAGTACAGATTCTCAGCCGCCACATAGATTCTCAGGCTGCTTACATTGATCTTGGAGGTAAACTTCTGAGGAATTGTGTAACCGAAGTTGATGTTCTGCAGATTGAGGTAGGAAGCGCTTGTCAGGAAGCGGCTCGACGTGGAATTGCTGTCAGTGTCGCCTGCCTGGAAGCGGGGAATGTTCGAATCGGGGTTTTCCGGGGTCCATGCGTCCAGCAGGTCTACATGATAATTGTAACCCGTCTGGTTGGCAGTGGGAGAATACATGAAGCGGGAGTATGTGAAGTCATACTGCTTACCTCCCAGCTGGTAGGTGAAGTTGACCGCGAAGTCAAACCCGTAGAAGCGGAGCGAAGTTCCGAAGCCGCCGAACGCAGGGGCGATGGTGGTGGTATTCAACACATACTTCGTGGCGGTAGAATACTGGTCGGTCGTCTCACGGCCCGTAACATTTCCGTCAGCGTCGAGGGTGTTCTTCCACCATAGGGATTTACCTGTCTCCCTGTCCACTCCCGCATATTCGTAGGTGTACCAATTATACATGGATGAGCCTTCGGAGATGAAGAAACTGCCGCTGGTGAAGCCGTTGTACACGTTGCCGTCGGCATCATAGGCCTTGCTTTCCTTTACGCTGTCCGCAAGTTTCACGACCGTGTTCTTGAGGTGGGTGATGTTGAAGTTGAAATCCCACTGGAAGTTCTGCTTGCTGATGATGCCGAAGTTGAAGTCTCCCTCGAATCCGTAGTTGTTCATGTCTCCGACATTCTGATAGATGCTGGAGTAGCCCTGGGAAGGTGCCACGGGGGTGGGGAAAAGCATGTCGGTAGTCATACGGTTGAAATACTCGACGCTACCGGTGATGCGGTTGCCGAGGAATGCGAATTCAAAGCCGGTGTTGAAGTTGGTGTTGGTCTCCCAAGTGATGTCAGGATTGCCCTTAGTGGAGAACAGTGTCGATACGCGACCATCGGAAGGGACGATCTCGAATACATCGGTGTATCTGTAAGAACCTATGCTGTCGTTGCCCTGGCTGCCGATGGAGGCCTTGAACTTGAGCTCATTGACCCAGGGAGCGGAGAACCAGCGCTCTTTGCTGATGATCCATGCTCCGCCAAGACTCCAGAAGTTGCCCCAGCGATGATCAGGATGGAATCGGGAAGACGCATCGCGTCTCAGAGACGCGGAAGCGAAATAGCGGTCTGCATAGTCATACTGGAGACGCCCGAAGAAACCCTCATTGTTGTAGTGCGTCTGATACGAGTAGGCACCCTGTCCATCCACGACCGCACCGTCGAGTTCCTTGTTGCTTTGGGAAAACATCTGAGTTTTGGAACCGCCTACCGCATAATATTTATTGCTGTAGTACTCGTGTCCGAGGAGAGCGCTCACTGAGTGCAGGCCGAAGTCCCTGGAATAGTTGAGGAGCTGCTGAGTGTTCCAGGCATAAGAGCGGCCGTGGCCAACGCCGACAGTACCTCCAGAGGAACGGAACTGTCCATAGTACGGGTTGTAAACAGAGTTGCTGCGGGTCTCGTCGAGATTCGCAGAGGCGTTGACCGTCAGGGTCAGGCCCTTGAAGATGTCCACGTCCGCATATCCCTGGGCGGAAAGTGCATTGCCCTCGGAATTGTTGGTGTTGTAGAGGTTGGCGAGCACAGGGTTCGCATTCGTGATGAAAGGACGGGACGTGCCGGGAATACCGCCCTGATTGAGTTCGCCGTTACCGTGGTCGAGGACGGTGATGCCGTTGTCGTCCACATATTTGGTGCCGTCGGCCAGCCTGATATAGAGGGGATAGACAGGCGCCATCTGTGAGGTGTAGGCCCAGATATTGGCGGTGGAACTGGAGTTGCCGTTGTTGCCGAGAGAGTTGAACTCAAATTTGGTGTAGGACATGTTCGCACCCATTTTGAACCAGTCTTTCGCCTGATAGTCCGCTTTCAGACGGGCTGCAAGTCGTTTGTGGTCGGACCTGTCGGTGATACCGTTGTTGTTGAGGTAACTCAAAGAGGAGAAGAAAGACATTTTGTCCTGGGCTCCGGACACCGTGAGAGTGTACTCCTGACGGGCGCCTTTGCGGTAGACCTCTTTCGCCCAGTCGTCAGCCTTTATAAGGAAGTCCCCGAGAACATAACCCTCGGTAGCCTTGGGGTTGAAGCGGCCGTTGGCGCCGATCGCGAACTCTCCGTCCGGTATGCGGTAAGTCTGGTAACCAAGACCGCCGTTTGCGGCGTCGAAGAGGTTCTTGTTCGCCAAAACGTGGGCCTCGGCCCCGGAGAGGCCGTAGCCGTCGGATGCAGCATAATAATTGTAGAGAGCTTTGTAGTGCTGCTCGTAGTAGGCGCGGGGATCCCTGATGGTCTCATACTCCTGAAGGGCATTTGTGTTCACGCCGTACTTGGCATCGAAGGATACCAATGCCTGGCCTCTCTTGCCTTTCTTGGTGGTAATCATGATGACACCGTTGGCGCCTCGGGCACCATAGAGAGCGTTGGATGCCGCGTCCTTGAGAACGGTCATGGACTCTATGTCGCTGGGCGCTATATTGTTCATGTCGCCGTCAAACGGCACACCGTCCACCACGATAAGGGGGGTGTTGCCTGCATATATGGATGAGATGCCTCGTATGCGTATGGTCGCCGATGATCCGGGAGCGCCGCTGTTGGAGACGAGCTGCACGCCCGCCACCTGACCGGCAAGGGCGCTGGTGACGTCCGCCACCTGAGAGAGCGCGAGCTTCTCGTCGTCGAGCACCTTCGCCGAACCGGTGAAAGCCTCCTTGGTGGACTGTCCGAAGGCCACTACGATGGTTTCATTGAGAAATTCCGCGTCGGGCGTGAGTCTGACGTTTATTACTCCGCTTCCCGTTACGGTCGTCTCATAGGCAGTATATCCTACCGAAGAAAAAACGAGGACCGACCCGGACGGCACGCTGAGCGAATAGGCTCCGTCCGCATCGGCGGATGTCCCCTGCGTGGTGCCTTTCAGCAAAACCGATGCATAGGGAATTGTTTCGTCGGTGCCCGCATCTCTGACCACGCCTCTCACGGAGACGGTCTGCCCCCAAAGCGATACGGCCAAAAATGAGAAAAGCACGCTGAATAAAGCTTTTTTCATAAGCTAATACTTTAAATTAAACATTAACCGCTGCCCGCATATCTTAACGGGCATTTAAAATAACACTACTTGGCTGCAAAGATTGGAACTTTTTTTTAAAATTCCAAACCGGGCGAAAGCCCCGTTATATGCGTATTATCTGCATTTTATCGTTTTTGCACCCTGAAAAATCTGAATATCTTAAAAATCTAATTAAAAATTGTAAGCAAATAGGCGATTATTATTACAAATCGAAAGGTGTACTTTTTTCTTCCGGCCCCGCCATTTGCAGATTTTTGATATATCGCGACATCGTATTGCGGTGCACTCTGAACTTTTTGGCTATGCGGCTCACCGGCATGCGCTCGTTGAGCATTTTTTCTATTTCCGGCATGCTGCTTTTTATCTTGTCGTATTTTTTCGACCTCCCGGGAGGGCGCCCGAGGCGTACTCCAGCCTGCTTTTTTGCGGCCAGCGCTTCTCTTGTTCGCTGCGAAATGAGGTTCCTTTCTATTTCCGCGGCAAGGGCGAAAGCAAAGGCTATGATTTTGGAATTTATATTGTCCGACAAATCGAAGTGGTCCTTGATGGAGTGAATGGCTATTCCTTTTGAAGAACAGCTGTTGAGCGTGGACATGACCATGAGCATGTTGCGTCCCAGGCGTGACAGCTCCGTACACAGAAGCATGTCTCCACGCTGCATTTTCCTGATGATTCTGCCGAGCGTGCGTTTTTCTACCGGCTTGGTGCCGGAGACCTGCTCCGTAACCCAGCGGTCCACGACAAGCCCGTGGCGCGAACAATACTTTCGGATTTCAAATTCCTGACTCTGGCTGGTCTGCATCTCAGTGCTGACCCTGATGTAAGCGTAAATCATAATTTATAAAGTTTAAAATAAGGTTTTTTCCTGCACGCTTAAATGCCCGTT
>JAFLUX010000051.1 GCA_022508605.1 Bacteroidales bacterium | reverse complement strand
TTTAAGATAACAATAGACAATGGACGATAAGGATAATAAACAGAGATTATGTATCCGAGAGCCGAAGCGTCAGCGATTCACTTTAGGTTCTATTGTGGAGATACCCGTAAAGGGCGAGTTTTTCTGCTATGGGCAGCTTGTATATGACCACGGCATTGTCGTTTTCGAGTATCGCAGTACTGAAACTCCGGAGGACTTGACGATATTTCAGACACTTCCGATTCTTTTTAGGGTAGGATACTGGGGAGATTATATCGGATCTGGCAGGTGGATGAAAATAGGGAAACTTCCGATACGTGAAGACTGTAAAACGCTGAAAAATAGGTTCATTAGTCTTAGCTGGATGAAAGGAGATTGGTATAAGTACTTTCCGGATAGATACCCGAACCATAAGCGTGAAGATGAGCCGGGCAGGTTAGACAGCCTGTCTTCTGTGATTTGGATAATTGATTATAGCATTCCTGGAGGCCGCCAGAGGATTGCTACTAAAGAAGAGGCTGCATGCCTCGAACGGGAAAAAGGTTGGAATGATGAGGATATAGAGGACCGGATATGCGCCTTTTATTATGGAACAAGGTGTCATGCATTGATGGATGAATATGAACTGTTTCCCGATGTGGATCCTGTCACGAAACGGCGCCGTGAAAACTACGTCGCACCTTCAGCCCCTGAAGAAGCTGGAGCCGGGCAGACTACAGAGCCTGCGGCAAAAGAGGAAGCTTATGTTTTGCAGGACCACAAGGAGGCTTTGAAGGAGTTTTCAAAGCGCTGGGAGAGTATCGGGAATCAGAAAATCAGCATCCGTGAGCCGAAGCGTCAGCAGGTCACGGAAGGTGCTGTAGTCGAGATTCCTGTGTTTTCTCGTTTTTTCTGCTACGGCCAGATTATACCTCACGGTCACATCGCCATATTTGAATATAGCACTACCGAGACGCCGGAGGACTTGACTATATTCCAGACGCTCCCGATTCTATTCAAGGTGAGTATTGACGGAGATTATGTGAAATGCGGCAAGTGGATGAAGATAGGGAAGTTGCCGATACGGGAAGATTGCAGGGCCGCGCCGAAGAAGTTTGTCAATCATAAATGGCGAAAAGGCGAGTGGTGCAAGTATTTCCCGCAAATCACACCCCCGGTTCCATACGACGAGTTTTTTCCCGGGAGTTTTTATGAGGAGTTCTATATAATCGATCCTGAGTCGGGCACCCGTGCTATGAGGCGCGGAACTAAGGAAGAGGCCGAGGGGCTTGAACGGGATGAAGTGTGGAGTGGGGGAAGAATCGAACAGCGCTTGTTCGACCACTATCTGGGCCTAAGATGTTTAGGTCTGTCGGACGAATACGAGCTGTTCCCTGATATCGACCCGATAACGAAAAGGAAGAAGGGAAACAGGATCATCCCCCTGTCGCTGCCCATGCTCGTAGGCGAGGACAAGCCTGTCGGCTATGTTGAAGATAAGGGGTAAATACGGATATTTTTCTTAAATTTGTAGGATTAGAAAACCAAATCTGATATCTTATGAAAGCAATTCAATTCGGAGCAGGCAACATCGGGCGCGGCTTCATCGGGGCCGTCCTTTCGGCGGCAGGCTATGAACTCGTTTTCGCTGATGTGGCGGAAGAGCTTCTGTCCCAGCTCAATTCACGCGGCCGCTACACCGTGCATGTGTCGGACCACAACAGCTGCGACATAGAAGTGAACAATGTGAGGGCGGTCAATTCCGGCGGTCCGGAGATAGCCGGAGAGATAGCCGGGGCCGACATAGTGACCACGGCGGTAGGTCTTCGCATCCTCAGGTTCGTCGCCCCTGCCATAGCCGACGGCATCAGCGCCCGCAAGGCCGCAGGCAATGAAGCTCCCCTTAACGTGATAGCATGCGAAAACGGCTTGAAAGCCAGCTCCCAGCTGAAAGAGCTGGTATTCTCCAGGCTCGATTCCGAGACGGCCGCATGGGCTGCCTCGCATGTCGGATTCCCGGATGCCGCAGTGGACCGCATCGTGCCCCCCGTGCGCTGCGAAGTGCCCCTGGACGTTGCTGTGGAGGAGTATTTCGAGTGGGATGTGGAGAAGGCCTCCTTTGCAGGCCCTGTCCCTGAAATACCGGGCATGACCCCCGTGGACAATCTTCTCGCATATGTCGAACGCAAGCTGTTCACCCTGAACACCGGCCATGCCACCGCGGCCTATATCGGCAAGCTGAAAGGCATAGAGACGATAGGGGAGTGCGTGGCGGATCCGTCGGTGTGCGCGATAGTGAGAGGTGCCATGCAGCAGAGCGGCGAGGCCCTTGTGAGGAAGTTCGGCTTCGACCACGATGCCCACTTCGCATACATAGAGAAAATACTGCGCCGGTTCAGCAATCCTTATCTGCGCGATGAGTGCGACAGGGTAGGACGCGAGCCTCTGCGCAAGCTCGCCCCCAACGACAGAATCATACTGCCGCTGCTCACGGCGAAAGGCTTCGGCCTGCCTTACGACAAGCTCCTGCTTGCGGCGGGAGGCGCGCTGCATTTTGACAATCCCCAGGATCCGCAGAGCGTGGAGATGCTCGCCTCCATAAAGGAGAACGGTGTCGAAGCTACCGTAGTCAAGTATACCGGAATAGCGGCTGACGATGCGCTCGTGACGGAAATCGCCGGAGCCTACAAGGCCGTGGAGTCGCTCTGAACGGCTATTTTTCCACACCGGCCGATTTGAGCCGACGTATGAGTTCTGCGGGATAGTTCGTAAACATCGCCTTGAGGCGGGGATAGTACGGAATGACTTTCTCGTAGAAGTCGGAGTCACGGGAGTCGGTGGTATTGTACAGGCTCAGAGGAATATCGGCATCTATATATGTCTCAGGCGTGTATCCGCTCCATACCGGAGAGTCGGAAGCACTGCCTGAGGCATTTTCAATTACTTTCCTGTAGTTGAGCTGCGCCCAGCAGCCATAGTAGTTCCCCGGCAGTGTGGCGGTCATCCAGGCACATTCACATTTGCCCTCTTTGAACATGGCAGTCTGCCGGAAAGCCTCGAAAACATCTTTCCCCGCAGGACACATAAATTCGCACAGCTCGAAGGCGTCTTTGTCTTTTATCGCTCTGTAGGCATTGTCTATGGCCTGTTTGAAATACTTGTAGCCGTCATCCGTGACGGACTTGCAGTCTATCCAGATATGGGTGCCCAGGGGATTTTTGCTTTTGTCGGCAATCAGCTCCAGGCAGTCTTCCATCACCGGAATCTGCTCTCCGTTGGACAACTTGCCCGCAGCCCTTATTTCTTCGAGCGTATGTTCCCAAGGCACCAAACCGTTGACCTTGTTGTTGCCATCGGGGTGGGCCACCAGTGCGTAACCGTCTGAAGTGGCCACGATGTCGATTTCGGCGGCGAGGCATTTCAGGGTTATCGTGTACTTCATGGACGCTATGGAGCAGTCCGGCAGTCCGGCCTCCTTGTAGCCTCCCCTGTGCGCCACCACCTTGTAAAGCTCCTTGCGCCCGGAAGACGTGCTTCCGGAATCCTTGCCGGCATCGTCGTCATTTATATTTCCGCCGCAGGAGATGAATCCTGCGGCGAAAATAATTGATATTAGTTTGATTGCCTTCATCTTAATTATCGAGAGACACTATGAATGCCTTGATGTCCGTCCATCCGGCAGCGACATCGGAAGTCACGTCCGGCGTCGCCCTATACTTAAGTGCGCGGAGACGCAGATACAGATTTCCGGAGGGGATGTCGTTCATGGAGGTGAGGGCAAAACTGTAGGCGTGGTAGGTATCATCGTCGGGCCCGTCGTAGGTGTAGCGGTTTCCTATGCCGCCGTCGGCAGCAGCGCTTCCGGAGTTCACGATGGAACGTGCGGTATTCCAGAAATGCGCTTTGAAGGTATCGCTTCCGCGCGTGTGGTCGACGGCTCCGGGGGCGGTGTACCACGTGCTGCCGTCGCTCGAATATTCGAGAAGCCAGTAGCCCACCGAACCGCCTGCGCTGCCGGTGGCTGATTCAACCTTGATTCTGTTGGAGGATGCAAAGTTGCTGACAGGGATGACGGCCATGAAATAATCGCCTTCCAGCAGACCCTGGGCCTGGAGGTTGGGGTTCATGGTGACGTTCGTCACCTTGCTGCCCACGGGAGTGAAGTATGCATCGGCATTTCCGCTCGTGGCCATGCAGCGTATGGGATCTTCACCCATCTTCCAGTGGGCTGCATACGGGGTGTTGAGTGCATCCGCCTTTGTGGCGTTGGTAAAACCGAGTGCGTAGAAGTTCCATTCTGCCGGCAGGCCGGAGGGATCTCCGGTGATGGCTCCGCCGCCGCTGCCCGTAATTGCCGCCGACACTTTCAAGTCGCCTTTGAAGCGTGTCGATGCCGGGGTGGTGTTGATGGCCGTCGATGTGGGGCTGTGGTTCATGCGCATGTTGGCGGCGACCTTTATGCGCACGAGGAAGGTGCCGTTGCTGGCCGCGGACGGGCGCATGGTCACGCTGAATGCCCCCAGCTCGGTGCCGGTGATGTCATCGTAGGGCTTGGCGTGATAGCTTATGGAAACCCCCTCCACGTTCTCCGTGATGACTCCGTCCGCGGTGTTCCAGGTGGTTCCGTCGCAGGAATACTCTATGACGAAATAGCCGGCGGAGGATCCGGCGCCTCCCATGGATCCGGAACATGTTACGAGAGTGCCGGCGGGGAAGGCGAAGTCGTTGCAGGTGAGCAGGAAATAGTCCTGGTCGTACATGCCTTTGATGTAGAGGTGTCCGTCGGCGAAGCTCTGGGAACCTATGGCGGGTGCCGCGGGACGTCCGGGAGCTCCTACGATAGAGAGGACTCCGCTGCCCTTGTCTGCGTTCATCGTCATGCTGTTGAGCCATTCCGGATGCCTTGCGTTCAACTCCGCCCTTTCAGCGGCATCGCCCTGATGGTCGGTAAGGCTCCATATCACCTCCATGGTGCTGCCTGGACCGGGGGAGGGGGCCGATGCCTCCTCTACCATGGCGGAAGTCTTGCCTATGGATACGCCGTCTGCAAACACTTCGAATTCCACCTCTCCCTTGGCGGCGGGTGTACCCTGTATTTCGAGGGCTATTGAGCCGTCTCCAGCCTTGAATCCGCCGCTTGTGGAGGGAACGGAAAGCCCGGCCGACGCATCGCCGCCGACCTTGCAGCTGAATCCTATAGTCTCGTTGCCAGAGGCGTTCCTGTAGGCGACGAGCAGACTTGCGCGGCTTTCCACCCCTTCAGTGAGGGAGCCGCTGAACGACACCCGGCCGAGTTCAAAGCTGCACTTCGCCTGATTTACCGTCACGGGAAATTCCCTGCCGTTGTGTATCAGGTAGACTATTCCTTCGCGTGCGTCCGAGCCGTTGTAATCCACGGCTATTTCGTAGAACTGGTAATCGCGGCCGTTGCCGCTGCCGCTTTCCGGCACCACTTTCAGCCATGGGACCTCGCTGCGGGAGGTCCATTCTCCGAGGCACAATATGTTTTGCCGGATGCTCTGTTCGTTGCAGTCGACGGAGAGCGCATCCTGCTCTCTCGTGAAAACATCGCTCTCTTTCCGGCAGCCTGCAAAAGCGAGTACAAGCCCCAGAATCATAGCAGTATATCTTAGTAAACGTTTCATGGTCAATCGTTTTATCGGGTCCAACCGGGATTCTGTTCAAGATTGGGGTTTTCCAGCAGTGCGGAGGCGGGGATGGGGCGGAGATACTTGTAGTCGTGCCAGCTGTATTCGGCACAGAGCGCCGTGGCCACGAGTATATATCCGTGGTCGCCTTCCGAAAGTTTGTGGGCGGCGCCGCTGTTGGCGATGGAGAGCACTTTAAGGCCAGCCTTCTCCGTCACTTCCGCAGACACGAATGAATCGGGGACCCCGTCTCCGTCGAGGTCGAGCGGAGTCTCTATGGCCGGAATCCATATCCCGGTCTTTTGTTTTACGAGCAGTTCTCCCTGGGCCCAGCGCATGATGTCGTCCTGACGCAGGTTTTCCATCGTGAACTCCGTTCCGCGCTCACGCCTGACTTCGAGTATGCAGGGATCGGTAACCCTGTTCTGGTAGTATGTCACAAGGTACGGATCGGCCTCCACGGGGTAGATGCTGGTGACTCCTGCCCTTTCGCGGACGAGTTTTACGGAGCGGTCCCATGCGGCCTGGTCGAGCTGTCCGAGCTCCGCCTTGGCTTCGGCATAGTTCAGCAGCACTTCCGCATAGCGTATGAGTGGTACGTCGGTAGCGGTGGCCCCGGAAATCTCATCGTTGATTTCGTCCGTGAGCCATTTGCAGGGCTGGTATCCGGTTTTGGCATACACCAAGTCCGGAGCGTAGTGCACCGTGCCCCCGGCCCTCGTGAATCCCGGCGTGCGTATGGTCTGGGCGAGCCTGTAGTCGCGGTCCCGGCATTCGTCGGCAAGCTCGAGTTCCATGTAGTTGGCATACTTGCTGGTGTACGGGGTACCGTCGAGCATCAGATAGGTGTTCACGAAGTCGCGGTTGAACGAGTACTGCGCATGCTGCGCATTGCACATGTAGTCGTTGATGCTGTACGAGGCGTTGGTGACATTCAGGTCGAGGTCGTAGTCCCTGGCCCAGATGAACTCCTTGGTGAAGTTGCCCGCGCCGTCGGCGTTGGTGAACATGTCGCGGTACTGCGTCTTGCGGTTGGCCGGCACATCTATCAGTTCGTATACCCTGGAGTTCATTATCTCCTCCGAGGCCTTTATGCACTCTTCGAGGTACATTCTGCTCTCGTCTGACTTCCATGGCGCTCCCGTGCTCGGGTCCACGCTGTGGTACTTGCGGTATGTCCCCTCGTACAGACAGAAGCGGGACTTTATGGCGAGCGCCACGTAGCGGTGTATGAATGAGCTGCGGTTGCGGTAGGAGGCATCGGTGGAACAATGCTCGCAGGCATAGTCGAGGTCTTCGAGTATGTGGCGGCACACTTCCTCGCGGTTGGTGCGGGGCATATAGATGTCGTCCTTGTTCTGGGGGTCCACCATGTGGTCGTACCATGGCACGGCCCCGAAGGTCTTGACCTTGGCGATGTAGAACATGGCCCGGAAGAAGCGGCCCACTCCCTCGTAGTGGTCGAGGACTGCGGGGTCGGCGTTCGCCTTGCGCATGTTTTCGAGGTAATAGTTTATAGACCTCAGGCTGCTCCAGTTGCTTGTGCTCCAGTTGGTCGCGTCCTCTGCCGTGTATCTGTCGGTGTAGTATGAATACGAGCCGTCCCAGTTCATGGCATCCGTGTAGCGGTCTCCGTCGATGAAGGACTTGATGGCCGTGGCGTAGGACCTGACGAGTCCGTTGGTGTAGAGCACCAGCGAGGATTCATCCTGGAAAAAGAATTCGCTTTCGGTCCTGTTCGGATTTTCCTGTGTGAGGAATCCGGTGCAGGAGGCAGTTGCGGCGCATACGGCCAGAATCGTGAATATGTGTTTTTTCATTGTCTGAACTTCGTTAGAATGTTACGTTGAATCCGGCAGTGAGCGTCTTGAACACAGGGTAGGTATTGCCCTGCGCCGCGCTGTTGAAGTCGGTGTCGTATCCGAGCCCTTCGGGGTCGAGGTTCTCCGCCCATTTGTGGAGAGGCGTGAATGTGAACAGGTTTTCCCCGTTGAGATATACCCTCAGTCCCTTGACTCCGAGCGCCCGGCACACTTTGTCTCCGAAACTGTAGTCTATCTGCACGTTCTTGACGCGGAGAAAGGCCGCGTTCTGCAGATAGCGGGTGTTGGCGATTTCAAGAATCTTTGTGGCGGCGTCGTCGCCGTTGGACTGGTATGTGCTCACGCGGGGCCAGTAGGCGCTGTCCCAGTTGAGGCATTCCGTGCCGTCTTCGTTGAGCTGGGCCACCGTGGGGTTGCTCAGGCGGTGCGCCGTGGGTATGAAGTAGAAGAACGGACGGGAATATTTGCCCCAGAAGTATCCGCAGTCGTCTCCGGGATACCAGTCGCGTTTGGCGACGCCCTGGAGGAATACCGAGAGTCCTATGCCGTTCCATTTCGTGCTTATGTTGATGCCGTAGTTGTACCGGGCCGAAGAATTGCCTATGATTTTGAGGTCTCCGGGCTGGTCCGTGGTCAGCTGCCCGTAGTCGATGATGCCGTCCGGCACATAGTTTCCGTTTTCGTCGAACTTGCCGCCTATGTCCTTCACTTTCACCATACCCGGCCTCGTCACCTTGTCGGAAGCCTGCTGGAAGGAATGTACGGCGGAGTTGGCTATGTCTTCATAATCCTTGAAAAGGCCCTCTACGGTGTAGCCCCAGATTTCTCCGATTTCCATGCCCTCATAGAAATTGGACGGGTTGCCTCCGTTCGCTATGAGGTTGGACATGGAGGCCGCGATTTTGTTCTCGTCGTTCCCGGCGTATTTCGTGATGAATGAACGGCTGTCCCAAAGGAGTCCCTTTATGCTGTACGAGAAGGGTTTTCCCGCGAGGGCAAATTCGTCTCGCCACTGCAGCGACAGTTCCCATCCGCGCGTAAGCATCTCCGCATTGTTGCCCTTGGGGGAGGATGTGCCGTAGACCGACGGGACCGTGGCGCTGAGGGTGTACATGTCGGTGGTGTAGCGGTGGTAGTAGTCGCCTGAGAAGGACAGGCGGCTGGAGAGCAGGTCGAAGTCGAGCCCGAGGTCGTAGGTCGTGGAGCGCTCCCATGTGAGAGACACCGGCACCACGCTCCCGACGGAGGTGTATGAGGGGAGGCTGCCGCCGAGCACTATGTCCGTGGCCTTGGTGACGGACATTTCGGATGTGTAAAGGTAGGGGGACACGTTGCCGTTGCCCATGGAGCCTGCCGACACGCGCAACTTAAGATTGTCCATCCAGTCGCGGCTCCACCGCATCCAGGATTCGTCGGAAATGCGCCATGCCGCAGAGGCGGAAGGGAAGAAGCCCCACTGGCTGTATGTGGGGAATTTGGACGAGCCGTCATAGCGTCCGCTGACTTCGAGGAGATATTTTCCGAGGAATGAATAGTTCACGCGGGCGAATGCCCCCACGTAGGACCATGCGTTGCCGCCTGCGGTGATGCTGGCCTCGCCGTCCATCAGGGTGAAGGAAGGCTTGTTGGATGTGAATCCCGTGCGCGAGGCCGTGAGTGTCTTGTAGGTCTGCCACTCCACGTTCCAGCCGGCAAGTGTGGTAAGGGAATGCTTCCTGCCCAACTTCGGACTCCATGTGAGATAGATGTTGGAAGCCTGGTAGCGGGTGTCGTAGTTGACTTCCGTGAGTTTGTCTCCGGCCGAGGCGGACTCTTCGAGGAACACGCCCGGCGACTTGGAATATGTGACGGTGTTCTGTATGGTGCGCCTGTTGCGGTCCGTAAAGTTGTAGGAGTAGTCCGCCTGCAGTTTCAGCCTGTCCTTGATCAGGTCTATGTCGGCGCTGATTTTCTCCCGCAGCCAGGTGCGGTTGTCGGTAAGGTAGTTGTTGCCCTCGTAGAATGCGGCATATCCGGAAATCGCCGCTGCGGGCGTCCAGCTGCCGTCGGGGTTTCGCAGCGGGGCCATGGGCTGGAGGCAGTGCTGCATGTACTTCTGCACCACGGTGCCGTTCTGGGTGCGCGGCTGGAGGTCGTCCGCCACGGAAACGCTCAGGTTGTTCGTTATTTTCAGCCATGGACGGACTTTCAGCGTGCCTTTCGCCCTCAGGTTGTAGCGGTGGTAGTTTTCCGCCCCTACCTTATATATGCCGTCCGCACCGTAGTAGCGTCCCGATATGTAGTAGTCGGCGTTTTCATTGCCTCCGGACACTGAGAGATTGTGTTCCGTCGATGAAGACCAGGTCTTGTAAAATTCGTTCATCCAGTCGGTATTGTCGTAGTAGGCATAACCGAATCCGGCGACATCGTAGCTCTCGACCACTTTGGAAAGCGAGGGGTCCTGGTTGCGGCGTATGATTTCGTTGTAGATGTCCTCGGAGTACGGGGCCTTGGAATCTATATGGTTGAGCAGGGCCCTGGAACCGTTGTAGTAGTTGTTGTAGCAGGTCTTCCACCAGTCGAGCCATTCTATGGAATCGGTGATGTTGTGGAAGTCCACGGTGCGCTTTTTCATGCTTACCGAGCCGCTGTAATTGATTACTGGCGTTCCTTTCTTCGCGCTTTTCGTAGTGACGAGTATCACCCCGAAGGCTCCCCGGGCACCGTAGACTGCGGTAGAGGACGCATCTTTCAGGACCGACACCGATTCCACGTCGGAAGGGTTCACCAGGTCGAGCGAACCTTCGACACCGTCGATGAGTATGAGCGTGGATCCTCCGGCCCCTATGGAAGTGGAGCCGCGCACGTTCACGGATGCGCCGCTGGAGGGTTTGCCGTCGTTGAAGGTGATGTTGAGTCCGGCTATCTCGCCCTGCAGGGAGCGTCCGAGGTCTCCGTTGGACCGGTCTCCCACGACCTTGCTGTCCACCTGGTCCACGGCCCCCACGAGGTCGCGTTTCTTCATCGTGGCGTAACCTACCACCACTACGTCGTCGAGCACGGTGTTGCTGTCGTCGAGGACTATCGCGAAAGGAGATTTCGTGTTAGCGTCCACGCTGATTTCGCAGTCTTTGTAGCCTATGAAAGAGACTATGAGGGTGGCGGGAACCCTCAGGTCGCGTATTTCATAGTTTCCGTCCAGGTCGGCAATGAAGCCTCCCGTGACTCCTTTGATCCGTATGGAGGCGCCGGCAAGCGGCTCCCCCTCGGAGTCCGTGATGCGTCCGCTCAGGGAACGGACGAGTGTCTGGCCTGAGGCGGGGTACAGCATGCATGCGAGCAATATCCCGATGGCCAGGGACTTAAATAAATGTGAGAATTTCATTTTGAACAGAATGGTATTTGTTTTTACGAATATAGTGAAAAAATGTTATCAATGAAAAAAATGTTATCAATGAAAAAAATATTATCTTTCGGCCGTGAAAAGGTCGAAAACAGTGTTGTGGCTGCTGTCGGCATTGTCGGCGGTCCTGCTCAGCATTCCGTGGCTCGTGCCGAGGATGGGGGTGTTTTCCCTCTTCGGCTTCGTGCCCCTGCTGTGCGCCGAATATGTGGCTTCAAGGGACAGGGTGCGCCGCTTCTGGCCGTGGCACTACTTCACTTTCGTGCTGTGGAACGCCCTGACCACTTTCTGGGTCTGCAATGCCACCGTGGCGGGAGGGATTTTCGCCGTGCTCGCCAATGCTCTTCAGATGTCCCTGGTGTTCGGCCTGTTCCGACTTGCCAAGAAAAGAATAGGAGGCATATTGTCCTATGCCTTTCTCGCCTTTGCGTGGGTTAGCTGGGAGCACTGGTATCTCGCTACTTCCGGGCCTTCATGGCCATGGCTGGTGCTCGGCAACGCTTTCGCGACCACCACGCAGTATGTGCAGTGGTACAGCATCACCGGCACTCTCGGCGGCTCCCTCTGGATTTGGGCCGTGAATCTCGGGCTTTTCGGCCTGCTGGTGTCCTCCACGGACGGAATACGCATGCGCCGCCGGAAGAAAAGTTCATGGTTCGAAACGGCGGCCCTGCTTGCCGTGACACTGCTGCCGCCTGTGTGCTCCGGGATAATGTACGACAGCTATGAGGAACGCTCCGAGTCACGGGTGGAAGTGCTGGTAGGGCAGCCGAATATAGACCCCTACAGCAAATTCACGTCCATGACCCAGGCGGCGCAGACGGAGGCCCTTCTGAGGCTTCTGGAAGAGGCCATGGCGCTGCATCATGCGGATCTGCTGATAGCGCCGGAGACATTCACTTCCGACGTGGTGCTGAATGATATAGGTGCGTCCCCGACGGTGCGGCGCTTCGTGTATTTCTTGCAGGAGGGCCATTCTGCCGACCTGCTGTTCGGTGCCGCGACCAATGAATTTTTCGCCACCATGGCCCCTCCGGACCTGCTGAGCTATCCATACGGGAACGGCTGGCGCAAGGCGCGCAACAGCGCCATCCTGCTCTCTCCCGACGGACGCACGGAGGTTTTTCACAAAAGCAAGCTCGTCCCGGGGGTGGAGCTTACGCCGTGGCCGAAGCTGTTCGTGCCGATAGATGACTGGCTGTCGAAGAAAATCAACGGAGGGCATCCGCTCATGGCGCGGGACAGCGGACAGGAGGAAGTCTCGCTCCTGCATCTTTCCGA
>JAFLUX010000050.1 GCA_022508605.1 Bacteroidales bacterium | reverse complement strand
GTGCGAGCGAAAGAAGAAGTTTCTTTGTCAAACTTTTCATTGGAATTGGTTTTTAATAGTTATTAATTGAATAGTGTTATAATTTAGTATAAGTTGCCGAGCTGTTTCCTCCGGCTACAATGTCCTTGACTATGTAGTGGAGATACATTTCGAGGTTCGTGTAACGGCCGTTCTTGTCCAAATGTATGGCTGAAGCGTCGTTCTGCATTTCGTTGAGACCGAACTGCCGCTCGAACCAGTTGGGCATGCCGTCTCCGTCGGAGTCCCTGTGTGCGTCGAGTTCTTCTTCCGTGGCGGAATAGACGGGCCAGAGCTTGCTCTTGTCCCAGTCTGCCTCCATCACGTCGGTCTGTGTGTCGATCAGACCCTGGACGCCGCTCTTCGAGCCTTTGTAAGTGGCGGTCTTGTCCTTGGTCTCCTTTGCGATGCGGGCATCTATGGCATCTCTGGCAAAGCTTGCCCCTGCGTAGGCGAGTACCGGCTCGAAGCACCCTTCACCGCTGTGTATATTCTGCATAGTACCGGTGGTGTAGGGCGTTTCCGCCTTTATTTTGCCCGCATCCGAAGCGTTGATGTACACCGAGACGGGAGATTTTGTGCCGGCAAGCCAGTTGTCGGCGCTCAGTGAACTTTGGCCATGCATGATGTTGCCGTCCATATAGAAATGCCCCGGGATTATTACGCCCCCGCAGTTGCTGCACGAAGTCGTGGGCTGGAGGAACCAGATATGGTTGCTCGGAGTGGCCGGGCCGGGTTTGTAATAGTTGTTGAAGAAATTGTATTTCCTATGGTCGCTTCCGTTTTTGTCGGAACTTTCTCCGCCGTAGCAGGTGTTTCCGCTCCAGTTGTAGACCACGTTGTTGAAGATGGATACGGGGCCTTTCTGCGTGCTCACGTAGTCGTGGTCGATGCGGGGGTTGCGGCTGTCGTGGTGGGCGAGGAGGTTGTGATGGTAGGTGGCGTTGTTGCCTCCCCAGATGCCTCCGTAGCCGTGGGTGCCTTTCTCATGCACCGATACGCGCAGGCTTTCCGACACTATGTTCCACTGGAAGGTGAAGTCCTTCATGCCGTAGAATGAGGCGCATTCGTCGGTGCTCCAGCTTATGGAGCAGTGGTCTATTATGATGTTGCTGTAGCTGTCGTCTTTGTGGTTCATCACCTGCATCGCGTCGTCTTCCGTAGCCGTCTCGTCACCCATGCGGCAGCGTATGAAACGCACGATGACATTGCTTGCGCTGATACGGAAGGTATAGTTTTTCAGGCAGATGCCGTCGCCGGGAGCTGTCTGTCCGGCTATGGTCAGGTCTCCCTTGGTTATGTTAATCTGCTTCGAGAGGGGAATTACTCCTGCCACGTCGAATACTATGGTCAGAGGCCGGCCGGCGGATTCTATGCCGTATCTGAGAGAACCTTCTCCGCTGTCGTTGAGATTGGTGACACGGTACACGCTGCCTCCGCGTCCTCCGGTGGCGTACATGCCTCCGCCTTCAGCCCCGGGGAACGCGCGGGCCTGCCCGTCTTCTTCGTATTCCGGTATGCCGAACAGGGCATACATATCCTCGGAAACGGGAGGAAGGTCAGGCTTGTCCGCATCCGGAGTGCCTGCAGTGACGGCATCTATGGACGAGCCTTCGGATTTATAGTCTCCGGCCACGCTGTACACGGTGAAAGTGTAGGTGGTGGCTTTGCTGAGACCCTTCAGCTCCACGTTCCTTGTTTTGACCGAGCCTTCCTGCACCATGCTTCCAGCCTGCTTGAGCGTATAGGCATAGAGTTCCGCATTCTCCACGGGGTTCCACTGGAAAGTCAGCGAAGTTTCGGTCGTCTTTTGCTCCATTACTTTCAGCCCCGAGGGCGCTTCGGGATGCAATCCGTTCTCCGGTGTATCTTCCAACGGGTCATCGCATGCCCATATGGAGGCGGCGGCCATTATGCCGGTGAATATAAGTCTGATATTCTTTTTCATAATCTTTCTTTTTCCAGTGCGGCCCATATCAGCGGTCCTATGCCCTTGGGGTCATTGGCGCGGACAGGCTCGTGTATGTAATATTCGTAATCGCCGCTGCGGTTGTCCTTTCCTCCGAGTCCGGCGACCTCGCAGCAGTTCATGAGGCTCACTACTCCGTCTTCATCGGTGCTTACGAAGGTCTTGAGCATGCTCCTGTAGGTCTTGAGCGCGGCTCTCCGACTGCCGCGGCCGAGGGCACCGAGCCGTATGCCCTTGAGCCAGGCATATACGAACATGGCGCTGCAAGTGGCTTCGAGGTAGTTGCCCTCGCGTCCCGGGCAGTCGAGCACCTGATACCAAAGTCCGGTGCGCGGGTCGGAATAGCGGGGGAGCGCCTCGTATATCCTGCGCAGCAGCAGCCCCAGCCTGTCGCGCAGCTCTCCTTGCGGAAACACTTCCATGACATCCACGAGGGCCATCGCGTACCACCCGAGGGCGCGTCCCCAGGCATGGGCAGACAGACCCGTGGCCGGATCCGCCCAGAACATTTCTCCCGTAGAGTCCCAGGCATGGCGCAGCAGGCCCGTGGCAGGGTCGAAGCAGTGCGAGAAAGCAAGTTCGAACTGCTCCGTGATGTCGGAGTATGCGGCTTGGCGGAGAGAGTCCGGAAGGTAGCGCGAGGCATATTCCGCATAAAAAGGCTGTGCCATGTACAGGCCGTCCAGCCATACCTGTCCGGGATATACTTTCTTGTGCCAGAAGTTTCCTTCCTGCGTGCGGGGATGCCCCGCAAGCTGACGGTACAGCGTGTCCATGGCCGCCCTGTACTTCTCCTTGCCCGTGATGTCGTACAGCTGGAAAAGCGTGCGTCCGGGACAGATGTGGTCGGTGGAATAGTTGGTCAGTTTGTATTTGCCGCCTATGCTGCCGTCCGGTGCGATGACTGCATCATACCAGGCGTCCGCGTAGTCGAGCATGTCTTCCTGTCCGCATACGGAATACACGTCGATGAATGCCTTGAGCTCGAGCCCCGTGGTGTAGTTCCACTTGAGGCTCCCTTTCATCCCGTCGATGTACGATGCCTCCGGACAGCGGAGCATCTCGGACCGTACCACATCCACGGACAGCGGAGTCCCGACCGAACATGCGGTGAGGACGAGTGCGGCGGCAGCTATGACTAACGGCTTTCTCATCGGTTGTCGTAGGGATTCCATTTTATTCCGTCCTGCTCCTGATACATCACCTTGTCGAAGCTGTATTCTTCGGCCTGCGCTGCGCTGAGGGCGTGGGACCATGACACCCTGGGACCACTTGCTCCGGGGCCGTGGTTGCCGTATTCGGCGTAGTATGAGTTGGTCTTCGTGTCAGGCTTGCCCTCCTTGTCCCAGTCGTGCCAGCCTTCCGGCACTATGTGCGCACCGAGCTCGCAGTCTATGAATACGGTCTTGGCGTATGCTCCCCAGGGACGTCCGAGGTATACTTTGTCTATGCCCTTGTCGGCCGTAAGACGGCAGTTTTTGAATACATAACCGTATTTCTGACCCTCTATGGTGGAGGCGGCGGTCACGTAGCTGTTTTTCTTGGAATGTATGGTGCAGCCCTCGAAATAGGCTATGGACGTGCCGAAGATGAAGTCGGTGGTGCCCTCTATGTAGCAGTCGAGGAAGTAGTTGCGCTTTATGCCCCCGAACTTGCCGTAACGCCCGTAGGTGTAGAGCGTATCCTGGTTGCCGAGGAAGCGGCATCCCTTGAAGAAAAGGAAGTCCCCGTCGGTGAACACTGCGACGGCCTGGCCTATTTCGCGCCCCTCTCCGGAGCTGTTCTCGAAGGTGATGTCCTCGAAAGTGATGTAGCTTGCGTGGATGTAGATGCTTGCGCTGCCGGAGGTGCCGACCTCGAAATCCCTGCCCGGCCAAAGCTGTTTTGCGTATTTGTCGAAGGTGATGACGGTGTTTTCCGCATCTTCCCCCTTGAAATGCACGCGGAACTTGGTGTGCGGGATGCTTACCTGTTCTTTGTATATGCCTTTGCGTATGAGCACTTTCGTGATTTCGGCGTGGCTGTAGTCCGGTATGGCGTTGACCGCCTCCTGCACCGTCAGGTAGTCTCCGTGTCCGTCGGCCGAGACAACTATGTCGTAGTACACGAGGTGCGTCGCAATCTCCGGAAGCTGCTCCCTGATGCATCCGCACACGATTTCCGCGACCTTCCTGGCGCCGGATGCGACGGTGTGGGTGTTGTCGTCCTTGCCGGTGGAAATCATGAAATGGGCCCTGGAATCCCCGTCTCCGAGCCCTTCTATCCAGTCGAGCGTGGGAGTGGTGATGTCGAGAAGCGTGACGCCCTTTTCACTTGCGACGGCCTCCATGGCGGCGGGATATTCCGTGTGGCAGTAGCGGTCGAGCGTGGCCTGCTTGAACCAGCGGCGGGCGACGGGGGTGAGCAGTACAGGGGTTCCGCCCTTCTCACGCACCTTGTCCACGAACATGCGCAGGTTGTCCTGATAGGCGCCGTATGCGGGTGCATAACGGTCGGGGTCGTCGGCCTTGGCATCGTTGTGCCCGAACTGTATGAATACGTAGTCTCCGGGCTTTACGGCTGCGTACACTTCGTCCCAGAGGCCGGAGTCTATGAAGCTCTTGGTGCTGCGGCCGTTCTTGGCATAGTTGATTACCGTCACTTCGTTGTCGAGGAAGTTGGGGAACATCATGCCCCAGCCCCTCTCGGCGCCTGCCTTGGCAATGTCTTTCTCGGCCATGGTGCTGTCGCCCATGAGGTGTATGGTGAATGAACTTAAAGTCATCCATGCAGCGATGGCTGCGAACACGAACGCGAATTTTCTCATAATTTCTCGCCGTTTACCGTTACATTGTCGAATGTTATGTTCTCCGAATAGTGGAGTTCGCAACCCTTGTCGGCAGTGAACTTGCTGTCCCGGAAGCTGATGCCGCTGACGGGCATTTCAGGCAGTCCGTTGATGTATATCGCCTGCGCGGCGCCGGAGCAGATTATGTTGCTGAATTGCATGTCGCGGAACTCCGGAGTGGTCTCGTCAACCTCCACGGCAGGTCCGGCCTCTCCCTCCGCCATGTCGCTTGCCGCGACTCCGGCGTAGTAGAGGTTGAAGATGACCCCGTAGGAGACGATGTCTTTCATGTAGATGTTCTCGCAGCGTATGTTCTTGACAAGTCCGCCTCTGCCGCGCGTGCTCTTGAAGCGGAGTCCGACGTCGGTGCCTATGAAGCGGCAGTCCTTCACGAGTATGTCTTCGACGCCGCCCGACATTTCGCTGCCGATTACGAAGCCTCCGTGCCCGTGATATACCGTGCAGTCGCTTATCGTGAGGTTGCGGCATTTGCGGGCATGCCTGCGTCCGTCGGCGTCCTTGCCCGACTTGATGCAGATTGCATCATCCCCCACGTCGAAGGAGCTGCCGGTGAGCAGAACGTTCTCGCAGGCGTCTATGTCTATGCCGTCCCCGTTTGCGGAATAGTGCGGGTTGCGGACGGTGATATTCTTTATTATTACGTCCTTGCACCAGAGAGGGTGCAGGTTCCAGGCGGGGGAGTTCTGGAACGTGACTCCCTTGAGCAGCACTCTTTCGCACTCCCTGAAGGACACCATGACGGGCCGCAGGAAAGTCTTTATCTCTTCTTCGTCGAGCGAAGGGTCGGGGTAGTTGAGGCTGCCGGCAGTGGCGCGCGCCTTCTTGTACCCCTCATCGGGGAACCATACGGAACCGTCGTCCGACAGCACTCCGCCCTTGCCGACTATGGACTTCCACTGGTCGGAGCCGACCTTGCGCTTCTTCACCTCCCGCCAGGCATCTCCGTTGCCGTCTATTATGCCCTTGCCTGTGATGGCGATGTCGTGGGCGCCCTCCGCGTGTATGGGGGAGAGGCAGCGGCGGACATCCAGCCCTTCAAAGTTCGTGTCGATGATAGGGTACAGGTCCTGGTCGGATGAGAATACGATGATGGCATCCGCTTCCAGATGCAGCTCGGTGCAGCTCGGAAGGGCTATTGGACCGGTGAGCCAGATGCCGGCGGGGACTACGAGGCGTCCTCCGCCTTTCGAGGAAAGCTCCCCGAGGGCATCGGAGAATGCCGTCGTGTTCAGGGTCACTCCGTCGCCGACGGCGCCGTAATCGGCAAGGCTTATGCTCCTTTCCGGTATGGAGGGCGCGGGAATGGACGGCGTGTCCAAACGTTTGTCCTGCGTTTTGCAGGAAACGAGCAGCAAAGTGCTCAAAATAAGTATTGTTACTCTTCTGAGACTGGTCATTGGTTTTTAGTGTTTTGCGGCAAAGGTAATGCTAATATTTTATTCTTGCAAACGTTTGTAAAATTTTCCTGTCCGATGATTCATTCCACCGACATACAGAGTATGTCCACGCATCCTGAGTCGTTTTTTGGCGTGCTGCGGTTGCAGTAGAATCCGAACTTCGAGCCTATCCACATCTCCGGCTTCGCAGTGAATTCTCCCTTGACGGAGCTGTAGCGCTTGCCGTCGCGGCTCCATGAGAACGTACATACTGCATCGGGAACATTTCCCTCGACCGCCTGCGGCCTGACGTCCAGCTTCACCCATATTTTTACTTCCGGGATGTCCGGATATTTCACCAGCGGCACGTTCCGCGACTCCCTGCTGTGGTCGACCGCGGTGTAAGAGTAGGGAAGGGTGGTTATGGCCTGCGCCGTTTCGGGGGCGCCTTTTCCGGCCCCGATGCAGCTGACATATTCGAGCAAGGCACCCTCGGCCGTGTCGCTGAGGCGCAGCGATGCGTAATCGTTGCCCATCACTGCGAAGCCGGCCTGTTCTCCTTTCAGCGCCGGATTGGGCCTGAACACAAGGCAGGCCTTTACGGTGAATTTCTCGGCGGGGAACTTTTGCAGCAGCAGATTGGGGCAGTCCCACAGTCCTGGGCGGCTCTGCAGCACGCTGTACAGCCTTATGCCGTCCGGCAGGGCCATGCTCCAGAAAGGAGAAGGTATCGTCGGGAACTGCCATTCCAGCGGCAGGCCGTAGGGCAGGAGGGCTGCATGCGCTTTCCCGGAAGACGAGGCCGGAAGCGACCAGGTATGCACGGGCTGGCCTACGCCGTCGCCGTCTGGGTCTTCCCCTATTACCGGCCACCCGTCGGCGCCCCAGCGCATAGGCTGCAGGTGCACTATCCTGCCGTATGCCCCCTTGTCCTGGAAGTGCAGGAACCAGTCTGCGCCGTCCTTGTCGCTGACCCACGCCCCCTGGTGGGGTCCGTTGACGGTGCCCGGGGCCCAGGCCATCACTATGCGCTCCTCCCACGGACCGTAGAGATTTTTCGAGCGCAGGACGGTCTGCCAGCCGGTGGACACGCCTCCGGCCGGAGAGAAGATGTAGTACCAGCCCTGTCTTTTGTAGAGTTTGGTGCCTTCTATGGTAGGTTGCGAGAAGTGTCCGTCGTAAACGATGCGCGAAGGGGCCAGCAGGCGGGTTCCGTCATCCGACATCGGGGCCATGAACAGTACGCTTTTCAGCCCTGCCCTCGACCCTGCGCACCCGTGCGACAGCCAGGCGCTTCCGTCCTCGTCCCAGAAAGGGCAGGGGTCGATGAAGCCTTTTTCCCTGACCACCCATACCGGGTCTTCCCAGCGGCCCGCCGGATCTTGCGTGCGCACCATGAATATGCCCCGGTCCGGATCGCCCACGTAGATGTAGAACCATCCTTCGTGGTAGCGTATGGCGGGGGCCCATACTCCGTTGCCGTGCTGTACCGATACGCGGAAGTCGTCGGCGTAGTCCGTGAGGGCCGAACCAATCAGCTCCCAGTGCACCAAATCAGAGGAGTGCAGCACGGGCAGGCCGGGGAAGCAGTTGAAGGACGAGGCCGTCATGTAGTAGTCGTCTCCGGCGCGGCAGACATCGGGGTCGCTGTAGTCGAGATGCAGTACGGGATTGGTGTAGCGCTGCGCTGCAAGGGGCAGGGCGGCTGCTATTAGCATGGCGGAAAGCAATCTTTTCATTGGTATGTCCAGTGTCGTAGTCGCGGCAAATGTAATGCTAAAATGTTTTTAATGCAAACGTTTGTATAAATTTGGAAGAAAAACACTATATTTGCAGGGTATATCTTAATTCGGCATGAGAAGATTCATACTTTCCTGTGCGGCCTTTTTGTGCTCGGTCCTCCTGTCCGCCCAGGAGATACGCTCCATAAACATAAGAGTCACCATCGACGCTCTCGGGAACGCCGTGGTGGAACAGGAATGGGACGTGCAAGTGGTGCAGGGCACTGAGTGGTATATTCCCATAGGCAATCTCGGCAAGATGCAGGTGGGAGGTTTGAGAGTCTGCGAGAACGGGAGGCCTTTTGCGGATGACGGACGCGATTGGGACAGCGGCCGCAGCATGGCGGAAAAGGCCGGCCGCAGCGGCATCATAGACAAGGGCTCCGACGGAGTGGAGCTGTGCTGGGGACTCGGCTCGCATGGCAGCCACAAGTGGACGGTCTCATACGAACTTAGCGGCTTGGTGCAGTCTCTTCGCGACTATGATGCCTTCAACTTCATGTTCGTAAACCCCGGAATGGTAGCCCCGCCGCGCCGTGTGGACCTGACTTTCCGCAAGAGTTCCGGAGAGGCATTTTCCTCGGACGATACGCGTTTCTGGTTCTTCGGGACGGAAGGATTCTCCGACATAAGAGAAGATGGCTCGATACATTTCGCCACGGTCCGCCCCATGAAAGGTAATGAGAGCGTCATAGCGATGATGCGCTTTGACAAGGGGCTGTTCGCTCCTGTCATCAGCCGCAGCATGAAGTTTGAAAAGATGCGGAAGAAGGCCTTCCGGGGCAGTTCATATTCCGACGGATTCGACAGTCTCGGAGAGTTCATAGTCGTACTGCTTGTGATGCTCGCCGTTTTCGGCGCCGGCTTGGTCATGGTGGTTCTCTTTGTGAGGGACTTGATACTCAAGGCTACTGGCAAAGTGTGGTCTCCCAAAGTATTCGGAGCGGCCAAAATAGAGGGCTGGGAGCGCGAGGCGCCCTTCGATGGAAGCATTCCCGCAGCGGCCTCCCTGCTGAAAGACGGCTCCAGGCTGAGTTTCAAGGGAGACAATACGGGCAAAATCATCGGCGCATATTTCCTGAAATGGATCAACTCCGGTGTGGCCGCCCCCGTCAAGTCACGGAATGGACGCTATGACCTCAGTTTCGTATCGGACAAGCCTCATTTTAGCGATGAGTGCGAAGCCTCGCTTTATGAAAAGGTCGTCGAGGCGGCAGGCCCGAACAGAATTTTGGAAAGGGGGGAGTTCGACAAATGGGCGAGCAAGCATTACCAGTCTCTGACCGATTGGCCCGGGAGCGTGCTTTTCCGTGGCCGGGAGATTGTGATGTCCACCCTGCACAATTACCGTGATGAGGCTGCCAAATTGTTGAAATTCAAAAATTTTCTTTCTGATTTTACGCTTTCTGAAGAGCGTGGGGTTCCGGAAGTTTCACTTTGGGGCGAATATCTTGTCTTTGCCCAGCTTTTCGGAATAGCCGACAAGGTGGCGGAGGGTTTTGCCAGGCTTTATCCGGAGGAGTTTGCGCAGTACAGCGAGAGTTTGGGCATGGACCCTGTGACCATGTCACGGGTTCTGTATTCATGGTCCGTGATGGCTTCCAACGCATTCAACACGGCAAGCGCTGCCAAGTCCGGCAGTTCCGGAGGTTTCGGCGGGGGCTCATCTATCGGAGGCGGCGGAGGCTTTTCCGGCGGCGGTTTCGGCGGCGGAAGCAGATAACGGGACAAACCTTTCAAACTTGATTTTATGAATAAAATTTTGACTTTGGCTGCCATTGTTTTTGCAGTCCTGTCGGTTTCCGGCTGTCTGGCCGGACAGTACATGTGCGATTACGCCCTTCTTCCAGAGGAACACGGCAACGATATCCCCGGCGACCGCCTCAAGACTGAGGCCCGCTATCCCGGCATCATTCCCTGGTACGACAATCTCCACGAGAGCGGCGTGTTCAGGGACACCATGATGGTGGGGGAGAGGGGATACGAGCTTCACTGCGTTTTCGCCCCCGCCGCCGACCCTGACAATGCGCAGGGCACGGCCGTCGTCGTGCACGGCTATACGGACAACCACATCTGTTTCCTGAATCTCGTGCGCATGTACAGGGATGAACTCAACTACAACGTGCTGGTCCCGGACCTACACTATCATGGCTATTCGGAGGGGCGCGCGATTCAGATGGGCTGGTTCGACCGCCTGGACGTCAAACGTTTCTGCGAACTGGCGCACAATATCTGGGGCGATGATTTCATGGTAGTCCACGGAGTGTCCATGGGCGGCGCCACCACCATGATGCTGAGCGGCGAGGAACTTCCGCCCTACATGCGCGCATTCGTGGAGGACTGCGGCTTCTCTTCCGTCTGGGACCAGTTCGCCCACAGCCTGAAGGACACCTTCCACCTGCCTCCTTTCCCAGTGCTTCACAGCGCGAACTCAGTGTGCAAGAAGCGCTACGGCTGGTCTTTCAAGGAGGCCTCGTCGGTGAAGCAGCTTGCAAAGTGCGAGAGGCCGATGCTGTTCATCCACGGCGGCAACGACGACTTCGTGCCCACGGCGCACGTCTATAAGAACTATGAGGCCAAGGTGCATGGTTACAAAGAGTTGTGGATTGCGCCCGACTCCGGGCACGCCCTGGCCTACAAGGACCACCCCGTCGAGTATACCCAGCACGTGCGCGACTTCCTGGCAAAGGCCAGGAGCCTGTAATCAGAACTGGTAGTTGAGCCCCATCCCTATCCAGGGGTCTGCTATCATCGGTGCATAGAAGCAGTGGGCAAGTTCGAGGGAAAGGACGAAATTCTGGTTCATTGCGAGCTTCAGGCCGGCTCCGGCGCTGTATATGATGTCTCCCATCTTCCCGGGGTCGTAGATTGCCTTCGACTCCGAGGGGATGTTGGGGTCGAGCGTGTTGGCTTCCGTTTCGAACACCTGTTCGCGGTATCCTTTGGTGATGATTCCCGCGTCGAAGAAAGGATTCGCCGCAATGTAGAAGTATTGGTTGAACAGCTTGAAGTTGATGAACTTTATCCTCAGCTCTGTATTTACCCAGGCGAAACCTTCTGCAAGCACCCTGTTCTCGCGTATGCCCCTGACGGTGTTGTCGCTGCCGAAGCCCTCGGAAATCATGTTGCGCTGGACGAGGAGAGGCACGTTCTGAATCATGTAGAACGGGGTTTCACCGGCAACCGTCTGCTGCCATGCGAGCCTGTATGCAAACACCGGGTCGCCTGAGCTCAGGTGTATGGGAATGGACAGGTAGTGCCGGAAATAGGTACATGCCTTGAGGTATCCGTTGCCGAGCACATTTCCGTTGAGGTAGGCCTCCACCCATATTCCGCGGTTGGGGGCCGCTTCTATGTCACGGGTGTCGTAAACGACTCCGGCATTCAGCTCCAGCGCGTCTCCTCCCGTGGCCTCGCCGGGCCTTATCGCGCCGATTTCCTGATACCGCCTGTAGAGCGTGATGTCGGTGGAGTATCTGTTGTCGTTCTTGGGGCTTTCCCTCATGTCGCCGATGACCCAGTGCCAGTAGTTTATCCCTGCCGCCCAATTGAAATGCTCCGTGATGTGGCGCTGCACATTGGCGAGTGCCCTGAACATCTTGCGGCTGATGCCGTAGTAGTTGATTCCGGGAGAGAAGTCGGTTTTGTTCGCCCACAGGCTGTAGTCCTGTAGTGCGGCCGTGCCGTTGTAGCCCCAGAAGTTGTACATGGGGTCGTCCACATAAGTGCCGGAGACATTGAGGCGCATGCGGGGGATGAGGTGCTTCGAGTCGTAAGATGCGTACAGCCTCGTGCGCCCTTTCGTGAAGTGGGATGCCTCCCAGCTGATTCTGTGCAGTGGATCAGGATAGGTGCTTCCGTCCCCGTAATAATATATGTCTCCGAAAGCCCCCCACTGGAAGCCGGTGTCCGTAGAATAAGTGGCGGTCGGAAAGAGTCCGACATTCCATCCTTTCTTCATTTCCCTCTCTTTGCCTGCCTGGGCGAAAAGCATCGTGCCTGCCGTCGATGCGGCAAGAACTGCGGTCAAAAGTTTTTTCATCATGTAGGTTTTCGGTAGATGGACGTGTCTAAAGCATGGAAGCTATGCTGTCGTGGTATTTCTTTGAAATCGGTATGCCCTCGGCGCGTTCGCATCCGAGTTCGGCAAAATTCTGCCCGTTTTCTTTGCGTATTGTCTTGATATGCGCTGGATTCACGATGAAACAGCGGTG
>JAFLUX010000005.1:47262-63271 GCA_022508605.1 Bacteroidales bacterium | reverse complement strand
TTGAGATAGAAGGATTCGAACCCTCACTGACAGAGCCAGAATCTGTAGTGCTACCGTTACACCATATCTCAATAAACGGATTGCAAAGGTACAATTCTTTTACAAAAATACCAAAATTATTTTTTCCTCAACATCGCGACCGCCCACGCCTCACAGCCCTCTCCGCGTCCGACAAAACCCAGCCGCTCGGTTGTCGTAGCCTTTACGCTTATGCAGGATACGTCAGCACCGATGACGGCTGCCAGAGATTCGCGCATGTCCGGCACGAGGGAGGCAATCTTCGGAGACTGCAGGGCTATCGTAATGTCCGCGTTGAGCAGTTCCCAGCCGTTGAAACGAAGCAGGGCCATCACCCTGTCCAAAAGTATCTTGCTGTCTATTCCGGCAAATTCGTCCGAAGTGTCGGGAAATATCTGCCCTATGTCTCCGAGGGCGGCGGCCCCGAGCAGCGCATCGCACAGCGCGTGTATAGCCACATCGCCGTCCGAATGCGCCACGAAACCTGTCGTCGACGGCACGCGGATGCCGCAGAGCCACATGGGAAGCCCCTCGCTTATGCGGTGCACGTCGTATCCCTGCCCTATCCTGTACATGGCATCAGACTATGCCTGAGAATCCGAGGAAAGCCAGGGCCATGATGCCCACTGTGATGAAAGCTATGGGAAGGCCCTTGAAAGCCTCTGGAATATCGCTCTGGGCGAGCTGTTCGCGAAGCCCCGCGAAAAGCACCATGGCAAGCCCGTAGCCGAGGGAGGTGGCAAATGCGTAGACCGCCGATTCGCCGAGTCCCAGCATGTGCGCCGCCCCGCCGCCGAAAGTGAACTCCTTGGTCACGACGTTTATCGCGACACCGAGCACGGCGCAGTTGGTAGTAATCAGGGGGAGGAAAATGCCGAGCGCCTGGTACAGGGAGGGGCTGATTTTCTTCAGCACAATCTCCACAATCTGCACGAGTGCGGCTATTACCAGGATAAACGCAATGGTCTGCAGGAACGTCAGCCCCAGCGGGACGAGGAAGAATTTGTTGATGAGGTATGTCACCACCGTGGCGAGGGTTATCACGAAGCACACCGCGCCGGACATGCCGGTGGCGGTGGACAGTTTGCCGGACACGCCCATGAACGGACAGACCCCGAGGAACTGCGCCAACACTATATTGTTGACGAAAATCGCAGAAACGATAATGAGAAATATTTCCATAACTACCGCTTGGCCAATTTATTGAACAAAACCATAAGATAGCCCAGGACGATGAACGCTCCGGGAGCCATCACGAAAGCGAGTATGCCGTCTCCGGAAATGAACTTCCAGCCGAAGACAGAACCGCTGCCGAGTATTTCGCGCACTATTCCTATCACAGTGAGCGTGACGGTGAAGCCGAGCCCTATCCCTATGCCGTCGAGGGCCGAATCAAGCGCGGTATTCTTGCTTGCGAAGGCCTCTGCACGCCCCAGGACTATGCAGTTCACCACAATCAGCGGGATGAACAGTCCGAGGGTCTCGTACACATCGGGGACATAGGCCTGCATCAGCATCTGAAGCACGGTCACGAAAGTGGCGATGACCACGATATACACCGGGATATGCACTTTGTCCGGCACGGCGGGTGATATCAGGGAAATCACTATATTACTGAGAATCAGAACGAACATAGTCGCAATTCCCATTTCCAGTCCGTTCATTGCGGAAGTCGTGGTGGCAAGGGTCGGACAAAGACCGAGCACCAGGACGAAAGTAGGGTTCTCTTTCAGAAAGCCCTTTGTGACTAATCCTAATTTACTCATCGCCTTTCAGTTGTTTATACACTTCATAAGCATTTGCCACTGCCAGGGCATAGGCCCTGGAGGTAATGGTAGAGGCTGTAATCGCGTCCACGTCGCCGCCGTCCTTCACGACGGCAAGACGCTTTTCAGCGGTATTCCACCCTTTGAACTGGTCGATGAAAGAGGCATCGGAAGCGCACTTCGCCCCGAGTCCCGGAGTCTCTGCGTGAGAAAGCACGACCGTGTTGACTATCAACCCGTCCTCCCCTATACCGACCATGAGCGTCAGAGGGCCGCCGAAACCGTTCACCCTGGAAATGATGGCATAACCGGCTCCCTCGACGGAATAATACGGGTAATCAGCCCCCTTCCAGCTGGTCATCTGCTGCGTGGGGACGCCCTCGAAAGCAGGAAGCACACGGGCTATGGAGGCATTGGTCTTGGCAAGTTCGGCCTTGCGTACAGGTTCGGCCGTGAATGCATACACGATGCCGAGTATGGCCGAACACACCAAGCATACCAGCGTGAGGCTCAAGGCCATGTTCTTCAAATTGGATTTCGCTGCCATACTAAGCCCTCCCGAATTTTTTCTGATGGAATGCACGATTGATGAGCGGCACGAAGCAGTTCATGATGAGGATGGCGAAAGACATGCCCTCCGGATATGAACCGAAATACCGTATGCTCATCACTATTATTCCTATGCCGACTCCGAACACCACGCCTCCCCAGTTGCTCATGGGGGACGTCACATAGTCAGTGGCCATGAAGCAGGCGCCGAGCAGCACGCCTCCGGTGAGCAGGTTGAAGCCCACTCCCGTAAAGTGTTCGGGGTCGAAAGCGTTGAACACAAAGGAAATAAGAGCTATGGTGCCGACTATGCTCAGGGGTATCCACGGTTTGACCACCTTGCGAATCAGCAGGTAGCAGAAACCGAGCAGGATGGCTATTGCCGACACTTCGCCGGCCGAGCCGCCTATGTCGCGCAGCACGGATGAGGCATCGAGACCGCTCGCGGAAAGCACCTCGCTTATGCTGTGGCCCGACTTCAGGCCCTCTTTGATCAGGCCCAGGGGGGTGGCGCCGGACACGGCATCGACAGCCCCCACGAAGCCCTCAGGCATACGCCAGTCGGTCATGGCCACGGGGAACGATACCAGCAGGAACACACGCGCGGCGATGGCCGGATTGAAAAGGTTCTGCCCAAGCCCGCCGAAACTCATCTTTACGACGGCTATTGCGAAGACGGCGCCGAGCAGCACTATCCACCACGGAGTGGTCGCCGGCAGGTTCATGGCCAGCAGCAGGCCCGTCACAAGAGCCGAAGTGCCGCTGAAACGGCTTGTCCGTTTCATCAGGAAACGGGCGATAAGGTATTCCAATCCCACGCAGGAGACGGCGCTCACGGCGAGCACGAGCAATTCTGACCAGCCGTAGAACAATATGGAAACGATGATTGCCGGAGTCAGCGCAATGACGACATCCAGCATTATCCTGTCCGTGGATGCCTTTGCGTGCAGATGCGGTGAAGGTGAAACTGTAAGTCTGTCCATATCCAACTACTTTTTAGCGTTTCTCGCCCTGATAATTCCCATTATCTGTGACTTTGCCATGCGAATATTGTCAAGAAGCGGCAGGAAGGCGGGACAGCTGTACTGGCAGCAGCCGCATTCTATGCAATCCTGGACCGCATTGCGCTCAAGCGCCTCCGTATCTCCGAAGGCATAGAGTTTCTTGAGCAGGAAAGGTTCGAGCCCCATAGGACACGCATCGGCACAGCGGCCGCATCGTATGCAGGGCGATTCGCTGCGGCGCCTCGTGGACTCTCCCAGATAGAGTATGGAGGAGGAACCCTTGACCGTGGCGGCATCGAAGTTCGCCACTGCCTTGCCCATCATGGGACCGCCGCTGACTATCTTGACCGCAGCCTCCGGCACTCCGCCATCCAGCCCGGCAATCCACGAGAGCGGCATGCCTATGCGGAACAGATAGTTGTGCTGCTTCTCCGGACTTATGCAGTCTCCGGTGACGGTCAGCACATTGGTCACGAGAGGCTTGTTCTTCTGTACGGCCTCGTAGACCGCAAGGGCGGTCGCGACATTCTGCACCACGGCGCCCACGTCTATCGGCAGGCCTCCGGAGTGCACCTGTCTGTGCATTACCGCGTCTATGAGCTGTTTTTCTCCGCCCTGGGGATAACGCTTCTTCAGGGTTTCAACCCTTATGCCGGGATATCCGAGCCGCTGCAGCGCAAGCCCGACCGCGGCTATTGCCTCCGGCTTGTTCTCCTCTATGCCTATGACGCAGGGACAGCCGCCGAGCACTTTCTGCATGATGGCGGCCCCGACGACGATTTCGTCAGTGCGCTCCAGCAGTATGCGATAGTCGCTTGTAAGGAAAGGTTCGCACTCCGCCCCGTTGAGAATCAGGCATTCCGCGGTTTTCCCCGCAGGCGGGTTGAGCTTCACGTGAGTGGGGAAAGTGGCCCCGCCCAATCCCACCACGCCGCATGCCTTTATGCGGTCGAGTATGAAATCCCGGTCTTCGGGAATGGCCGTCACGAGATCCGGGCTGAGGTCTATCCCTTCCGCCCATTCATCGCCTTCCACCGCTATCTCGACATGCATGCAGCTGAATCCTGCAAGGTCCTTGCGCGGGGCGACCGATTTCACCGTTCCGCTGACGGGAGAATGCACGCGCGCGGAAATGAAGGCGGAAGCCTCGCCTATGACCTGCCCGGCCTTGACGCTGTCCCCGACGGCCACGACAGGGGTCGCGGGAGCGCCGAGATGCTGCGCCATGGAAACGTACACGGTATCGGGAAGGGGCAGGGTCTCGATTTTACAATCGCGGGCGAGTTTGTTGTCGGCAGGATGGATTCCGCCGATGGAGAATGTCAGTTTAGCCATTGTTTACCTCCTTTTTTTCCGTTTCCGCCGCGGCTTTCTCGCGGGCCTTGCGCTCCTCTATGCGCTTCTTGACCGCCTCCTTGTCGAGCGGCTTCGGGAAGTTCACTCCGTGAATGGCCCCCGTGGGGCACACAGCCTCGCATTCGCGGCACAGTTTGCACTTGGAATAGTCTATATAGGCCACATTGTCTTCGAGGCGTATCGCAGAATGCTGGCAGGTCTTTACGCAGATTCCGCATCCTATGCATGCAGCCGCACAGGCCTTGCGTGCAACAGGGCCCTTGTCCTTGTTGACGCATGACACATACTCCCTCATGCCGCGCGGTCCCTTGCCCCTAAGCTCGATGATGCGTTTGGGACAGACCGAGGCGCATTTGCCGCAGGCGGTACACTTGCTCTCGTCCACCTCCGGCAGGGAGCTTTCCTCATTCATGGACAAGGCTCCGAACTGACAGGCCGCCACGCAGTCGCCGCAGCCTAAGCATCCGAAAGAGCAGAGGGTGTCGCCCCCGTACAGCGCGGCCTTGACCTTGCACGAGCGCTCCCCTTCGTAGATATTGCAGCGCGGACGGTTGGCGCAGCTGCCGTTGCAGCGGACCACGGCCACCAGCGCCGGGGCTTCCTTCACCTCGCAGCCCAATATGGCAGCGACGCGCTTCATCACTTCATTGCCTCCCACGGGGCAATAGTTCGCATCGAGATTGCCCGCCTTCACGGCGGCATCGGCAAATGCACGGCAACCGGCGAAACCGCATCCTCCGCAGTTCGCACCGGGAAGCGTCTTTTCTATGTCGTCTATCCTGGGGTCTTCTTCTACCCGGAACTTGCGGGCAACCCAGAATAGGAGCAGAGAAAGAAGCAGTCCGAGGACTGTGAGGATAGCTACTGTCCAAATTACTGTCTGAGTCATTTCAGGTAAAATGTATATTCTTTACTGAGTTTGTTGCGGAAAAAGAAAATCACCAAATAGCACAGCAAAACCGCGGCGATGGCCCCGAGACCCGTCTGGAGTTCTCCCGCCCCGGCCGCATTCAGCACCGCCATGGCTATAAAAAGCACTGCTAAAGGCACGCCGTAGGCGATGAACACGGCCTTGTAGCCGAGGGACTTTTTCAGCACTACCTCCACTTCGTCGCCCACATTGTGCGGACGCCATGCATCGGTACGCACCTGCACTTCCTTCACACGGGACTCTCCGAGACTGCATAGTCCCTTGGCGTGGCAGGACGCGCATGCCGCTTCGGAGATTATCTCTATGGTGGTAATCTCCGGATCTATGGCCACTATGCGGCCCTTGTGTACAATGTTCTCCATTAAAATTCGCTCACCGGTCCGAAGTCGCCGTAAGAGGGGACAGGCTCATAAGGGTCGCTGTTCATCGCAGACTGAACGGTACGGGTCGCCCTCATGTCCAGAGCATCGTCCATTTCTATGAAACGAATCTGCTCGCTCTTGAATATCATGTCGATATCCCTGGTTTCTCCGTTTCGGTGCTTGGCTATTATGATTTGTGTTTTTTCGCGGTCTTCAATATTGTCGCTGAGTCCGACATAGTCCGGTCTGTGGATAAATATGACCATGTCAGCATCCTGTTCTATGGAGCCTGATTCGCGCAGGTCGCTGAGAAGCGGTTTGCCGCTGCTGCCGGCTCGCGTGACGGCCTGACGGGACAGCTGCGAAAGCGCTATTATCGGGATGTTCAGCTCCTTGGCAGTGGCCTTGAGCGTGCGGGAAATGGCAGCGACCTCCTGCTCGCGCAGCGCCTTAAGCTCCACCGGGCCCTGCATCAGCTGGAGGTAGTCCACCACGATGAGGCGAACCCCCTTGTTCTTCACGAGGTTCTTCGCCTTGGTGCGGAACTCCATTATCTGCATGCCCGGAGTGTCGTCGATGTAGAAAGGCGCCTTTGAAAGGCTCCTGAGCTTGAATTCCAACTGCTCCCATTCGTGAGGCTCCAGCTTCACGCTGCCCTTTATCTTGTCTGCGGAAAGCCCCGATTCGCTCGTCATCAGACGCTTCACCAGCTGGGAGGCCGACATTTCGAGTGAGAACACGGCGACCGGCATGTGGTGGTCGACCGCGGCGTTGCGCGCGAGGTTCAGCGCGAAAGCGGTCTTTCCCACCGACGGGCGCGCGGCAAGTATGATGAGGTCCGAACGCTGCCAGCCGTTGGTGATGCGGTCTATGCTGACGAAGCCCGACGGCACACCGCTCAGTCCCACCGATGTCTGCTGCTCCTGGATGTCGCCCATCGCCTCGTTTATGATGCTGCCTATATCCTGCACTTCCTTGCGGACATTGCTTTGGATGGCATCATACACCTTGGTCTGGGCCTTGTCTATGAGATCGTCCACCGGCACGGACTCGTCATAGGCATCGCGCAGGATATCGTATGAGGCGCTTATCAGATCTCTCTGGATGGTCTTCTGCTTGAGAATCTTGACATAGTACTCCATGTGCGCGGCGCTGCCCACCCTTTCGGACAGGCCCGCCAGCGCGGAGGCGCCGCCCACGGCCTCGAGATTGCCTGACGACTTGAGTTTGTTGCTGACCGTGATTATGTCGATGGAGGTATGCTCTATGACGAGGGCAGACATGGCCTCGAAAATCATCCTGTGCTTCTGGTCATAGAAACACGAGGCGCTGAGCTCCTCCATCGCCTGGTCCACGCATGAAGGTTCCAGGAGCATGGCTCCGAGCACGGCCTCCTCAACATCAAGAGCCTGAGGGGGCTTATTGCCCATCTCAAGCCCTATGTTGTCGAGGTCCGCTTCACGGCTTTTCCGCCGCGGCGATTTGGAACCGGCGGCAGGCATTTACTCCTCTGCCTGCGGGGTTGCGACGATGATGCGTCCGCAGTGCTCGCAGATGACGAGCTTCCTGCCGGAGGCTATGTCGATGAGACGCTGGGGTGTGATGGTGTTGAAGCACCCGCCGCAGGAGTCTCCGTTGAACACTGTGACGACGGCCAGATGGTTGTGAACGCTGCCGCGTATGCGGTTGTAGGCGCTGAGCGTCCTTTCATCGAGCCCGGAAGCGAGTTCGTCGCGGGTCTTCACGAGCGCGCTCTCCTCCTTCGCCGTGGATTCGACGATGCGGGCAAGCTCTTCGTTCTTGGCCTCGAGATCTATGTTCAGCACCTCGAGCTTTCCGTTCACGTGCTGTATGGTGACCTTGTTTTCGGCTATAGCCTCGCGGGATTCGCCTATCTTCTTCTCGTCTATCTTGCGAAGTATCCCCAGATTTTCGAGCTCCTTGTTGATGGAATCGAACTCCCTGCTGTTGGAAATCTTCTCCAGCTGCTGGCGGTACTTTTCTATCTCCGCGTCTATGTTCACGATGTCGTCGTTCATCGCGGCGATATTGTCGTTGTACTGGGCTATGATTTCGTCCAGGCTCTTGATGCGGGCATTGCATGCCGCGACCTCAGCCTCGAGGGAGGCGACTTCGGCGGGAAGTTCGCCGCGGAGCTGCACAAGGGACTCTATTGCATTGTCAGCCTGCTGAAGGGCGTAAAGCACCCTGAGTTTCTCTTCGGTATTGGACTCTGAATCTGCAAAAGTCTTCTGCAGGGATACGAAAGTCTCCCTTTCGTCTATCGGGGTGCCGACTTTCTTTGTTTTCTTAGTTGTGGCCATATAATGAATCAGTTGTATCGGGAAACCGCACCTCTGCGCAGCTTCCGCAAGCGGGTGCAAAGATATGAATTTTTTTCCTTATATAGAATTCTTGATTTCCACAAGTTGGGCCCTTATCGACTTGAGCGACTCAATGGCCTTGACCGAATTGCTCACCCCTGCCTTGGACGCGCTCAGATGCTTCCGTGCCCCGTCCAGGGTCATGCCCTTGTCCTTTACCAGATAGTGCAGCTGCTTGAGCGCCTCGATTTGCGAGGCAGTGAACTGGCGGTTGCCCTTGGCGTTGCGCCGTGGATTGAGCAGCCGGGGGAAAGAATTGGACCAGAAGCGCACGAGCGACACGGACTCCCCTATCGCTGCGGCGGCCTCGCCTATTGTGTAGTACAGTTTCTCCATATAGTTAATCCATTGATTGTTCCGTATGCTGGGCCATGTACACCATATTGGAATATTCCTCCGGGCTCACGGAGGCGAAAATGAAATTGAGGGGGTCGAGCACGAGAGAATCGCGCCGCAGCTCATAATGCAGGTGGGGCGCATAGGCGTTGCCGGACATGCCCGTCCCGGCTATGAGCGAACCCCGGCGGACGCTCTGCCCCTTGGAGACATAGATGTCGGAAAGGTGCGCGTATCTGGTGATGTACCCTCCCTTGTGCCTGATGGACACCGTATTGCCGTCGCCTTTGCGGGAACGGCTTACGGAAGACACCACGCCGGCGGCAGGCGCATATACCGGAGTGCCGCGCGGGACTATGAAATCCACCCCGTCGTGACGGGCGGATGTGGTGTAGAAAGGATTTATCTTCTGTCCCACCCCGGCTCCCACCTGCATGCAGTTCAGGCCGAGGAGCGGCAGGTCCATGGGCGGCATGATGAAAGAGCTGTCCCGCATGGCGTCCACCATGTTGCGGAAAAGGCTGTCGACCGCCGCGGCATCGACGGTGAGCCTGTCAGCCTTGCGCGCCGTATAAAACACGAGCTTGGCATCGGGTATTGTATCGCTGCCGAAAAACACCTCCAAAGACGACATGGGGTCATCGGAGGGGGGATCCGCATGAAAAATGTCCTTGTAGATGATGTCGTCCTTGCGGGCGAGCCTTTCCACGTCCTGCTCTATGCGGTCTATCTTTCCCGGCAGGCTCCCGTACAGCCTTGCATACAGCTCGTTTTCCGCTTCCAGGGCCTTTTCTTCGTCATTGCTGTAGAACAGAGAGAATACAAGATAGGCCGCGATGGTGAGGGACACTACCGTGAGGACGAAGCTGACCGCCTTCCAGACGATTCGCGCCATATATTTCCTACTGCCTGCCATTCGTTCCCTGTTTTTTCTGCCTCTCGCCGAGGCTCGCCGTGCTCGGACGTACGTTGGCATTGGCCAGCTTGCGCCGTCCCACCATCGACTTGTATTCATCCACGGACATGTCCATGTCGCAGAAGCTCATGGGATTGACCGGGGAGCCCCTGTAAAGCACCTCATAGTGCAGATGAGGGCCCGTGACCTTGCCGGATTTGCCGGCCTCGCCGATTTTGTCGCCGCGTTTGAGAGTCTGCCCGACGCCCACGTCCACGGTGCTCAGGTGGGCATAGCGCGTCTTGTACCCGAATCCATGGTCTATAAGCACCTCGTTGCCGTATCCGGTAAACTTGAAGTCCACTTTTTCCACGACCCCGTCGCCCGTGGCGTATATAGGATTCCCAACCTTGGTCGCGAAGTCCTGTCCGGTATGCCTCGCCACGCCGCCGTACACAGGGTCGATGCGGGTGCCGAACGAGCTGGAAAGGTTGTATGTACCCTTCTTCGGCAGCAGAGGCGGCACCGCCGGGATACACGATACCATGTCCCCGGCTTTCTTCGCCACGAGCGCCACCTCGCCAAGCGATGCCATGCGGGCGTCGATACGGGCCTGCACGGCATCGAGACGGGTGTCGAGCGCCTCCATTTCAGTTCGGGCGCTGTCGGATGCGACAATATCCGGCACGGTGTCCAGGGCGAAAATGGAGCGATACACTTCGTTGTCCCGCGACTCTATCCCCGACAGCGTTTCCTCGTATATGTCCAACCTGTGGCGTATGAAGCCCATGCGTGCGTGCCAGGCATCGTTCTGCCGCTTGAGATAGGCGGTCTTCGGAAGGTCGTTGCCGAGCTTCACGAACCATAGCCAGGCGAATGCGGCCACGACGGCGAGAGCGGCGAACACGGTGACGCAAAAGTGCACAGCCGCTCGCCACTGCGGCAGCCGTGCACTTTCCGTCATATCGTATTTTTTTCGCCTCATCCCGGCAAAGGTACTAATTTTTCGTATATTAGCACACAGCACCTCAAGTTGCGTGCCATTGCGGGAGAGGGCGGGGGAAATTTATTCCCTGATAGCTGCGATTCCGGGGAGATCCTTGCCTTCGAGAGCTTCGAGCATGGCGCCGCCGCCGGTGGACACATAGCTCACCTTGCCGGCATAGCCCATCTGGGTCACGGCTGCAACGGAGTCGCCGCCGCCGACAAGGGTATAGGCTCCCTTCTCGGTGGCCTCGGCCAGATATTCGGCTATCTTGAGCGTTCCTTTTGCGAATGCGGGTATCTCGAATACTCCGACAGGGCCGTTCCAAAGGACCGTCTTGGAGTCCAGGATGACCTTGCCCCAGATTTCCAGGGACTCGGGACCGGCATCGACTCCCTCCCAACCGTCGGGAATCTCGTGCGAGGGGACGGTGAGGGTGTTCGCATCAGCGCTGAAATCGTCCGCCACGAGGGTCTGGACGGAAAGATAGATGTTCACGCCCTTTTCCTTGGCCTTGGCAAGGATTTCCTTCGCCTGGGGGATGAGGTCGTCTTCGTGGAGAGAGTTACCTATCTTGCCGCCTTCGGCCTTGATGAAAGTATATCCCATGCCGCCGCCGATGATGAGGTTGTCCACCTTCTCGAGCATGTTTTCGAGCACCGCGAGCTTGCTGGACACCTTGGAACCGCCGATGATTGCGGTGAACGGATGCTGCGCATTCTTCAGCACATTGTCGATGGCCTTGATTTCTCCCTCCATGAGATACCCGAACATCTTGTCATTGGGGAAATAGTCGGCGATGAGGGCGGTGGAGGCGTGGGCGCGGTGGGCCGTGCCGAAAGCGTCGTTGATGTAGCAGTCCGCGTATGATGCCAGCGTCTTGACGAATTCTTTCTGAGAGGCTTTCACGGCAGCCTTCGCAACTTTCTTCTCTTCCTCTCCGGCATCGTCCGCAAGGCCGCGGGGTTTGCCTTCCTCCTCCGCATAGAAGCGCAGGTTTTCGAGCAGCAGGGCCTCGCCGGGCTTGAGCGCCGCGACTTCGGCCTGGGCCTTCTGGCAGTCGGGGGCGAACTTCACGTCAACGCCGAGACATTCGGACACGTGTGCAAGGATGTGCCTGAGCGAGAATTTGTCGGTCACGCCCTTGGGACGTCCGAGGTGGGACATTATCACAAGGGAGCCGCCGCTCGCAAGCACCTTCTTCAGAGTGGGCATCGCCGCACGTATGCGGGTGTCGTCGGTAATTTCAAATTTCTCGTTGAGGGGGACGTTGAAGTCAACGCGTACGATCGCCTTTTTGCCGGTAAAATCGTAGGAATCAATGTGCTGTTGCATAATTTGCTGTAATGATTGGTTCAAAAATCCCACAAATTTAACAAAATCATAAATATTCAGCAAAAAACGGAGCGATTGACAAAATATTTCTTACCTTTGCAGTCCGCCCTCGGGTAGGGCGTAACGCATTTTAATTTATTAAACAGATTCACAATGGCTGTTAAGATTCGTTTACAGCGCCACGGCAAGAAGAATTTCGCATTCTTCCACATTGTAGTGGCAGACTCACGCGCCCCGCGTGACGGTCGTTACATCGAGCAGATCGGCTCCTACAACCCCAACACAAATCCTGCTGCGATTCAGCTCAACTTCGAGCGCGCGCTGGCATGGATCAAGGTCGGTGCAGAGCCCACTCTCACTGCCCGCCGCATCCTCTCCTACGAAGGCGTGCTTCTCCGCCACCACCTCGACGGCGGTGTCGCGAAAGGCGCACTCACCCAGGATGCAGCAGACAAGAAATGGAATGACTGGAAAGAAGGCAGGGATGCCAAAATCGAGGCCAAGAAGAGCGGCCTGAAGACCGCCGCCATCGAGGCCCGCAAGGCTGCAAAGGCCGAGGAAAGCAAGGTCAATGAGGCCCGCGCCGAAGCCATCGCCAAGAAGGCTGCGGAACTCGCCGCCAAGGAAGCTGCCGAGAAGGCCGCCGCCGAGGCTCCTGCCGAAGAGGCTGCCGAAGCACCCGCTGAGGAAGTTGCCGAGGCTCCTGCCGAGTAATGCTCCCTGTAGCAAAAATCCTGAAATCCAACGGCACATGCGGAGATATCCTCGCAGGATTCTCAGTGACGGAGATTTCGGAAATCGACACACGGGAACCGGTGTTCATCGAATTCGACGGACTGCCGGTTCCCTTTTTCATTGAAAGCCTTACGCCAAAAGGGGCGTCGCGCGCCATCATACACCTCACAGATGTCGAGAACCTGCGAGATGCGGAAGAGCTCGTTGGCCGGGAAATCCTGATAGACGCAGAGGAGGACGACTCCGAAGAAAACGATTTCATCGGATGGACCCTTTACAACAGGGACGAGCCTGCCGGCGAAATAAGCGGCATGGAACTCATCCCCGGAAATCCGTGCCTGTGCATAGGGACGGCCCTCGTGCCGCTCAACGAAGATTTGATTGTCTCCGCAGATCCTGAGAAGCGCATTTTAGTGATGGACCTGCCCGACGGCCTGCTGTAAAAGCGTCAGAAGCGGAATTCCATTCCGAGATTGACAGTAAACAGGCGCCGGGCGGGAATCATGCCGCCGTCCGGTCCCTGCACCTCGCGGTGCGTCACCCTCCAGATGAAATCGACCCTGAACAGCCTCATGATATTGGACACGCCGGCACCCAGCTCCACATACGGCACACCGTCGAGAGGGTGCATCTGTTCCGGGAAGCGCATAAGGGCGCCGTATTCCGGCGCAGTGCCGTTGTTCTTGTCGCGCAGGGTGCCGTAGGCCACTTTCGCGCTCAACTCTTCCCGCAACTGCAGATGCCTGAGCAGAGGGATTTTGCCGAGGAAGAATCCGTTGAAGCTGTGATACCACATGAGGGTGGCCCATGAGTCGGACGCAAATTCAAAAAATTCCATGCAGGAGAATGCGCTCTTGTCGAGCATGTTGGTGGCATTCCCCGGATACATCTGCAGGAACATCCAGGGCACCTGCCCCACTATGGTGCCGGTGTTCAGATGCACCTGCGACATGCCGACGGGAGGGATGCGGAATTTCCATTCCATCTCCAACTGTGGCTTTATATAGCCTATATCCCCCTCCCGCAAGCCGGGCACGGACCCCCTCAGGCTGAGATACCAAATCGGATAGTCCGAATGCACATAAGTCTTGGTGAAGAAGCCGCGGTTCACAGTCTCTTCCCGGGAAAAGCGGGCCTGTAGAAAAAGTTCATTCGCAGCCACGCTGGGCACCACCGTACCGTCCCATCCGACCATGGGCACGAAAATGTTTCCGAAATGTCTCTTCAGGGCCACGGAAGCATCGAGGTTGAAGTTCATCGAAAACTCGTGCGTATAGTAGACGGATACATTGCTCATGGGCGACAGCTTCGACGCCTGCCCCCACACGGAACTGAGTATGTTTCCTGCCGTCATGTTGCTCAGGCCGCGGCCGAGCTGGTACACGTCGTAGAAAGCATCCACGGTGAGCTTCCGCTGCGGCTCGTGGCTGAATATCCTCTCATAGCTCAGTCCGCCCTTCAGCTGACGGTCCCCGAAACCGTAGGCCAGGAAGCCGGTCCAGCGGAAGTCGGTGCTGAGATTTTTTGAGGTGTGCACGCCGAGGCGCACCCTCGTACCCTCGAGATTGTTCACGCTGAACAGCTGCATATACGGACCGAACCCCACCGGGCCCCTGTCCCAGTAACCGTTTATCAATGTATAGATTACATCGTACACGGACTTGTATATGGGCACGTCCTGAATCTGATCCACCATCTTGTATATGGCACGTTCCTTGTCCGTGAGTTCGTATGGACGCACGCCGGCCCAGTACGCCTCATCCCTGTACGTCGCTTCCGGATGCACCTTTACCTTGCCGTCAGCGGCTGCTATGGCCTCCTGCGCCGAAAAATCTATATCGGAGTAATTCATCTGGCGGGTGCCTATCATGGACATCACCTTCGAGGAGTCTCCGAGAGATATGGAAAAGTCCGCATAGAACTTGTCCTGACGGTAGAACCATGTAGAATCCGGCATGCGCTGGTATTCCGTTTCGTACACCATGTCCCTCACCCAGTTCACATTGCCGCCGTGCACCATCTTGGCCTTGATGCTGCGGAGCGCGAAGTCTTCCGCATCTATGTGCATCTCGCCGTCGAGGGCTGGGGTCGAAATGCCGTTTTTGGGGTGATAGCGCACAAGGTAGGTCTTGCGCCCGTCCATCTGCAGCGAATCTATGATGAAATAGTTGTAGAAAAGCAGCCCCCCGGTCTGAATGGGCGAGGGAAATTCCACGTTGAAGCTATTGATGAAAGGACGGTAGAAATTGACCTTCATGTGCATGGTGCCGGTGAACTGGCTCAGAAGATTGGCATCGGGATTTATCCCGGACACGCGGTTGGCCAATACCGTCTCATCGTCCGCCAGCGGGTCGGACGTGTGGCGCCTTTCCACCAGCGACTCCGAAATCATGGCGGGAAGATAGGACACGCCGCTCACCACCGAAGTGTCCATATAGTCGAAAACGAAGCCGAAGTCCCTTACGAAACGCTTGTTCGTGAGTACCTCGCGCGGCCTCGTGATGTCCAGCTCCATTTTGTTGTACACCTTGCACCTGTACGAGGGGTGCCTGTCCGGGTCATTGCGGTCGCGGTGGGCATCTATGTTCGCAAGAAGCCGTTTAATGCGCCGGTTGTCGGCCTTGACGAAGGCTCCGGGCAGCTGGTTTTCGGTGAGTTTGAGCCGGAAGTTCACTTCATTGAACGCCCCCGGCTTCACTTCCGCCTCCACCGTGTCGTAGCCGAGGAGCTGGCAGACGAGCGTGCCGACAGAAGAAATATCGCGGGTCTCGAGATTATACCGGCCGTCTATGTCTGCCGTAACCCCTATGGAAGTGTCTTTGAAAAAGATACCGGCAAAAGGCACCGGTTCTCCGCTCTCCGCATCGGTCACGACACCGCGCACTTTCGTTGTCTGAGCGAATGCCGTCACCCCGAAAAGGAGCATGCAGAGTATGGCGAAACACTTTCGCATATCCTGCAAATATAACAACTTTCTAAAAGATTCCCAGCACAGAGGAGCCGGAGCCGGACATGGAGGCATATACGGCCCCCTCATTGTAGAAGCTCTCTATGAGGGCGGATATTTCCGGATGCCTCGGGCATACGACCGCTTCGAAATCGTTGACGACCAGGCCGCGCCACCGTTCCACCGGAAGCGAAAGAAGTTCGCGCAGCGGCGTGCGTCCCTCCGAGGGCACTATTCCTCCGTAGGCCTCCGCAGTGCTGACAGCAACGGCTTTTCCGGAAATGTTGTCACGCGGAATTGCGACGCGGAACCGGCGGTCTCCGAGATTCAGGTCGAAGTCTTCCAGCAGCTCGCCCCTCCCCCGTCCTATCATTGGACGGCAATAGATGAAAAACGCGCAGTCCGA
>JAFLUX010000005.1:0-47162 GCA_022508605.1 Bacteroidales bacterium | reverse complement strand
TTGCACCCTGTTCATTACCGGGGAGAGGAATGCCTCCACCTGCATGCTGCGCGCCTCGGACTCCGGTATGCCGCGGCTGCGCATATAGAAAAGTTCATCGGGATTGAGATAACCTGACGTGGCGCCGTGCGAGCACTCCACATCGTCCGCATAGATTTCCAGCTGCGGCCGCGCCACTGCCACTGCGGTGTCCGAAAGCAGCAGAGAGTGCATCTGCTGGCGTGCCACGGTGCGGTCGGCCCCCGGGGCAACATACACGAGCGCATCGAGCCCTGTCATAGCCTTACCGCCCACGACGCTCTTGAAAAGCTGCTCCGAACGGCACCCAGGCGCATTGTGGCGGACATTGATACGGAGCGACAGCGTCTCATCGCCGCTGCTCCTGAACGCCCCGGCAAGATCGAGTTCGGCGCCCGGGCCGTCGAGGTCGACCGTCATATCCGCATCGCAGCTCACACCCTCCGGGACTATTATGGTCATGCGAAGCCTCTCCCCCGCGCCGAGGCTTATGTGCCCGGGCAGGATGTCGCGCCCCACAAGTACGACCCTGTTATCCGTCGATGCCGTCATATCCTTCATTCTCGATTCTGTCCACAAGTTCGCGCCCGCCGGTGAGTACTATGCGCCCGTCTTTCAGCACATGCACCACATCCGGGACTATATACTCCAAAAGGCGCTGGTAGTGGGTTATGACTATGGAGGATGTCTGCGGAGAGCGCAGCCGGTTCACCCCGTCGGCGACTATGCGCAGGGCATCTACGTCCAGGCCGCTGTCCGTCTCGTCGAGTATGCTCAACACCGGTTCGAGCATGGCCATCTGGAATATTTCGTTACGCTTCTTCTCGCCGCCGGAAAAGCCCACATTGACCTCCCGCCTGGCAAATTCTCCCTTCATCTGCACAAAATCCATCTTCTCTTTGAGCAGCTTCAGGAAATCGGCAGGCTTGAGTTCCGGCTCTCCGGCGGCCTTGCGGCGGGCATTCAGTGCCGCCTTCATGAAATTGGTTATGCTCACCCCCGGAATCTCCACAGGATATTGGAAACTGAGAAAGATGCCGGCCCAGGAGCGCTCCTCCGGAGACATGGACAGAAGGTCGCGTCCGTCATATACTATCGAACCTGCCGTAACCTTGTAATCCGGACGCCCCGCCAGCACGGCGCTCAGGGTGGATTTGCCGGCCCCGTTCGGGCCCATCACGGCGTGCACCTCTCCGCGGCGCATGGTAAGATCGACGCCCTTGAGTATCTCCCTGCCGTCTATCGCGGCGTGCAGGTTCCTTATCTCGAGTAAAATGTCATTCATCCCGGAAAATCGTTATTCGTTTTTGGAAAATTTCTTGCGCCAGCTGACCAGGGACCATACACCGTTTGCAAGGTAGAGCGCACTGACTATCGGCATGAGATAAAGCCCGGAGCAGACATACAGCACTATGTTGGCGCAATTCACGACGAGCCACACTATCCAGCACTCCCAGCACTTGCGGGCGCTCAGGTACTGAGCAAGCAGGGTCGCCATGAGAATGTACGAGTCGAGCCATGGCATGGGGTCAGGCGAAAACACCGATGGCCAGCGCTGCGGAAGCCATTGCAGCGCCAGGGCCCACAGAGCGCCGCATATCGCGGCGGACAGCAGCAGCATGACGACTGAACGAAGATTCAGGCTGCCCACTTTAAGGGCCGTAGCATCGGCGGAACTGCGCTCATTCTCTGCCGGATGCGTCCACCGCCAGTGCCCCCAAAGATTGATGGCGAAAGACACGGGCTGGATGAGCATGGCGCTGTAGAGGCTCTGGTGCCAGAACAACAGAGACAGGAATATGTTGTATGCGTAACCGACCCAGAAGTTGTATTTAGAGCCCCGGCCCGCCAGAAAAACGCAGGACAGGCCCAGGGCCGCAGAAACTATCTCTATCCAATTCATCGCTGGTCCTATTGCAGATTCACTTTGTAAAGGGCATCCTTGTAATAAGTCAGGTACATGTCATCCCCTATAAATTCTATGCCTTCCGGCTCGCAATCGTAGAAGTCGAGACGGATTTCTTTCTCGTACCGGAGCGTGGCAAGGTCAAGCACGGCTATGGCCCTCAACGAATTGCGCTCCGGATCGCGAAGACCCGCCTTGTTCTTGAGTCCGGCAAGAATATACATTTTGCCATTGTGGATTTCCTTGTCCTGAGAGGCGAGATAAACCGGCAGTTCAGCACGCCGCAGAATGTCCTCCTCCGTGAAATTCACTGCGGATGCACCTATCTGCGGCAGAGGGAACTCGAGTATGACAAATTCGCTCGCACCCTGTATGTCACTGCGGTAGTGACCCTGTTTGTAAGATACCGTATACAGCTTGCCATTCTCGAAGTCGGGCACCCAGTCCAATTGGCCGGCGCCCTTCACTTCGTCCGGTATGTCACTTACGCTCACGGTCTGCACGAGGGTGCTGCTCCATTTGTCGCCGGAGTGCCTTATCTGCTCCACGAAAAGATTTTTCGTGCCGTCCCAGGCGGACACATAGGCATAACCCTTGCGGCCATATCGCACATAGTCGGCCACATTGCAGTGAGGCTCGAACTTCGAGGAGCCGAGATAAAACGTAGACACAAGCCGGCCGTCTTTAAGGCTAAAGGCCTGGGCACGCCCCCCGTTGTAGAACGCCACGAGATGATTGTCGCAAATCAGCGACGCCTGCTTGTTGTCCCCGATTTTGATTATCGGGTCGCTCAGCGTGACTTTGTTGTCCGCCTGCATTTGACGAATCTCCGCTTTCCAGCGATCATATTTGTCGCATATCTCGCCATTCTCTATTTCAGCCCATTCATCTGCGCGGAAACGGGATGCAAAATACATCTGACGGCGGTATTCCGCCCTGTCATCAGGCAACTTGCGCGTCAGGTGGTCCTCCACTCCGGCATCGCCGTAAGTACCCTGCCAGGAATCCATACGTTCACGCATCATGTTCAGCACGGGCAGCATGGATGGCTCGAGGGCCAGATTCCGCAGGCAGAAAGTGTCGCTGCGGTAGTCATATAATTCCTCCACGGGCTTGCTGTCGGCGAAGAACAGCAACTGGTCCTCATTCAGCCGGCCTTCCTCCTTCAAGCGCTTCATGATGTGCAGCGCAGGACGGTAGCAATAGGTGTAGCAGTGTTTCTGAATGTACGGAATCTGGGGCAGATAGTTTCGCACGTACACATAGCGCTCGTCCGTAACGGCGCGTATGCACTCCTGCACCTCATCCCACGTGTCGCGGCCGTGATAGAGCCACTGATGCGAGGCAGGCTTCCCGGAGAACGCCTCCAGCACCTCGCCTTGATAGTACGAGGGACGCTCCACCCCTGCGAGACTCAGTATGGTGGCAGGTATGTCGAGTTCGCTCACCAGGTCGTCCACCACCTTGTGCCCTACGCCGGGGGCGCGTATTATCATGGGGATGCGGGTGCCGTCATTGTACATCCAGCCCTTGGCACGGATGTCGGCACGGCCATTGTCCGCTATGAAAATGACCACCGTGCTGTCGAGACGGCCCTGCGCCTCAAGTTCTCCGAGTATGCGTCCCACTTCCGCATCCATGTACTCCACCTGGTCGAGATAGCAGGCGAACTCCTCACGTATCTTCGGATGATCCGCGAAGTAGGGCGGAAGGTCCACGGAGGCAGGGTCAACCGGATGCGGCGAACGGCTGCTTATGTCCTTCCACCAATCCCCCCTATGCGTCACATACAAGGTAATCTGCTGGAACCACGGGCTTCCGTCGGAGGGGCGCTCGTAGAGCCTGTCGAAAAGCCCGAAATTGTCTTTGCCGTCGTAGCTGCCTACAGGTTCATAGCGAAAATTGCAGTCTATCTTGCGGCTGCTTTCGTGGTCGGCATGCGTGACGGGATTCTCGAATGCCTTAGCATCGCCGAGAACAGTGGTGTAGCCTGCCTCGCGCAGATGCACGGTGAAAGGGACAATCTCCACAGGGAGGGCCTGATCCCTGTGCGACCGGTGATTGTGCGATGCCGTAATCTCATGGTGCAGGCCGGTCATCATGGCGCTGCGGGTGGGGGAACTGAGAGGAGCGACGCAGCGGGCGTTGGTATATACCACGCCCTCGGAAGCGAGACGATCCAGATTGGGAGTCCTGACGTCTCTGCGTCCGTAACAGGACAGGTCGAGCGTCATATCCTCCGCGAGTATAAAAAGTATGTCAGGACGGTCCGTTTTCCGGGGCGAATCCGGCTTTTCCTGAGCGGCAGGCGCCGCCAGTACAGGCAGGGAAGCCGCCATGGCAAGTCCTGCAGCAGTGATTTTCTTATTGTTCGTTCTCATGAAAGCACAAATATAACAAAATGTTATATCAAGAGCAATGCGACATGATAGGCCGCAAATGCCATGACCCAGGCTATCGCGCACTGGAACAACACGACGAACACGGCCCATCCGGTGCCCAACTCACGGCGCACGGCCGCAATCGCCGCTATGCACGGCGTGTAGAGCAGGCTGAATACCAGCATGCTCACGGCGGAGACGGACGTGAGCGTACCGAGCACTCCGAGCACCTCCATCGTGGACACCACGACCTCCTTGGCGAGAAAACCGGATATGAAAGCCGTCACGATGCGCCAGTCACCCAGACCGAGAGGGGCGAACGCAGGGGCGAGCAGCCCGGCGAACCATGCCAGAATACTGCCCTCGCCGTTTTCCACCATGTTGAAGCGGAAGTCGAAAGTCTGCAGGAACCATATGAATATGGTGGCTACGAAAACCACCGTGAAGGCATTCTGCAGGAAGTCCTTCGTCTTGTCCCACAGCAGCAGTCCGACATTGCGCAGCTGAGGAAGCCTGTAGTTGGGCAGCTCCATGACGAACGGGGCCGCCTCCGATTTGCCGCCGGCGTATTTTCCGAGCAGGGCAACGCATATTCCGGTGAGTATCGACAACAGATACAGGCAGGCCAGCACTGCCCCGCCCCGTCCCGGGAAGAAAGCATTGCTCAGGAACGCATATATGGGGATCTTGGCCGAACAACTCATGAAAGGCGTGAGAAGCACGGTGCGCAGGCGGTCACGGGCTGAGGGAAGGGTGCGGGACGCCATCACGGCGGGCACCGAGCAGCCGAGTCCTACGAGCAGCGGAACTATGCTGCGGCCGGACAGACCGATTTTCCGGAGGAAGCTGTCCGTCACATAGGCCACACGCGCCATATATCCGCTGTCTTCGAGCATGGACAGGAAGAAGAACAGTATGATTATCACGGGGACGAAGCTCAGTACCGAGCCTACGCCTCCGAAAATGGCATCGACGAGCAGCGAGCGCACGGCCGGACTCACGTCCCACCCGGTCAGCAGTACGTCCGCGGACTTGCCCAGCAGGCCTATGCCGCGTACAAGCAGAAGTTGCAGCGGAGCGCCCAGTACATCTATCGTAAGCCACAGCACGAGAGCCATCATGGCTATGAATATGGGTATCGCGGTCCACCTGCCGGCAAGCACGCGGTCCATACGGCGGCTCCTTCTGTACTCACGGCTCTCCTTCGGATGCACGACGGTCTGTTCACACAGCTTGCGGATGAAGGTGTAGCGCATATCCGCTATGGCGGCGGCGCGGTCGAGTCCGCACTCCTTCTCCATGGTGACTATGATATGCTCTATGGTTTCCCTTTCGTCAGCCGAGAGCTTCAGGGCCTCTTCCACGCGGAAATCCCCCTCGATAAGTTTGGTGGCGGCAAAACGCGCCGGTATGCCGGCGGCTTCGGCATGTTCCTCGACAAGATGCATCACGCTGTGCAGGCAGCGGTGCACTGCGCCGGAGTTGTCATCCTTTCCGCAGAAATCGTTGCGCCCCGGGCCTTCCTGGTAGCGGGCCACGTGTATGGCGTGCTCCACGAGTTCGTCTATGCCCTCATTGCGCGCCGCCGAGATGCCGACCACCGGAATGCCGAGTATGCGTTCCATCTCATTTATGCGTATGGAGCCGCCGTTCCCGCGCACCTCATCCATCATGTTGAGGGCCAGCACCATGGGCACATTCAGTTCCATCAGCTGTAGCGTCAGGTACAGGTTGCGCTCGATATTCGATGCGTCCACTATGTTGATAAGGCCCTTGGTGCCGGGGTCGAGGATGAACTCACGGGACACGATTTCCTCCGCAGAATACGGAGAGAGCGAGTAGATGCCGGGGAGGTCGGTTATCCTCGTGCATGCATGTCCTATTATCGCCCCGTCCTTGCGGTCAACGGTAACGCCCGGGAAATTGCCCACATGCTGCGAGGAGCCGGTGAGGCGGTTGAACAGCGTCGTCTTGCCGCAGTTCTGCTGCCCGGCGAGCGCGAACGACAACAGAGTGTCCTTCGGCAGCGGATGCCCGTGATCTTTCGAATGATACTTCCCTCCTTCGCCGAGTCCGGGGTGGGAATCGTCGCCGTGCAGATACAGATTCCGTCCGTCCGCGTCGGCGCAGGCGCGCTCCGTGTCCGCATCTTCGCCGCAAGGCGACACTTCTATTTCGGCAGCATCCTCTTTGCGCAGGGTAAGCGCGTATCCGCGCAGATGCAGCTGTATCGGGTCTCCGGAAGGGGCCTTGCCCACCACCTTGATTCGCACCCCGGGCGTGAGTCCCATATCGAGTATGTGCATGCGGCCGGAGCCTTCGCCTCCCACCCTCTCCACTACGGCAGAGCTGCCGGTATCGAGTCTGTCTATAGTCAGCATACCGGCTGCAAAATTACAAAAAAATCCAGCCCGCGGCGGAGTTTCAGAGCGAGGTTTGAAAAAAAATAAGTACCTTCGGCAAATTTTTGGATACTATGGCGAACGTTCCCACTCCGCACATCGGCGCCGCTTACGGCGAAATCGCAGATACCGTCATCATGGCCGGCGACCCGCTGCGCGCCCAATTCATGGCAGAAACATTTCTTGACGATGCCGTACTGTTCAACAATGTCCGCGGGATGCTTGGCTTCACCGGCTATTACAAAGGCCGCCGCGTAAGCGTCATGGGGCACGGGATGGGCATCCCATCCATAGGCATCTACACCTACGAGCTGTTCAACTTCTACGATGTCCAGACCATCATAAGGGTGGGCTCAGCAGGGTCTTACAGCATGGACCTGAAGCTCGGTGACCTCGTGCTGGCCATGGGAGCCTGCACCAACTCCAGCTACGGCGACCAGTACCGTCTGCCCGGCACTTTCGCCCCCATAGCCGACTTCGGCCTCGTAAAGCGTGCCGCAGAAGAGTGCGACCGCCGCGGAATCAACTACAAGGTGGGCAACGTACTGTCTTCCGACACTTTCTACAGCGATACCCCGGAGGCGGAAGGGTGGATGAAAATGGGCGTGCTGGCCGTGGAAATGGAAGCCTCTGCCCTGTATATGAATGCCGCCAGGGCAGGCAAGAAGGCCCTTGTGATATGCACCATCTCCGACCACGTGCTCACCGGAGAGGAAACCACCGCCGAACAGCGCCAGAAGACTTTCACCAACATGATGGAGGTCGCGCTGTCGCTGATTTAGAGCGACTAACGCCAGAACGGTATTTTAACCTCGGCTGACAAAATCTCTCCGAAAGAATATTTGTTCGTGCAACAACTTTCGCACGCCCTGCGTTCCATATATGGAACATTGTTTGTATATTTGCACTGCTAATAGATGAAGATATGTTGCGGCACGGATTCAAAGTGATTATGTCAGGAGCGGTGGATGCCTTTCTCGGCTCACTGCACGAGGATGTGAGAGCCAAAATTATCTACAATGTGGATAAGGTGGCAAACGGATATATGGATAAAGACCTTTTCAAGAAGTTGGAAAATACCGATATTTGGGAGTTCCGAACGCTATTCAAAGGTATTCAATATCGACTGCTGGCATTCTGGGATACGGAAGCCGAAACATTGGTTGTCGCAACGCACGGATTCATCAAGAAGACACAGAAGACCCCACGCAAAGAAATCAGTAAGGCGGAGGCGATTCGGAAACTATATTTTGAAACGAAAAAGTAAGCGGTTATGGAGAACGTAAAATTTTATACACTCGACGAAGTCAAGGATAAGCACATCGGCAAGATTGGAACTCCGCAGCGGGAGAAATATGAAGCCGAGTTGCAGTCATTCATTGTGGGCGAGGCTATCAAACAGGCTCGCAAGGCACAAAAAATGACCCAGCAACAATTGGCCGAGAAGATTGGCGTCCAGCGTGCGCAGGTGTCGAAAATCGAAAACGGCAGGAATCTTACCCTTTCGACCGTAGCCCGTTGCTTCAAAGCCATGGGATTGGAGGCATCGTTGAGTGTTTCGGGATTGGGGAACTTCCTGCTGTAAGAATATGGCGGAAGCGAACGCACCTACATCAACCGCATCGAGCAGAGCGAAAAACAGACATGCAGTTGTCATCATTCATTCGCATCGCCGATGCTTGGAACATATCGTTGAATTGGATATAAATCGGATTTCTGTGCCCGAGGAGGGACTCGAACCCTCACGCCTTTAAGGGACAATGGATTTTGAGTCCATCGCGTCTACCATTCCGCCACCCGGGCAAGGCAGGTGCAAAGGTATTCAAAAAATAGTTTTAATGCAAATTCAACTCTGACTCTCCGGCAACACCCTGACGGTGCTGCCGGATGAACGCTGCTCCTGCACTAATTCTATTTTCACGGGAATCCTCTCGCGAAGCTCCTCGATGTGGCTGATTATACCGACTTTGCGCCCTGCTCTCCATTTGAGTGTCTTCAGGGTGTCGATGGCATTCCGGAGGGGTTCGCCGGACAAGGTGCCGAAACCCTCGTCGATAAACAGCGTATCCGCAGAAAGCCCGTCTCCTATGTCGGACAGGGCAAGCGCCAGGGCGAGGGAGACAAGAAAGCCTTCGCCGCCGGAACCGGTACAGGCCGGTCTCCTTTCAAACCCCTGATATGCGTCTTCCAGCAGAATCACGAAGGTGCCCGGCACAAGCTCCAGCGTATATCTGTCGGTCAGTTCCCTCATGTAATGGTTGGCCGCGGCGATGAGACTTCCGAGAACATAGCTCTGCGCGATTTTCCTGAATTTTTTGCCGCTGCTGTCGCCTATCAGCTCATTCAGGGCGGCCCATCTGTCGCGCTCTTTCTTCATGGCCTCGGCCCGGTATGCAAGCTCCCCGGATTTTTTTCGTCTGCATTCATCGTCTTCGAGGGCGGCTTCAAGCAGGCTCACTTCCCTCGTTTTGGCAAGAATCGCTTCATTGCAAGCGGCCTGCCGCCTCCTCAACGCATCTGCCGAGTCGCCATCCTGCAGTTCGGGCCGTTTGCCCGCATGCTCTTCTACTCTGCGCCCCGCCGAGTCCAGACAGGCCTTGGCGGCAAGGACAGATTCCGCAACCTCCCTGTGCGATTGTTCCAGAAGCCGTATTTCTTCTTCCGTCTTCAGGGAAAGTTCCTCCAGCAAGGCCAGAGTGCAGGACGGATGCTCCGCAAGGAAGGCGTCGAGTTCCGAGCTATGCCTGCGCGCCTCCGCCTTTGCAGCGGCAAGACCGGCTTTCTCCATGGCGAGCCTTTCTTTCAAGGCCGCCGCGGCGACCGGCAGGCCCGCCACCTCCTCCATTTCCGAGTCCCCGCCCAAGCCCCAGGACGGCTCCGCGGCCTCAATCTCCCGCAATATGCCGTCGGAAGCCGCTATTTCGGCCAGCACCGGACGAAGCGCATTTTCAATATCGCGCTTGCGTGAGTGGGCCGCATTGTATTCCCCGACAGCGCAGGAAAAATCAGAGCGGAATTTGTCCGGAGCCTCCCGCCAGACATGACCCCAGGCCGAACCTTCAAGCATTCCGTCTATCGCCAGGACGCATTCTCCGGCATCTTTTCTCTGGGACGCCATAAGAGCCGCCGTTTTCTCCTGCTCCGCCTGCGCACGCTTGAGCTCATCGTCGGCCTCCGCAAAAGTCTCTCTTGCCGTGTCGGACGAAGCCGCAGCGCGCGCATACAGGTCTCTTGCTTTCGCAAGCCTGTCTTCCAACACCGCCCCCGACTTCTCCCGAAGTTCGGCATCTGCAAGAAGCCTCCCGACATTGCCGTACAGTTCTCCGAGCCTGAACTCCGCCCCCGCATCGAAATCCTCGATGCCGCAATTCCGCAGGGCGTCCATCACCGCGCCCCTCTGCCGTTCAGCGGCCATATCCGCCTCAAACGCCTTCCGCCTTTCCCTTATCTGCCCTATGCTTGCGAATATGTCCGCATCCAGCCTGTCGAGGGCCTCTTTCTTCGCCTCGTATGCCGTTTCGGCCGCCTTGCACGCATCTTCAGCAGGTTTCAGTCGGGCAGCCACTTCGGCATCATCCGGGAGCATAGCCGTAATCTCCCGCATGCATACGGGGCACAAATCCCCCGGAGCCAGCCTGTGGCGCATGTCCGCAATGAAATTCCGCCCGGCAAGGCTTTCCACCTCATAGGCGTGACGGGCAATCTCGAAAGCGGCCTTGAGTTCGCAGGCCTCCGCGTACAGGGTGGCCCTGTATTCTTGCTTTGCCGCCGTCTCTTTCTCCTTGTTCTCGATGCTCCCCGCTTCCGCAGCCCTTGCCGCCGATATTTCCTTATACGACTTTATGCAAAGTTCAGCCGCGTCTATGGCGCCCTCCAAGGCCACAAGGCGCCGCAGTTCCTTACGCAGCTGCGGCAGGCCCGCCGCAGCCACGGCATCCTCCGCAGCTTTCAGCGCATCCGCAGCCGCGGATTTTTCATTGCGCGCAACCGACAGCGCCTCTTCCGCCGACCGTCTTTGCGGAAGCAGCCTGTCATTCAGCAGGCCGTCTATCCGTTCCATGCTCCCTTTCAGCAGATTCAATTCATCCGCCGAGGCCTTGAGCATGTCGAGCCGGGAAAATATTTCTGCCGCGCTGCCTGCCAGCGCTTCCGAAACACGCCCCTCGGCCAGAGCGGACTCCGTCACGTACAGCGACTTTTCCAGGGCTGTCCTCCTGCCGAGCAGGAACATGTACCCGGCACGAAGCCTTGCGTAATCTGCCGCGAGTCCGGAAATGACGCCTGCAGCCTTTTCCGCCGCCGCATTCTGCTGCCGCAAGGCTGCAAGAGAGCGGCGCGCCTCCGCCGTCTCCCTGAAAGAGCGGACAAGCGCCGCCTGCGACAGAAATGCCTCTGCCTTCGACACCGCCTCGGCCCCCGCAAGTGCAGCGGAGGCTCCAGCCATCTCGGCACGCAGTTCCGCCTCTCGCTCAAGCCATTCCGCCTTGATTCGCGCCCCATTCATGGCCCCCGACAAGTTCTCGACGGCTTCCCGCGCCCTTGCCAATTCTTCCAGTTTTTCCTGCCGCTGAGCTTCCGTCAGCAATTCCACGCCCTCGGCCGCTTCTTTCGCCTGACGGTAAGCAGCCTCTTTCTCTCTTGAGCGTTCAAACACCCGCACCCCGATTTTGGAATAGATGTCGACTCCTGTTATCATTTCCAGAATCTCGGCCTTGTCCTCGTCACGGCTGTCGAGGAAGCGTGTAAACTGCCCCTGGGCAAGCAAGGTTGTGCGGCAGAACTGCCCGAAGGTGAGTCCCACGGCACGGGCGATACCGGCCCTTATTTCGCTTTCTTTCGTGTACAGCGTCCCGGATGCAAGGTCGCGCAGGCTCCATTTTCTCGGCTGGAGCCGTCCGTCCGCCCGGGCGCGCGACCTCGCCACGGACCATTCCGCCTCATACGGCACCGCATCGGACCCCTCGAAGGCCAGACGGACGAATCCCTCTCCCGCGTTCTTCCTCAACATCTGGGCGGGGTTGCTCAAAGGGACTTCCTTTCCGGCCATGTCTACGGAACCCTCCATCAGAGTATTGTTCAGCCTCGGAGTAGTCGCATACAGGGCAAGGCATACGGCATCCAATATCGTGCTCTTGCCGGAGCCGGTCCGTCCGGCTATGAGGAAGACGTCGCAATCCGCCAGGGGCGATGCCGTGAAATCTATCCGTGCATCTTCTATGGATGCGATATTGTGTATTTGCAACCGTTGAATTTTCATAATCCGCGGCGGACCTCCTCCTCCGCTTCCGTGAAAAGACTTTCCAGTTCAGGAGTAAGCTCAAAGCCGCTGTCCTTTGCGAAAAGACGGACCACATCGAGCGGATCCGCCGCCCTGAACTCGGACACCGACATCGTTTTCCCGCCGCCGCTGCCGCCGCCGCTCTTGCGAACGTTGATGATGCAGAACCTTGCCATCCCACCCGAGAGGGCGGACAGCGCCTCCGCCTTTGCATCGGGAGGCAGGAAATCGTCCACCTCAACATTCAAGCGTATGTATGCCGGATTATCCCGGGGAAAATCCGCGGCAAGCGCCCTCACCTCCTCCCAGCGGGCAAAGCCGGAAGACGGCAGATTCACAAGCGGGCGCGGATTCTCTATCGGAATCTCCGTAATCTTCGGCAACGCCCCCCTCCCGGAAATCTCCGCGAGAGTGACGCTGTGCTGGTAGGCCTCGTCGAAACTCACGGGGACGGGCGCCCCGCTGTAGCGCACCCTGCCACCGGAGCCGCGCAGTGTCTGGGCACGGTGTATATGTCCGAGGGCAGCATAATCGTACCCGCTGCCAAGCTCGCCGATGTCTATGCAGTCCATGCCCCCGACCATGCGTCCCGCGGCACAGTCATGCCCGGTGAAGTCGCTGCCGCCGACCGCAAGATGTGCGGACAGCACTACGGGAAGCCCCGCAGCGTTCCTTTCCGCCACGGAGTCGAGAAGACTGCCGAAAAACCCTTCGGAAATTTTCCTCTCCGGCAGATACGGGACAGCCGCGATGTATCCTTTGCCGGGAACCTCCACTATCTGTGCCCCCGGGTTCCCGTTGTCCGCCTGCCCTATCATATGCACGCCCTGCGTCTCCCAGAGAATGCGAGAGACTTCGTGCCGGGAGGCGCTGTCGTGGTTTCCGGCGGTAATCACGGTCACAAGTCCGGGACATGCCGCGCATATACGCATCACCGCCTCCGTGAACAGTTTCTGAACCGCGGCGGAGGGCTGGCCGGTATGATATATGTCGCCGCTCACCACAAGGGCGTCCGGCGAATGGGTACGGACGATTTCTTCCAGCTGGGACAGCATGGAAGCCTGCTCTTCATCCCTGTTGTAGCCGTATAGGGAATGTCCGAGATGCCAGTCGCTGGTGTGTATTATTTTCATACTATCGCCGTGTCGTCAGGTACAAAGATACGAAGTCATTTGTCAAATATCGCCATGCTCCGTGCCGTATATGCAAAAATGGAGGCGGATAGCGTAAAAATGAGTATATTCGCAGGATTGCTATCAAGTGACATGGAGCCAGTACAAAAGGACAGTTTCAAACAGCGCATGGAAAGCCACCTTCTGGAGCTCTGCACCTCGGCAGGGCTTCTGGACGGCACGCTTCTCTCATCTCCCGACACCCAGGACGCATGGACGCGCTATGCGCCCGCATATTTCGGGGATGCCGTAAAGGAGTTTAACGAATACCCGGAGTTCACCCTCGCCTGCGCCGGATTCCTCGGCATGGCCGTGGCCCATCTCTGGGACAAGGACTGGCAGGCATACGAGAACGTTCCTTTCTCGTTTTTTTACGGGCCGCGGGGCTTCGACGACATGGACGACCATATTTGCCTCTCCATACTCGGCGAGCAGGAGAAAAGCGTCGAAGTCATGCAGGAAATGAGCGCTAACGCATATCACTTCCTCCTGAAAGAGTCTCCGGAACCGGGGACCGCCGAAGCCTACAGGATGTTCCTTGCCGCGGCAGAGGCGATGTTCGGAATAGGAGCCGCCATAGAACTGTTCCGCCTCGGATACAGATACCATGAAGAAGCCTGAAAACATAGAAGTGAGGGGCGCAAGGGCCCACAATCTCAAAAACATAGATGTAGACATACCCCTCGGCAAGATTGTCGGCATAGCGGGCGTGTCCGGGTCGGGAAAATCCTCGCTCGCCCTCGGCATACTCTACGCCGAAGGGTCCCGCCGCTACCTTGAATCCCTCTCGACATACACCCGCCGCAGAATGACTCAGGCATCGAGGGCCCAGGTAGACGACGTGCGCTATGTTCCGGCAGCCCTCGCCCTGCACCAGCGCCCCGGGGTTCCGGGAATACGCAGCACCTTCGGCACCATGTCGGAGCTGCTGAACAGCCTCAGGCTGATGTTCTCGCGCCTGTCGAGCTACCCCTGCCCCAACGGACACTACGTCGAACCCACCCTCGACGTGGCGGCGGAGCGTCCCGTTTACTGTCCCGTCTGCGGGGAACAGGTGAAGGTGCTCGGAGCCGAACAGCTCGCATTCAACAGCGAGGGAGCCTGCCCGCGATGCTCCGGCACCGGGGTAGTGCGCACCGTGGACGAATCCACGCTCGTCCCTGACGAGAGCCTCAGCATAGACGAAGGCGCGGTGGCCCCCTGGGGCAGCCTCATGTGGTCGCTCATGAAAGACATCGCGCGGGAGATGGGAGTGCGTACCGACGTACCGTTCAAAGACCTGAGCCCAGAAGAAAAGGAAATCGTCTACCACGGCCCTGCCGAAAAAAGGCACATACTCTACAAGAACGAGAAGACCAACACCTTTGCCGAGATGGATTTCACGTACTACAGTGCCGTCTATTCTGTGGAAAACGCTCTCAGCAAGGTGAAAGACGAGAAAGGCATGAAGCGGGTGGAAAAGTTCCTGAAAGAGGAAAGTTGCCCGGAGTGCGGCGGGACCCGCCTCAATGCGGCGGCACGGGCGCCCCGGCTCAGAGGCATATCCCTTGCCGACGCCTGCCGCATGCCCCTCGACGAGCTTATGGAATGGGTCGCCGGCGTTCCCGCCTCTCTCCCCGCTCCCATGCGTCCCATGGCGGAGCGCATCTGCGAATCATTCGACGACACTGCCCGCCGCCTCCTGGACCTCGGGCTCGGATACCTCTCGCCCGACCGTCCCGCCGCCACGCTTTCTACCGGAGAGCGGCAGAGGGTCCAGCTCTCACGCGCCGTCCGCAACCGCACCACAGGCGTGCTGTATGTCCTCGACGAGCCGTCCATAGGCCTGCACCCCTCCAACCTGAAAGGGCTTCTCGGAGTAATGGACGACCTCGTGGCAGACGGGAACACGGTAGTGCTCGTAGACCACGACACCCGGGTGCTCTCCCACGCCGACCACATTATAGAACTCGGCCCGGATGCCGGAGCGCAAGGCGGGCGCATCATAGCCCGGGGCAGCATCCGAGAGCTGATTTCCAACCCCTCATCCAGGATAGGTCCATTCCTCGAAGAACGGAAAGGCCCCACCGGAGAATCTGCGAAAGACGTTTTTGCCGACGGAGAGATTCATCTCAGGACAGAGCGCATCCACACTGTCCGGCCCCTCGAAGTCCGCTTCCCGAAAGGCCGCCTGTCAGTCGTTACCGGGGTATCCGGCTCCGGCAAGACCACCCTCATACTCGAGAGTCTCATTCCGGGCTTGCAGGCCCTGACGGAAGGCAGTAAAACGCCCTCCCACATAGTCAGCGTCGAGGCCGACGGCATCCGCAAAGTAAAACTTATAGACGCCACGCCCATAGGCATAAATGTCCGGTCCACGGTGGCCACCTACGCAGGCATACACGACGAACTGCGCAAGGTATTTGCCCGGACGGAAGACGCAAGGACGCAAGGATGGAAGGCGGGCGACTTTTCCTACAACACAGGGGCGCTCCGCTGCCCTACCTGCGACGGCACAGGAAGCATAAGCCTCGATGTGCAGTTCCTGCCGGATGTAGACATACCCTGCCCCGACTGCGGAGGCTCGCGGTATTCCGGCCAGGCTTTCAAAATAAAGCGCAAGGGCGGGCTGTCGCTGCCGGAACTCATGGAAAAGAGCGTGGACGAAGCGCTCGAGGCCTGCTCGGACCTGAGTCTCGTGCACTCACGGCTCAAAGTGCTGCACGACTTGGGACTGGGCTATCTCACCCTCGGCGAAGCGACCCCGAGCCTTTCCGGCGGAGAAGCCCAGCGCCTCAAACTCGCCAGCGAAATGGGGCGGGCCCAGGGCGACTCGGTGTTCGTGTTCGACGAGCCGACCATAGGCCTGCATCCCCTCGACGTGCAGACACTGATGAAAGTGTTCCGCCACCTCATAGACAACGGGGCCACGGTCATAGTCATAGAACACGACACGGATGTCATAAGGGCCGCGGACTATATAGTGGACATGGGGCCCGGCGGAGGGCTTGCAGGCGGGCGGATAGTGGCCTGCGGCACCCCGGACGAACTCAGAAAGAACAGCGAAAGCATTACAGCCAGATATATATGATTTGCACAAGCATACAGCACAAGACATACGAAGAGATAAGCGCCCTGCTGCCGGAGCTGGAAATGGCGGAAATACGCCTCGACCGCTGCAAGCTCAGCGATGAGCAGACAAGCGAACTTTTCGGCCAGACGGACATACCGCTGATTGCCACCTGCCGGGCGCAGGAACTCGGGGGCGACTGGGCAGAGGCGGAGCGTCGGCTCACGCTTGCCGTGGAATCAGGCGCCCGCTTCGCCGACCTTGAGATAGAGGCGCCCTCCGAAATCAGCCGGCGCTTCCGCAAGCTGTGCCGCGACTGCGGCACGGAACTGATTCGCTCGTACCACGACTTCAGCGGCACCCCGGACGAAAAAGGCCTGCAGATGGCTCTCGCCCGCTGTTTCCGTTACGGCGCCGACATAGCCAAAATCGTCACCTTCTGCAACTCTCGCGAAGATGTGGACAGGCTGTACGGACTTTACAGTCTGATATTGGAGGGGGTGGACTCGCTCCAGGGCAAACTTCTGGCTTTCGGGATGGGAGAGGCCGGACGCGAAAGCCGCATAGGCTGCCTGCGCCGCGGCGCTCCGTTTACATATGCCGCACTTTCATCCGATGAGGCCGCGGCCCCGGGACAATGGCCGGTAGGCGAGATGAAGAAAGCCGTGTACGGAGACGCCCGTTTCTTCAGCCGCACGGCCCTTCGCATGCCTGCCTCGAAAAGTTTTGCCCAGAGGGCCATTCTTGCCGCGGCACTTGCCGAAGGCACTTCCACCCTTTACGACTACTCCCCTTGCGACGACAGCGAATCCGCAATAAGGCTCATCCGGGCCATGGGGGCGGAGGTCGTCAGGGAGGGCGGCACGCTGACAATCAAAGGAACGGGCGCACGGAACGGACTCGGTCTGGAATCCGTGTTCGTAGGCGAATCCGGGCTGCTTGCCAGGCTCTGCGTGCCTGTGCTTTCCGCCATAAACGGCAAGCCCTTCCGGGTAGACGGCGAAGGCACCATACTGAGGCGCCCCATGAACGAGGCCGCGGCCATAATGGCGGCATTCGGAGTGCTGCTTACCAATGCCGAGGGAGAGGAGTCCCCGGACAAACGCAGCACACACGTGCCACTGAATGTGCGCGGCAGCCTCATTCCGGGGTCTGCCGACGTCAACGGCAAGGGAGGTTCCCAGCTGATTTCCGGCCTGCTGATGGCACTGCCGCTATGCCGGCAGGACAGCAGCCTGCATGTCAGCGACCCCCGCAGCATACCGTATATGTACATAACCCTTGACGTGCTGCGGCATTTCGGGATAAGCACCAGGAGCGAGATGGAAGGCGACGCGAGCCTTCTCGAAGCCGAAGACTGGAGCGGATGCAGCGGCATAGACTTCAAGATAAAAGGCGGACAGCGCTATAAGAGCGCCGAATTTTCAATAGAGAGCGACTGGAGCGCCGCGGCGGGATTCCTGGTTGCTGGCGCCGTGTTCGGGAGCGTAGAGCTGGACGGCATGGACATGAAATCCATACAGGCAGACCTCGCAATAGTCGATGTTCTCGTAGAGGCCGGAGCATTGGTCTCGCAGCTCGAAGACGGCACTGTCTGCGTGCGGCGGGCGCCTCTTGAGGGCTTCTGTTTCGACCTCAACCACGCCCCCGACCTTTTCCCGGTAGTGAGCGTCCTTGCCGCATTCTGCGCCGGAGAGTCCCGCATCGCCGGATTAGGCCGCCTTGCAGGGAAAGAGTCCGACCGTGCCGGCGCGATACTGGAAATGCTCGACAGCATGGGCGTCGAGGCCGCAGCGGACGGAGACGAATTGGTGGTGCAGGGAGAGAGCTGGACATCGCGCCTCCTTTGCGGACGCCTCCTGAAAGGCGGCAGTTACAGTTCGCGTCACGACCACCGTATGGCCATGGCCCTTAGCGTGGCGTCCCTTGGAGCCGACAGCCCCGTGCTCATCGACGACTGCGACTGCGTTGCAAAAAGTTTCCCAGAGTTTTTCAGTGTGTTCGGGGGCGACCATTGCATATCGCAGGCCCCCACGCCAACGGTTTCCGCATAATCTTCACGGGATATTCCGATACGAACTAAAAAGAGATGGCCTACACGGCGTGTAGACCATCTCTTTTTATATCAGTCGCATTACAGCAGGTGGAATCCGACGGTAAGTCCGGCCATCACGATGCTGACCATGGACATGAGCTTGATGAGGATGTTCAGGGACGGGCCTGAAGTGTCCTTGAAAGGATCGCCCACGGTGTCGCCCACGACTGTGGAGTGGTGGCAGTCGGAGTTTTTGCCGCCGAAGTGGCCTTCCTCGACATACTTCTTGGCATTGTCCCATGCTCCTCCGGAGTTGGACATGAACACGGCCAGGACGAAGCCCGCGCCGAGTCCGCCGATAAGCAGGCCGAGAACGCCAGCAACGCCGAGGACGCAGCCGACGACCACGGGTACGATGATGGCAAGCAGTGCGGGACCGAGCATCTCATGCTGTGCCGCCTTGGTGGAGATTTCCACGCAGCGCTTGTAGTCGGGAGTTCCCTCGCCGGTAAGGATGCCCTTGATTTCACGGAACTGGCGGCGCACCTCCACGACCATCTTGGACGCGGCACGTCCCACGGCATTCATGGTGAGACCGCAGAACAGGAAAGCCATCATGGAGCCGACGAACACACCTGCGAGAACAGTAGGGTTCATCAGGGACACATTGAAGTTGTTGAGTATGTCGAGTATGCTGGCCTCAGCAGCCTTGACCTGGCCGGAAACGCCCGCCACATAGTCGCCGGCACGCTCCATGGCAATCTTGATTTCCTCGATATAGGAAGCGAGCAGGGCGAGGGCGGTGAGGGCTGCCGAACCGATTGCGAATCCCTTGCCGGTGGCGGCAGTAGTGTTGCCGAGTGCATCGAGGACATCGGTACGCTCGCGCACCTCAGGTTCGAGTTCGGACATCTGCGCATTGCCGCCGGCATTGTCGGCTATCGGGCCGTAGGCATCGGTCGCAAGCGTGATTCCGAGGGTGGAGAGCATGCCGACTGCGGCAATGGCCACGCCGTAGAGGCCCTTGGAAAGGCATGCGGCCGTCATCATGTTCTGCACGTCGAATCCTATCGCAAAGAGATATGCGAGCACGATTGCACAGACTATCGCGATGACGGGAACCGCAGTAGAAATCATACCGAGACCGACACCGTTGATGATGACGGTCGCAGGGCCTGTCTTGGATGCCTCCGCAAGTTTCTGCGTGGGCTTGTAAGAATGCGAAGTATAGTACTCGGTAGCCTTGCCTATGACCACGCCGGCGATGAGTCCGGAAATCACGGAGCAGGAGAAATGCCACCAGTCATTGTTTCCGGTGCCGAACACGAGGGCCAGGATGCCGAAAGTGGCCAGTCCGCTGAGAGCCGCGGCCAGATTGGTTCCGAAACTCATGCTCTTGAGCAGCTGGGCCATGCCGGCGCCTTCCTTGGTGCGCACGGTGAATATGCTGAGAACGGAGAGCACCACGCCCACGGCCGCAATGAGCATGGGGGCGATAATGGCCCTGGTCTGCATTTCAGGACCCACGGCATAGAATGCGGATGCGCCGAGGGCCATGGTGGACAGTATGGAGCCGCAGTAGCTTTCGTAGAGATCGGCGCCCATACCGGCGACATCACCCACGTTGTCGCCCACGTTGTCGGCGATGGTCGCAGGATTGCGGGGGTCGTCTTCGGGCAGGTCGCTCTCGACCTTGCCCACTATATCGGCACCCACGTCGGCGGCCTTGGTATAGATGCCGCCGCCCACACGGGCGAAGAGGGCCTGGGTGGACGCACCCATGCCGAAGGTGAGCATGGTGGTGGTTATGACCACAAGTTTCTGCGCCTCAGTGGCTTCGGACACGAAGGCGTTGAGTATGATGTACCACAGTGCTATATCGAGCAATCCGAGGCCGACGACCGTAAGTCCCATGACGGCTCCGGAACGGAAGGCCACCTTGAGACCCGCGTTGAGCGAACGGCGGGCGGCATTGGCAGTCCTGCCGGACGCGAAGGTCGCGGTCTTCATCCCTATGAAGCCTGCAAGTCCGCTGAACAGACCTCCGGTAAGGAATGCGAACGGCACCCACGGATTCTGCACATGGAACACATAGGCGAGTACGGCGAAGAATATCGCCATGACGATAAATACGATGATTACCACCTTATACTGCTGGCGAAGGTAGGCCATGGCCCCTTCGCGGACATACTGGGCAATCTGTTTCATAGTGGGAGTCCCTTCGTCCTGAACCTTCATCTGCCGGTAGAAGATGAAAGCGAACAGCAGCGCTATTACCGATGCGCAGGGGACTGCGTAGAATAGAGGATTCATAAAAAAATTAAGGTTTAAAATTACTTCGCTAAAAATAAGCAAAAAGTAACAAAAAACAAAGCCCCGGCTATTGTCGGGGCTTTATCTTGTGTTCTGAATTATTCGGCCTTCGTCTCCTGTGCAGGGGCTGCGGCAGGAGCTTCATCCTGCTTTTTCGCCCGACTGCGGCGGGTCGCCTTCTTTTCTGCCTTCGGCGCCGTAGCGAGAGCCGCCTCATTGAAGTCCACGAACTCTATGAGCGCCATCTCGGCCGCATCTCCGGCTCGGAAACCGGTGTGCAGGACACGGGTATAGCCTCCGGGGCGGTTGCCCACCTTCGGAGCGATGTTGCGGAACAGCTCCGTGACCGCAACCTTGTCCTTGAGATAGCTGAACACGACGCGGCGTGAGTGGGTGGTATCCTCCTTGGACTTGGTGACAAGAGGTTCAACATAACTCCTGAGAGCCTTGGCCTTGGCCACGGTGGTGTTGATGCGCTTGTGCTTGATCAGGGAGGATGCCATGTTGGCGAGCATAGCCTTGCGGTGACCGCTCTGACGCCCCAGATGATTGATAGATTTATTGTGTCTCATCTCTACTGTTGTTCAATTTTTTTCTTGGGTTCGATATTGTACTTGGTAACATCCATTCCAAACTCCAGTTTCATCTTTTCCGCCAGCTGCTCTATCTCATGGAGGCTCTTGCGACCGAAGTTGCGGAACTTCATGAGTTCGGGCTTGGTGTAGGACACAAGATCGGCAAAAGTCTCTATCTCAGCCGCCTTGAGGCAGTTGAAAGCGCGGACGGACAAGCCTACGTCTGCAAGTTTGGACATCAGCAGATGCCTTGTCCGGAGAGACTCTTCGTCAAGTTCGCTGCCGGACTCCTCGACAGCGCTCTCGAGAGCCACTTTCTTGTCATCCGTGAAAAGTCTGAAATGGTAAATCAAAATGTTGGCAGCTTCCTGAAGGGCGTCATCAGGGCTTATGGAGCCGTCTGTGACGACTTCGAGGGTGAGTTTCTCGTAGTCCGTCTTCTGCTCGACACGCCAGTTGTCCACGTTCCAGTTGACCTTGCGGACCGGAGTGTAGATGGCGTCCACGGGGATGGTCCCTATGGGGGTATTCTCGTCACGGCTCTCCTCGGCGGGCACGAAGCCGCGTCCCTTGGTGATGGTGAGGGTGATTTCGAGTTTTACGGACGGTTCGAGAGAACAGATATGCTGCTCCAGGTTCAACACCTTGAAAGAGGACAATCCTTTCGAGATATCTTCAGCGGTAAACTCCTGCTTGCCGCTGACGGTAATGTTGACGGTCTCGGAATCGACGGAATCGACCATTCTGCGGAATCTCACCTGCTTGAGGTTGAGAATTATATCCTGCATCCCCTCGATGACTCCGGGGATGGTCTGGAACTCCTGGTCGACACCGACAATCTTGATCCGGGAAATAGCAAAACCCTCCAGGGAGGCGAGAAGAATGCGGCGAAGCGCGTTGCCGATGGTCTGTCCGTATCCCGGCTCAAGAGGGCGGAATTCGAAGCGGCCCACGGTTTCGGAGCTTTCGAGCACGATCACCTTGTCAGGTTTCTGAAATGCTAAGATTGCCATATTAGTTCTGGTGTTAACTGTTACTTGGAGTAGAGGTCGACGATCAGCTGCTCGTTGATGTTCTCAGGGATTTCCGTACGGGTCGGCAGGTTGAGGAACTTGCCCACGAGAGTCTTGTTGTCGAACTCGAGCCAGGAGTAGCGAGTGGTGGAAGCCACGCTTGCCTGGATGACCTCAAGGCTCTTGGAGCGCTCCCTGACAGCAACGCTGTCGCCGGGTTTCACCTGTGCGGAAGGGATGCTGCATATATCTCCGTTCAGAGTGATGTGATGGTGGGAAACGAGCTGACGGGCAGCTGCGCGCGTGGGGGCTATGCCCAGACGGTACACCACATTGTCAAGACGGGATTCGAGCAGGAGGATGAGGTTCTCACCTTTCTGTCCGGACATCCTGGCGGCCTTGTCGTAGGTGTTGCGGAACTGGCGCTCGAGCACACCGTACATATACTTGACTTTCTGCTTCTCCTTGAGCTGGGTGCCGTACTCCTTCTGCTTCTTGCGCTTGGAGGCGAGACCATGCTGTCCCGGAGGGAAGCTGCGTTTCTCGAAATACTTGTCGGCGCCGAAAATGGGTTCGCCGAACTTACGGGCTATCTTGGTGCTGGGACCTGTATATCTTGCCATGGTAATTCTGCTTTAAAAATTAAACTTTACGACGGCCTTTCGGTCTGCATCCGTTGTGAGGCATGGGCGTGACATCTATAATCTCCGTCACGATGATGCCTGCATTGTTGATGGTGCGGACTGCGGACTCGCGTCCGGAACCGGGACCCTTCACGTAGCATTTTACCCTGCGCAGACCGGCATCGTATGCAGTCTTGGCCGCATCTTCGGCTGCCATCTGGGCGGCATAGGGAGTATTCTTCTTGGAGCCCCTGAAACCGCACTTGCCGGCAGAACCCCAGCTGATGACCTGGCCCTGGGCGTTGGTAAGGGAAACGATGACGTTGTTGAAGGTTGATGAAATATGGGCCTCGCCATAAGCTTCAACCTTGACAACTCTTTTGGATGTTGTAGTTTTCTTTGCCATAATTCATCTGTTTACTTGGTCGCCTTCTTCTTGTTGGCAACGGTCTTCTTCTTGCCCTTCCTGGTGCGGGCGTTGTTCTTGGTGCTCTGTCCGCGGACAGGGAGTCCGGCCCTGTGACGGATTCCGCGGTAGCAGCCGATATCCATGAGGCGCTTGATGTCCATCTGGACGGAAGAGCGGAGCTCTCCCTCGATCTTGTACTCCTCATTGATTTCGGTACGAATCTTTGCTATCTGCTCGTCATTCCAGTCACCGACTTTGATAGTTCTATCGATGCCGCACTTGTCAAGAATCTTCCTGGCGGAGCTGCGGCCGATACCGAAGATATAGGTCAGGCCTATCTCTCCTTGCTTGTTGTTAGGTAAATCAACACCGGCTATACGTGCCATAATTATACTTTACTTAATTTGTTACTGATTATTATCCCTGACGCATCTTGAACTTGGGGTTCTTCTTGCAGATTACGTAAAGACGGCCCTTGCGGCGGACAATCTTGCAATCCTCGCTGCGCTTTTTGATGGATGTTTTGACTTTCATATCGCGAATTTTTTATTTGTATCTGAAAGATATCCTGCCTTTTGTCAAATCATAAGGTGAAATTTCAACTCTTACCCTGTCGCCCAGAAGGATATGGATAAAGTTCATACGCATCTTGCCCGAAATATTGCAGAGCAGGACGTGACCGTTCTCAAGCTCGACTTTGAACATCGCGTTCGGAAGGGTCTCTATGACCTTTCCATCTTGTTCTATTGCTACTTGTTTAGACATTAAAACTTAACACTTAAAAATTGATCGTAGGATCTTTCTCTATAAAATCGAAGGTAGACAGCTGTTCAGCCTTGCCTTTACGGACAACAACCGTGAGTTCGTAGTGGGCCGATTTCCTGCGGTCCGAAGTGTGCACCGCCCAGCCGTTGCTGGCGAGGTACACACTTTTCCCGCCTGCATTGATCATGGGTTCGATACATATTACCATTCCGTCCACAAGATGCGTCCCCTTGCCGCGGCGCCCGTAATTGGGCACCCCCGGCTGCTCGTGCATATCGCGCCCGAGCCCGTGGCCTTCCAGTTCTCGAACGACCGAAAAGCCAGCCGCTTCTACGTACGATTGTACCGCGTATCCGATATCGCCGGTTCTGTTGCCCGCCACTGCCGCTTCAATCCCCTTGTACAGAGACGCCTTGGTCGCATCGAGGAGCTTTCTGGTGGCCGCATCCACGTCTCCCACGGGAAACGTGTATGCCGAATCGCCATAATAGCCCTTGTACACCGTACCGCAATCTATGGACACCACATCGCCGTCCTTGAGGACGTAGTCGGACGGGAATCCGTGTACGACGACATCATTGACCGAAGTGCAAAGCGTGGCGGGAAAGCCCTCATAGCCGAGGAAACCGGGAACCGCACCCTGGGAACGGATGAAATCTTCGGCGACGACATCCAGCTCCCTGGTGGTTACACCGGGGGCTATATGCCTGCCGACCTCCGCGAGTGTCTTGGAGACGATTATCGCGTTCTCGCGCAGGATTCCGATTTCCTCTTCTGTTTTGGGCCTTACCATCTGCCTTGAGATTTATCCGAGAATTACATTCCTGAACGTCCGCTCAGGCGTCCTGTCTTCATGAGGCCGTCATAATGGCGCATCAGCAGATAACTGTCGACCTGCTGGAGCGTATCCAGAACGACGCCCACCATAATCAGCAGCGAGGTGCCGCCGAAGAAGCTTCCGAAAGAGTTGTTGACGCCCATTATGATAGCGAGTGCAGGGAGGATGGCGATGATGCCGAGGAAAATGGCACCCGGAAGGGTCACTTTCGACATCACCGAATCCAGGAACTCCATAGTCATCCGGCCGGGTTTCACGCCAGGCACGAAGCCGCCGTTTTTCTTCAAATCCTCGGACATGCTCTTCGGATTCACGGTGACTGCCGTGTAGAAATAGGTGAAAACCACAACAAGCAGGAAGAAGATGAGGTTATACCAGAAGCCGGTATAGTTTCCGAGCGTTGCCGCAAGTCCTCTGGTAGCATCCCAACGGGAGAAAATCAGAGGGAAGAGCATCAGGGCCTGGGCGAAGATGATGGGCATGACGCCGGCGGCATTGATCTTCAGTGGTATGTACTGACGAACACCGCCGAACTGACGATTGCCCACAATCCTCTTGGCATACTGCACGGGCACTCTGCGCACGGCCTGCACGAGGGCGATGGCCGCCATGATGACGAACACCCAGATGACCGCCTCCACGATGAGGAGGAGCGGGCCTCCGTTCGTGGCCGCAAATTTGGCGCCGATTTCAGCGACAAGCGCATAAGGCAGACGGGCCACGATACCAATCATGATGATGAGAGATATACCGTTGCCGATGCCGCGGTCCGTGATACGCTCGCCGAGCCACATCACGAACAGTGAGCCGGACATCAGGATGAGCGTGGATACGATATTGAAGACGAAGTTGCTCCAGCCGAGCTGCTGCACGGCCACGAAGGCCGGACCGGGAATCTGGCTGTGGAGGGCGGCCATGTAGGCAGGACCCTGGATGCAGATGATCAGGATGGTAAGCCAGCGAGTCATCTGGTTCATCTTCTTGCGCCCGCTTTCTCCCTCCATCTGGAGTTTGCGGAACTGTGGTACAAAAACACCGAGGAGCTGGATGACGATGGATGCCGAAATGTACGGCATCACACCCAGCGCAAAGATGGAAGCATTACCGAAAGCGCCTCCGGAGAACATGTTCAGAAGGCCCACGAGACCCTCTGAAGTGCTCTGCTGGAAGCGTGCCAGCATCGAAGGATCGATGCCGGGGAGGACCACGAAACACCCGAGCCTGTACACGAGGACAAGCAGGCAGGTGTAAACGATCCTCTTCCGGAGTTCTTCGATCTTGAAGATGTTTTTGATTGTATCAATCAACCTCTTCATCGTTTTTATTCAGTTACGACTGCCTTTCCACCGGCAGCCTCGAGTTTTGAAACAGCTGACTTGGAGAATGCGTCCGCAGTGACGGTAACGGCGGCGGAAATCTCCCCGTTGCCGAGGATTTTCACCAGCTCGTTCTTTCCCGCCAGGCCGGCAGCCTTGAAGTCCTCGATGCCGAGCTCCGCAACGCCGAGACGGGCGGCGAGAGCCTCCACCTCTGATACGTTGACAGCCTTGTACTCGACACGGGTGGGGTTCTTGAAGCCGAACTTGGGCAGACGGCGCTGTATAGGCATCTGACCGCCTTCAAAGCCGATCTTGTGCTCATAACCGGCACGGGCCTGAGCTCCCTTGGTACCGCGGGTGGCAGTGCCGCCCTTGCCGGAACCCTGACCGCGACCCACTCTTTTGCTTGTTTTGGTTGCACCTGCTGCAGGTGCGAGATTTTCAAGTTTCATAATCACGGTCCTCCTTAGTCGATAACTTCATACTTTACGAGGTGGGCGACTTTTGCAAGCTGTCCCATGCTCACGGGATTCTGCTCCACCTCTACTGTCTGGTGCATGCGGCGAATGCCGAGGCAGCGAAGATTGTCCTTCTGCCTCTTGGTCTCGCCGTTGCTGCTTATAATCTGTGTAATTCTGAGCTTTGCCATATTCGTGTCCTCCTATCCGTTGAAAACTTTGCTCATGGGGATGCCGCGCAGACCGGCTACGGTGTATGCATCCCTCATCTGGGTAAGGGCCGTAACGGTAGCCTTCACGAGGTTGTGAGGGTTGGATGAACCCTTGGACTTGGCAAGGACGTTCTGAATACCGGCAGACTCGAACACGGCACGCATGGCGCCGCCGGCCTTCACACCAGTACCGGGAGCCGCGGGTTTCATGAACACGCGGGAGCCGCCGAACTTGGCTTCCTGCTCGTGAGGTATGGTAGTATTGATTACAGGAATCTTCACGAGATTCTTCTTGGCATCCTCGACGCCCTTCGCGATGGCGGCGGTGACCTCATTGGCCTTTCCGAGACCATAACCTACGACACCGTTCTCGTCGCCGACGACGACGATGGCCGCGAAGCGGAAGTGACGTCCACCCTTGGTCACCTTGGTAACCCTCTGGATGGCGACCAGTCTGTCCTTCAGTTCAAGGTCAGATGTCTTTACTCTTTTAACATTTGTATTTGCCATAGTCTTTCCGATTAGAAAATGAGACCGCCTTCACGGGCAGCGTCTGCCAAACTTTTAACCCTGCCGTGGAAAAGATATCCGCCACGGTCGAACGAGATGGTGGTGATACCCTTGGCAAGTGCACGCTCAGCAACGGCCTTTCCCACGAGAGCGGCAGCCTCGATGCCGGATTTGCCCTTGCACTGAGCCGCGAGCTCCTTGTCGTTGGACGCGGCGGCGACGAGCGTCTTTCCCTGGAGATCATCCACGACCTGCACGTAAATCTGCTTGTTGCTGCGGAACACGACCATGCGGGGACGCTCGGCAGTACCGTTGACATGCTTGCGTATGCGGAAGTGGATTCTTCTTCTTCTTTGAATCTTATTGAGTGCCATAATTCTATCCTCCTATTATTTTGCGGATGCAGTCTTGCCCGCCTTGCGACGAAGCTGCTCACCAACGAACTTGATACCCTTGCCCTTATACGGCTCCGGTTTGCGGAGAGAACGCACTTTGGCTGCCACCTGGCCGACAAGCTGCTTGTCGCAGCTCTTCAGCACCAGACGGGGATTCTCGCCCTTCTTCACATCGGGCAGCTCGGCCTTCACCTCACTGGGCAGCATGAGCTGGATTTCGTGAGAATATCCGAGAGAGAAGGTGAGAAGCTGACCCTGGACGGCCACACGGTAGCCGACGCCGACCAGTTCCTGCTGAGTAGTGAAACCTTCGGACACACCGACTACCATGTTGTGCACCAGAGCACGGTAGAGTCCGTGCATCGAACGGTGGCGGGGCTGGTCTGTCGGGCGTTCGAATTTGATCTGATTGTCCTCAATGGTCATTTTGATGTCGGGATCTACTTTCTGCGACATCTCACCAAGAGGTCCTTTAACCTTCAACACGTTGCCGTCGAGCAGCTCGACGCTGACCCCGGACGGAAGGCTTACAGGCAATTTACCAATTCGTGACATTTCAATGTTCTGTTTTGTTGATTAATATACGTAGCAAATAACTTCGCCGCCGACTCCGAGTTCCTTTGCCTCCTTGTCGGTGACTATGCCCTTGGAGGTGGAGAGGATGGCGATGCCGAGTCCGTTGAGAACGCGGGGCATGTTCTCCACATCGGTGTACCGGCGCAGACCGGGGCTCGAAACGCGCTCAATCTTCTTGATTGCGGGGGTCTTGGTCTGAGGATGGTACTTGAGAGCTATTTTGATTGTATTGTAAGGGGTACCGTCAACCACCTTGTAGCTGAGGATATAGCCCTTCTCACAAAGGATTCTGGTGATGGCGACCTTCATCTTGGAAGAAGGAATCTCCACGACCTTGTTGCCGGCCAGATAGGCGTTGCGAACCCTGGTGAGGTAATCTGCAATAGGATCAGTCATATCGTTAATTTTTAATTTTTTACCAACTTGCCTTCTTGACGCCCGGGATGAGGCCGTTGCTGGCCATCTCACGGAACTGAATGCGGCTCAGGCCGAATGCCCTCATATAGCCCTTGGGACGGCCGGTGAGAGAGCAACGGTTGTGGAGACGGACGGGGGAGGAGTTCTTGGGGAGCTTGTCGAGAGCTACCCAGTCACCGGCCTCCTTGAGTGCCTTTCTCTTTTCTGCGTACTTAGCAACCAGTTTTGCGCGCTTTACTTCGCGGGCTTTCATCGATTCTTTTGCCATAGTATCTTATTTGTTATGTTTCTTGAAAGGCAGACCGAATGCGGCGAGGAGAGCGTGGCACTCCTCATCGGTGCGGGCCGTCGTCACGAAAGTAACCTCGAGACCGTGAATGCGGGGATTCTTGTCGATATCGACCTCGGGGAAAATAATCTGCTCCTTGAGTCCAAGGGTGTAGTTGCCCTGTCCGTCCATCTTTTCAGCGATACCGTTGAAGTCGCGGATACGGGGAAGCGCAACACGGATGAGCTTCTCAAGGAATTCATACATCTTGACATCGCGAAGGGTAACCTTGGTTCCGATGGACATGCCTTTACGGAGCTTGAAATTGGAAACGTCCTTCTTGGAATTGGTGATGAGGGCCTTCTGGCCGGTGATGAGGGAGAGTTCCTCCGCAGCCTCTTCGACGAGCTTGCGATCCTGGGTGCCCTGTCCGACACCCTCGTTGAGAGTAATCTTGACAAGTTTGGGAACCTGCATCACCGTGGTGTAGCCAAACTGCTTCATCAGTTTGTCCACTATTTCCTCCTTATAAACTTTCTTGAGGGCAGGAACATATCCTGCAGGCAAGGCCTGGACCTCGACTTCTTTTGCTTTCTTTGCCATAATTACTTGATCTCCTCTCCGGATTTTTTAGCATAACGGACTTTCTTGTCGCCCTCTACCCTGAAACCCACGCGAGTCGGCTTGCCGCTCTTGGGATCGATGAGGTTGAGATTGGAGACGTGAATGGGAGCCTCCTGCTTGATGATGCCGCCCTGAGGCTGCTTTGCATTGGGCTTTGTGTGCCTGCTGACTACGTTTACGCCCTCCACGATGACGCGCTGCTTGGCGGGATCGACAGAGAGAACCTTGCCAGTCTTTCCTTTATCGTTACCGGCATTTACATACACGGTGTCGCCTTTCTTAATTCTGTTCATAATAAATATAAATTAAAGGACCTCCGGTGCCAGTGAAACGATTTTCATATAGTTCTCGCGGAGCTCTCTGGCCACGGGGCCGAAGATGCGGGTTCCGCGGAGCTCGCCGGCGTTGTTCAGGAGAACGCAGGCATTGTCGTCGAAACGGATGTATGAACCGTCCGGACGGCGCACTTCCTTTTTGGTGCGCACGACGACGGCCCTGGATACGGTGCCTTTCTTGGCATCCGAGCCGGGAATGGCGCTCTTAACGGTGACGACTATCTTGTCACCGACAGTAGCATAACGGTGGTTGGTTCCGCCAAGCACACGGATGCAAAGGACTTCCTTCGCCCCGCTGTTGTCGGCCACCTGTAAACGTGTTTCCTGCTGTATCATAACTACTTGGCTTTTTCTACTATTTCAACTAATCTCCAGTTCTTGGTCTTGCTCAGAGGACGGGTCTCCATAATGCGGACGGTATCGCCCTCTCCGCACTCATTCTTGTCATCCTGTGCAACGAACTTGGTGGTCTTCTTGACAAACTTGCCGTAGAGAGGATGTTTTTCCTTGCGCTCAACAGCCACGACTATGGTCTTGTCCATTTTGCTGCTGACCACCGTTCCTACTCTTTCCTTACGAAGATTTCTTTCCATAAAGCTCTGATTTAGTTCTGTTTTTCTTTTTCAGCGAGGATAGTGATCATAAGAGCTATATCCTTTCTGGTCTTCTTGAATTTGGATGTATCCTCCAATGGAGAAATAGCGTGATTGATCTTCATTGTGTCGAGATTGCTTTTCTCGATTGCGATTCGTTCGCGCAGGTCTGCTACAGACATTTCGCGTGCTTCAACTGCTTTCATTTTCTTTTCTCCATTAAATTATTCTACATAGTCCCTGCGAACCACGAATTTCGTCGCAACGGGGAGCTTGTTGGCGCCGAGACGCATGGCCTCCTTGGCGGTTTCGAGAGAAACGCCTTCCGCCTCGAAGATGATACGGCCGGGAGTGATGGGAGCGACAAAGGCATAGGGATCGCCCTTACCTTTACCCATACGGGTATCGAGAGGCTTCTTGGTGATCGGCTTCACGGGGAACACCCTGATCCAGATCTGACCTTCACGGTTCATTCTACGAGAAATAGCCTGGCGGGCAGCCTCTATCTGCTGCGCAGTAAGCCAACAATTTTCAAGGGTCTTGATACCGAAAGAGCCGAAAGCGAGCTGGTTGCCGCGCTGGGAATTGCCCTTCATACGGTTCTTCTGTTCCCTTCTAAATTTAGTTCTCTTAGGTTGTAACATTGTAGTATTACTTTAAAAATATATATTCACAAAACCCAAATATCTGATACTCAACGAATTAACGTACAATGAGCCAAATTTTGGGACTGCAAATTTAGTGAAAATTCTGCAAATAGCAAGCCCTTCGCAAAGATTTTTTAAACATTTTCGACAAACAATTTTATTCTTAACTCCAGCTTCCTGCGAAACTTACGACATGTGCCCGATATTTTTTCGCTACATTTTCGACACGGGCCGAACGCCGTATCCGCAAAGGCCGCAGCAGCACGAAAAACGCCGGAAACGCGAGGCGTATCCGGCGTATATGGGAAGAGGACCAAAGCGTCGCTACTTTTCCGAATTTGCAAGTGAGAATGTCAGCTCGAGGCGGGGCCGGAGCGAAGGGTCCGGATGTCCGGGGCCGTACAGGGTCGCAGAATAGAAGCGGTCCTTGTCCAATCGGGCCACGGAAGATGTGGACGAGCCGGAAGAGCTGTACATGCTGGCCATCATCAGATAGCTGTAATAATTGGAATACGGGTCGTAGCCATAACCATAGCCGCCGTATCCGTAGCCGTAACCGCCATATCCATAGCCGCCGTACATGCTGTTGTAGTACTGCTGGTATGCAAGCATCTGATAGTAGTCATTCATCGAGCTGTTCGTCGAGCCTCCGTTCTCCACCTGCTCGATGGCGGTGATGATGAACCATATATCGTATTCGCCGCCGAGCAGCATCCTGCGGCGCACCTTGTCGCTTTCGGACTCTCCCGCAACGGGAGTCTCCCGAATCTTGAGTATCTCCTGCAGGTGGTATGTGATGTCCGGGGAATAGCACAGGGTGCTCCGGTTGATGTCTCCCTGGTTCTCATCCGAAGAGCTCGAGTCTGTCAGTCCGGCAAACACCACCGTGGAGTCGTTCTGGCGTATCCGGCAAGTCGGGGACAGGATGACGGGATATTTGTCCATGTCACGGTAGTCGTTGGGGAAACGGAAAGGCAGCACTATGGTGGCCTTGTTGATTACGGCTGACGCGGGATCCCCTCCCTCGGCCGCGATAAGCTCCTCCGCAAGGTGTTTCAGTCCGAGCGCGGAAACAACCGGTTTCAGGCCACCGCCGCCCTCTATCATCACCTCCTCGCCGGCGTCCCCGGCAAGCGACTGCGTCTCGTGGTACGTGAGGTTCAGTCCATATTCAGGATAATTGCCCCGGCTGGTGGTGCCGAAAAGGGAGTCGAGCTTCACGAACTCGGTAAGACCGTATGCGAAGAAAAACGCCGTATCCGTCTCGGCGACCCCGTCGTAGTCGTAGTCGCACAGCACGTTGAGCATGGCATAGTTGCCCGTGACATACCCGAGGGAGCTGTTGTAGCCTGTCTGCACCTCGAACATGTTGATGCGGCCGCCCAGTCCCGGAGGGTCATTGGTAGTTATGTGTATTCCGGGGATTTTTTTCGTGTACGTCTCGAAGTCCACGAGGTCGGACTGCTTAAGTTGCAGGAACTTGCCGGCATATTCCTCCGTGAAGTCGAAAGACAGCGAATCCCGCCCCGTCAGCACCGGGCTGCCTTTCACCACGGACTTGCCGTAGTCGACCTGCACCGTGTTGCCGTTGCAGTCGTAGTCGCGGGACGGATTTATCGGAGCGGCAAGCTCATGCACTTTTAGGCCCTGGAGTATGTAGCGCTGGTCTTCCTTGGACACGGACAGGGTGTCGAAAGCTGCCGCGAAGTGGAAACGCTGTATCTTGGCGGCCGCGAGGTTGCCGAAGTCGAGTGAGTCCACCACCGGCACGAGAGTGAGGGCGCAGCTGCGCCTGGTGAGGCCGAAGCGTCCGTCCCTGATAGCGCCTATGGTGATGCGGGTCTGGGAATATCCGGAAAGCGAATCGGTCAGCTGCATGCTGACGGAGCCGTACGGAAGTTCGGCTTCTACCGGATGTATGGTATATGTCTGGTCTACCGGGATGAGGCTGCCGCCGAGCCCCGGATCGATTTCTACACAGGATATGCAGCACAGCATGGCCGCAGCCATGGCATGAAAGGAAAATTTCATTTCAAATCGTGTCGTAAAAAGCATTGTACGCGTCGATGTAGCTCCCGTCTCCTATGGCGGCCTCGTCATAAGGCAGCACAGGGAGTTCGCGGGACGCGCAATAGTCCAGCAGTACCGGATTGGTGTCCGGGGAGCCGAGAATCACGCCGTCAGCGTACTGGATGGCGGTTTTTGCAAGATTTATGCCATCCGCGGCCTCAAGGAAGGAGAGGTCGGAGGCGTCCAGTCCGCCGAAGGCCGCCTTCTCCGGGAATCCGCTCCGGAAGCCTGCCTCGGGCACATCGTCATAGAGGGAAAGGACTATCTTGCTGGCCGAGAAGATGGGGTCGTCCTTGTATGCCTTTTTGAGGTAGGCCGGCACGAGATGGGAAATCCATCCCTGACAGTGGATGATATCCGGGGCCCAGCGGAGCTTCTTTGCCGTCTCAAGCACTCCCCTTGCAAAGAAAATGGCGCGCTCGTCGTTGTCCTCGAAAAAGTTGCCCTCCTCGTCGGCGAAAGTGAACTTGCGGCGGAAATAATCTTCATTGTCGATGAAGTACACCTGCAGGCGGGCAGCGGAAATGGATGCCACCTTGATGATGAGGGGATGGTCCACGTCCGAGATGATGATGTTCATCCCGGAAAGCCGTATGACCTCATGCAGCTGATTCTTGCGTTCGTTGATGAAGCCGTAGCGGGGCATGAACGAACGAATTTCCCTCTTGCGCTCCTGTATGCCGTGGGGCAGATGCCTGGCTATGTTTGCGATTTGGGACTCCGGGAGATACGGTGACATCTCGGAGTTGACGAACAGGACTCTTTTAACATCTTGTGCCATTAGGTACAAAGGTAAGAATTTTTTTTGAAATATTGATAATTCATTATATTTGAAGTCTATTTGGGATGCTATGTCGAAAGAAGAAAACAGAATAATCCGCCGGAGGCTGCGCAACGCCTACGCTTCGAGCATAATAAGCATAAGCATGGTGCTGCTGCTTACAGGCATCGCGGCGCTGCTCATAGTCAATGCGCGCACAGTCTCCGACTACTTCAAGGAAAATCTTCAGCTCTCCGTCATACTCAGGCCGGAGGCCGGAGACAGCGAGGCGGAAGCATACCGCAAGTCCGTGGAGACGCTGCCGTTCATAAAGGCCGCCCGGATAGTGAGCCGGGAGGAAGGCACCGCAGATCTGCAGAAAATGCTGGGGGAAGATTTTCTTTCGGTGTTCGCCGAGTCGCCGGTGCCGGTGTCCGTGGAAATCACGCTGCAGGCAGACTACGTTTCGCCGGACAGCGTTGCCTTCGTGCGCCGCGCCCTTGCAGCGTCGCCGACTGTCGAGGAGGTGGAATACCAGCAGTCGCTCGTGGAAGCGCTGACAAGCAACCTGGCCAAGATATCGCTGGTGCTGGGCATATTCATCGCCCTGATGCTGTTCATCTCTTTCGTATTGATAAACAACACTGTGAGGCTTAATGTCTTTTCCCGCCGCTTCACCGTGCACACGATGCAGCTCGTGGGGGCCACCAGGGCATTCATACGCAAGCCCTTCATGAGGGGCGCGGTGGTGCAGGGGCTGCTTTCTTCGGTGCTCGCCCTGCTGCTGCTCGCCGGCGTGCTGGTGCTGGTAAGGCGTTCTTTCCCCCAGCTCGCAGACGTGATAGGGCCGGAGTCCCTCGCCATAGTGGCCGGCACGGTGCTGCTCTGCGGCGTGCTGATTTGCGTCGTGAGCACGTATTTCGTCGTTAACAAACTGACATCCCTCGACAAAGACCAACTTTACTATTGATTATGAAAAAAATGGCCATGACCCGCAAGGGTATAAAAGTCCTGCTCGCCGGCGTGCTCACCATGGCCGCCGGATATGTACTCATGACCGGGGGCGGCAGTTCCGACCCCAATGTGTTCAATTATGCCATGTTCGATTTCCGCCGCATCGTGGCGGCGCCCCTCGTCATCATCGCGGGGATAGTGGTGGTGATAATTGCCATCATGGGCAAGTTCGACCCGGACGAAGTACAGAAAGACTGACATGGACTGGTTGCAAGCTATAGTTCTGGGGCTCGTACAGGGCCTTACCGAATTTCTTCCCGTAAGCAGCAGCGGACATCTGGCCATATTCAGGGCTTTGCTGGGCACGGAGCCTTCCGAGGACCTGGTTTTCGAGGTGGCGGTGCACGCCGCCACGGCGCTCGCGACCATAGTCGTATTCCGCAAGGAAATCGCGCGGCTGCTCCGCGGGCTTTTCCGCTTCAGCTACAACGACGAGACTGACTATGTCGCGAAACTCTGCGTATCCATGATTCCGGTGTTCATCGTCGGGGTCTTCTTCAAGGACGCAGTGGAAGCGGCTTTCGGCTCTCTCTACGTGGTCGGAGCAGCATTGCTAATAACCGCCGCTCTGCTGGCATTCTCCGACTGGAAATCATCAGGGACGGCAAACGGCGCCCTCGGCCCTGCGGGCAACGGAAGCCCCGCACGGAACGGCATCAGCTTCGGACAGGCTTTCGCAACCGGAATCGGGCAGGCTTTGGCCGTAATCCCCGGGCTGTCCCGCTCCGGCACCACGATAAGCACCGGACTGATTTGCGGCGTGAAAAGGGAGTCCATGGCGCAGTTCTCATTCCTCATGGTGCTCGTGCCCATACTCGGAGAGAGTTTCCTCGACATCGTCGGCGGCGACTTGGGGGCATCTTCAGTCGACATCGCTCCCCTGCTGCTCGGCTTCGTCTCGGCATTCTTGTCAGGGCTTTTCGCATGCAAGGCCATGGTAGCGCTCGTGCGCCGCGCCAAACTTAAATGGTTCGGCCTCTACTGCGCCATTGCCGGTCTGGCGGTACTCCTGTTCCTGGCCTGATGAGAACTCTCAGCTACTTCGTCTCCGACGTACACCTGGGCCTCGCCTCCGCCGACCCGAAAGAGCGGGAGCAGCGCTTCACGGGATTTCTGAAAAGCATCCCGCGGGATGCGGAGGCCCTGTATCTTCTCGGGGACATCTGGGATTTCTGGTACGAATACCGCGACGTGGTGCCCCGCGAGGGCATCCGCGTCGTCGCAGAGTTCATCGCCCTCATGGATGCCGGGGTGAAGGTGTATTTCTTTCCGGGCAACCACGATATATGGTGCTATTCGTTTTTCGAGAGCCTCGGCATGCAGCGCTGCCGGCAGCCCATGGTGCTCGAACTCGGAGGCAGGGTATTCTGTCTCGGACACGGGGACGGACTCGGGGGCGCGCGTCCGGGATACCGTCTGCTGAACGTGATTTTCAAGTGCCGCCCCCTGCAGAAACTGTTCAGCACCCTGCATCCGTGGATTGCATTCCGACTCGGCGCAGGCTGGTCGAAAAACAACCGCAAGAGCCACGGGGCTTACCATTTCAGGGGAGAGGACGAGGTCCTTTACAGATTTGCGCTGCAACAGTCGGAGCGCCAGCACATAGACTTCTGCATTTTCGGGCATTACCACGATGCCGTAGACATGCCGCTGCCCACCGGGACCCGGCTCATCGTTTTGAAAGACTGGATTTCAGGAGGTCTTCCGCATGCCGTGTTCGACTCTGCAAACGGAAGTCTCGAAGTATTTCAACCCTGACGCTGCCGTTTCGGCTTCCGCGCCCCGCCGTCTTTCGGCTTGTTTTTGTCTTTCACCTCGCTTTGCAGGCGGTCCGTCTTGATGACCGTTTTCCGCGGAGGCTCGAAAAAGACGGAATAATAGAACTGGTCCCATTGGCCGCTGTCCCATATCGACACCAGCTCTTCCAGCTTCGCATCGCGCCCCTTCGGGTCGTACCGTATCTTGAGGTCGTGGGAGAAAAGTTTCGCAATCACCTGCCAGAAGTTCGCGGCAAAACCGCTCTCGTACTCCTTGATGATTTCGTAGGCGCTTAGCCCGCATTCCCTGTCTATCAGACGCATGAGGACGAAGCCCTGCGTCGTCGTCATCTGTTTTATGTCCTTTGTGAACAGCGAGAGCAGTTCTCTCTCGACCTGGTTGATATACTGGTTGCGCTGGGAACGCTTGGACACGTCGGCAGCCAGCGTGCTGTCCACCTGGGCCATCATCTTGCGCCCCACGAGCGCATATGGGTAGACTTTGTTGAAGTTGTATATCAGCTTGTATTCTTTGCGCCAGTCCCCGTTTTTTTTGAAGCCGCGCCCACGCGGGAACACCCATATAGGATCAAGCGTGTCGTAAAAGGTGGTGTCATTGCCCTCCACCTGATAGTACATCGGATAGCCTTTCGGGGTCTGGGCCCCGAGTCCTGCACACACGATGGCTAAGAAGGCCAGTATGAGACCTGATTTTTTCACGCCGCAAAGATACGCAAAATTTGGGCCATCAGCCGGCGACATCCGCAAGCCTGCGGGAAAATTCGCAGCCGCACCAATTCTGATTGTAGAAATTCTGCTCGCGTATTATTTCGGCCCTCCGGGGTTGCAGCCCGCCCTTGCGCCAGTTCTGCCCCCACCATGTCACGCCGGTACCCTCGCAGGCAGCCCGGCCCGCCTCGTCCACCTGCTCCAGGCTTTTCCACCGCGAAGACGCGAGGGTGGTGGTGAGGACCGGGATTCCGCGTCCGGCCGCAAATGCCGCGGCCCTGCGAAGGCGGAAACTGAAACAGCGCAGGCATCGCGGGCCCCGCTCCGGGGCCGCCTGGAGCGTGGAGGATGGTGCCGCATTACGAAGCCACTCCGCATGATCATACTCGTCTTCCGCCGTTTCCACGCCCAAAGAGCGGCAGTAGCGCTCAAGCTCCGACTTACGGAGCAGATACTCTTCGTAGGGCACTATATTGGAATTGCTGAAAAATACCACCGGCCTTATGCCGCAGCCCAGCAGACACTCGACCACCGCACCGGAGCATGGTGCGCAACAACTGTGGAGCAGGACTTCGGCCGCGCCTCCCGGAACTTCCAATTGCAGCATGGGCAAAAATTTGGGCAAAGATATCAAAATATTTTTGCGAATTTCGTAATTATATTTAATTTTGCAGTCCCAAAGTAGATTGCGGCAGTGGTGAAATGGTAGACACGCTACTTTGAGGGGGTAGTGGGCGTTGGCCTGTGTGAGTTCGAGTCTCACCTGCCGCACGAAAGACGGAGAGGAGCAATCTTCTCCGTTTTCTTTTTTTGGTAATGTGGGCGTTTGGCGGTCTCCGAAAAAACTTTATCGCCCCCGGCCCTTATCCCCCAAAATGTCTAATAGGCCCTTTGTTGCATAAAAATAAATCACTATATTTGCCGTGCTGCATAGCGCAGCGTACATATTAGAAAGCGTTTAGCGATTCCGTACAACTGAATCTGGACAATTCAAGGAACAGGAAGAGTGAAACGCTCTCACTGGCTATATAATGGGCTTATGCCCACGCTATAGCAGAAAGTGTGAGCATAATCTATTCTTACTCGTTCCGCGGCAGTCCAGAGCCAAGTTGTAAAGTAAGAGTTGAGGTGACCCGCACTTTCTATAATTTTATAGACAAGCTTCGGGCCGGCAGCTAACTGAGACCACTTTAAAACTGCTTGATATGAAATGCCCGAAATGCGGAACTCAAGTTCCAGACAATTACCGGTTTTGCACAGAATGTGGAACGGATTTAAGAGCTCTTAATGACAAAGCTGAGGACCCAGTAAATGTCAATAATAAAGCTTTATGGGAGATTCAACCTGGTGAGATAGCCAGAAAGATTAGTGAAGCCGACTTCATCAATCTCAATACCGTATCTGGTATTATTGTACAACCAGGCGTCACTGCACTCATTTATATAGATGGGAAAGAAGCGGCCCAAATCAATTCCGGCATCTATAACTTTGTTGATGACCGGGAGATTAAAGCCGAAATGGACAAGAAAATAGAGTTCTCCGGGGTTGCTGGCTCTATCTCAAAATTCTGGAGAGGAGTTGTCAAAGCTGTGTTTGGGGCAAAAGTCAATGAACCTGAATCTATCAACAGCTCAAAAAGGACTGCGAAAGAAATTATAAGCAGACTCAACTCAAACTCTGTTATTTCTGTTTACTTGAAGCGAAATTCTAATTTCCCGGCTTTCTTTGGCTCCGTCGAAACCGCAGAAGGAAAAAAGACGTTTATTCCGCTGAAAATACGGACACGTGTTTTGGACGCTCAGATTGGAGTCCAAATGTTCCTTACGGTTGAAAATTTCAGTGTGTTCCTTTCCCAGTACCTTCTTGAAAAGAAGAGTGCCACGTTCATTGATGTCCAGAATGATCTATCTGTATATGTTCGCAATATACTTCAGGAAGAACTCTACAACGAGGACATAGATGACTACGGTATAACACAGGCCGCTAAAGATCGTATATGTGCGAGGCTTGGCAGTATTCCGCAATATGCTCCGGGAGTTGGTTTTGTAAGGATCGCTGACGTCTCATGTTCCAACGAGGAGTTTGACAGATTCCGGAAACTAACCCAGGAACTTTGGTGCAGTGAGAAAGAACTTGATTTTCTGCACCGCACGAATGAGTTTCAGAACAGGCTCGCAAGAGAGAATAATGAACGTATTGTTTCTGATGCCAAAAATGAGCAGGAACTAAAAGAAGGGCTTAGAACAGTCAATCGAGATCAATTGTTGTCAGACGATGAATTTGACTCATTTGCCACCGCTTTGGCCCTAAAAAAAATCCATCGCAATGCTGATGCAGAAATCGAACAACTCCAGAGGCGGACGGCGTTGGATTCCGCGGGAATTTCCGCTCAAACGCAGCTCGCCTTAGATAAGTTAAGCTCTGATGAAAGCATCTATGCTCGCACAATAGAGCTTGAAAAACAAAGGCTGCGCGATAGTCGAGAGTTGAATCATGAAGCCATAGGAATTCGACGCGACAACGACGAATATGAAGATGAGCGCCTATCCAAAAACCTCGATTTCACACGCACCAAATTGGAGATGGCTTTTGACATAGATTCCAAAATGAATGAGCAAGAGCAATCGAATTTTGATAGGGAAGAAGCCAGAAGACGCGCAGCGATTGAGCAGCAAAGATCTATTATTAAAGACAACCTCGTCCACGAGGAAAATATGGCCAATATCCACAAGGAATATTCCGAGGGGCAACTTATGGCCGAAAAAATCGATAAAATGGACGCCGGTGCACAATCCGAATTTGCCAAGTCCTTCAGTTCAAAAAAACAAGAGGAAGCAGCTGCCGCAACCCGCAAGATATATGAGGATGCGGTGACCAAGCAAGATCAAGAGCGAAAGGATATGATGGATTTTCTCAAGAACATCGCTAATACTCAAGCAGCGGTTGCCGGGGCACAGGTTGCTAAGGCAGAGGAACACAAAGCCGAATATCGCGAAGATGCACGATATCAGCAGGCTCGTATAGACCATACGCAAGATAAAGCGCTTGAGTTTACTACCAGAAGCGCTGTTTACTCGCAGAAAGCCCCTTCACGCCAAGAGGAGTCAGAATGCCCTGTCTGCGGTGCAAGGATGAAAAAGACAGAGAAATATTGCCCCGAATGTGGGAAGAAACTTGAATAACTGAAATCTATGGCAAAATATTGCAATAATACGGATTGCGAGGCTTATAAGAAATACCAAGAAGGACGTCATTGCTATATGTGCGGTGAACCCTTGATTGATGATACTCATATTGGCCTCAGCACTTCAAAGGCGGTAAAAGGAGATGGAATCAGCGTGAGTCGTGTAATGAATGATTCACACGACACAATATCAAACAAGAATACGACAATCGTTATAAATGGTAAGTCGTTGGACGATCTCAGCTTGAAAGAGAGGAAGGCTACTTATCGCAGGTTCTGCTCAGAGCATATTAGAAATGGAATCATTACACCGGCCATCAGGCGGGAACTTGACGAATATGCCCTTGAGTTGGAATTAAATCCAGAGACTCGCAAAGAAATCGAGAGTTACATCAGAAAGAACGCGTCAGAAACATATAATGAATTGACAGCGTTGGATTATGACAATCTCAGTATTATCAAGACTTCCGTTGCAAATAATAAGGTCAAGATAAACGATGCTCTTCCCAAATTGGAGGCTATGTCCGCTTCTGATTATGATGAAATATTGTTCTACTATAATCTCCTGCTTGTTTGTTCTTCTCCTGCTTCTATTATAAAAAAATACTGTGAGCAAGAACAAGATATCTATTGGCGAACATTCTGGGCGAACTTGGCTTATTTGAAAAATGGTCAAAGAGTAAAGGCAGAACAACTCTTAAGGGAATTGGCGGTTTGGGAGACCCAGGCGCAGGATAACCTATATGTTTTACAGGCAGCAGGGGCTATTTTGAATGACGATGCTGAAGCGGCTGAGACTTTTTATTCCAAGGCCAAGAATTGCTCTTACCTTCTTGAATCTTTGAGTAAGACAATCGCCTTTATCTTAAAGACCAAGGGAATCCATAAGCTTAGCAACTCGTCAGATGTAAACTTTTATTTGGAGAACCTATTCGGCTTCAAGGAAGAACAGCCGGTAGAAGTAGCCGTATCATACCGTGCTCCTATCCCTCAGCCACTGCGTGACAGGGTAGATGGCAAGGTGGGGCCCAAGCCGGCTGTCGCTTCATCAAGTACTGCAAATGTAAATAATAATGGCGGAAGTGGCCCTTCTGGAAAGTATATCGGACTCTCTGCTATAGTCGTAGCGATTGTGGCCATATTGTTATCTCTGCCAAAGGGCCAAAAAGACAGTAAGGATGGTAATATTCAATCTATACCTCAGGCTGTTCAAACTGAAGGGCAGAAATCATCTGGCAGTGAGCAAAAGAGTCCCCCGGCGGCATCCGCAAAGCCCCATGAAAGTCAAAAAACCACCGATATGGAAGCTCCGGCATATACATCCTCCGGGGATAAACCCATAGTTGCTCCTGCCGGCACATCCGGTTCAAAAACAAGTAGTAATGTACAGAAACCTTTATCAGGCAATTCGGTAAGCCCTACTACACCTGCTGCACAGAATACCTCGCCGATAAGCACTCAGGCGCAACCAAAAGAAGATCCAATAACTACATTAAAGCGCTCCGCCGAATCGGGTAGCAAGGAAGCACAATTTGAATTAGGAATGCGTTACTATGATGGTAATGGTATGCCCCAAAATATGTCAACGGCCTTTCAGTACCTGAAACCTTTAGCTGAAGCCGGATACGTAAAAGCATATTTCCCTGTCGCAGAAATGTATCACAGAGGTCAAGGAGTAGCAAAGGATAGAAACGCGGCGGAAAAATGGTATCAGAAAGCAGCTGATGCCGGGAACGCGAAAGCGAAAAATATCTTGTTAAACAGTTTTTAGAAACCTACCAATCAACAATGTTTAATTTAATAAAAAGAGAGATGAAACAAATGAAGCATCTATTTGTTACTATTATTCTGCTAATCACGGGTTTTGTTTATTCCGGGGCCCAAGTTAGGGTGGATAGTGGCGCAACAGAAGTCGAGATGAAAGTCAAGAGGGCCGTTTCACGTGGTAACGATGTATGTATTGACCTTATCGTTACAGGATTGAGCTCTTGGGAAAGTATCGCATTCTGGGTGATTGAAAGGAAAATATATGATGATGAAGGCAATTTCTATGAACGGAATCAGATTCATTTTGAAGCCGATGGGGAAATGAAAAATGTCATTCCCATCGAAAGAGGGATTGCAAGAAAAGTACGGATTGTCGTCAAAAATGTTGATGAGTATGCATCGTCGTTTACTTTGATTAAACTCCATTATGACGGGAACAATACCAGTGCCAATCCTCGCATGCTGACTATAAGAGACTTGCCGATAACACGATAAACAAAAATCCATGGCCTTTTGCGGACACTGTGGCAACAGGATGCCACAAGAGGGATTAAAGTTCTGTCCCTTCTGTGGCGCCACACTTAAAGATGTCGCTCATACTGTACGGTATGACAGCGACTTCGGATCAGTATCACTATCGTACGGCGATGCAGATTTCTATCCCGAAGTAAGGGATGAGATTAATACGCTTTTGAGTGAGCTTGATAAAATGCGGCCAGCTATAGTCCGTCACAAATATGATGCATCAAAGGACTATTGGAATGAATTATCATCTCTGGTGGGTATGGATTCGGTCAAAAACCAGCTCCGCAATCATATTATTGACTATAATGTCCAAATAGTAAGGAAAAGGAATCATCCTGATTTACAGATAATATCACCATTCAACTGCATTTTTAAAGGACGCCCGGGAACAGGAAAGACCACAGTCGCCAGAATTGTTGCGGGCGTACTGAAAGAAGAGGGTATTATAGAAAAAGGATGTTGCGTAGAGATGGATGCTTCATCCATTACTTCCGGATGGGTGGGTTTTTCATCGAAGTTTGCTCGTTTGGCGGCGTTGGAATCTCTCGGTGGGGTTCTTTTTATAGATGAATCATACTCGCTTTTGAATGCCAAAGGAAGCAATGGCAGCCCGGGCAAAGAAGTGATTGATACACTTACCCCGCTGATGGAGAATTACCGGGATAAGCTCATTGTCATTTTCGCAGGTTATGACAAGGAGATGGATGAATTTCTTGAGCAAACAAATCCTGGTTTTGCCTCCCGCTTTAAAAACGATATCCATTTTGATGACTACAACTCAGAAGATATGCTTCATATATTCTTGAAGTTCTCTGAAGAAAACTATTATCGAATCACCGAAGCTGCAAGAGCCCGTCTTTTTGCACTCCTGCAAATAATTGAATCACATAAGAATAGAAACAAGCGTTTTGCTAACGCAAGAACGGTAAGGTCTCTTTTTGAAACAATTCGGTCGCGTGCTTCTTCCCGAATGGCTAATGATAGGAAAGCGGACTACGACCTGCTGACACTTGACGATATAGCCGTTCCTTTGGAAGACCTCAAATCTATAGGAGCAATTTGATATATGGACTACAAAGATATCATCTCGCAAATACAGGACGACATTAACAGACGCACTGAGAATATTCTTGGCAAAAGCCAGAGGACCGTTGATTCTATTCTCAACAAGAAAATTTATCCGGCCGATAAGAGCGAGCCACAAAAGGATTGTCGGTATGGCATTGAGAAACTTGTTGAGGATGACAGGCTTGAAGAATCAACCAGATCTAAAATAGGTACGTTTGAAAAATTGTATCAGAATACGTATGTAGCGGACTCAAAAGTGCCGCTGTATGGATATGATGATCTGGATTATGCATCTCTGGTCAATTTGTTGGCCTCTGCACTTGAGATAGAGCTTAATATGTCTCTTTATCAGGCTATACGCAAAGAGGCTGGAATCGCAATTCCCAAATACGCATGGACAGATGTTGAAAAAAAGGAGATTTATGTTTCCGGACAGACCGTTGACCTGGGGAAAGCGAAGCAGATGTATGGCCCCCTTTTGAGACTGTTTGCCAAATATGACTCTGTAACTTCTCGCGTTGTAGGAGATGCGTCAGACTTCACCGGCATGCTTTCCAAAATAGCAAGAGTGCGGAACAAAGCTGACCATACAGAGATGATAGATAAGAACGATTTTCTTGCGTTCTATTCAATGTATTCGTCTTTATTCAACCGGTATATCGGCAATCTGCTCAATCTGAAACAGTCATATAAGAAATCGAAAAAGGATTATTCCGCTGTTTCGTATGGTGATGCTGACAAATATGATGCATTTTCCGATGATTACATCAAAGGCATAAAAATAAAAGCAGCCGGCAATTCGAAAAAATTATCACGACCGGGTATAATTTTTACGGACACCAGGAAGATTGCTTACAAGTATTATGCGGGAGACAAAGAGCGTATCAATGGCGATATTTACAGCCGGTCAGGGGCCATTCGGAAAGTTCTGAACGACTATATTGTCAAGTTGCAAGAGTTTGGCATATCCTATTCTTTACTTGATCTTGGAGAAGGGCAATACGACTATATATTAAACGAACGGCAGGACTTGAATGCATATCTTGATATTTTGCAAGACATCAGCATGAAAGCCGGGATCACATCAGATACTCCGAATAACCTGTTCATTATTGGCGGAACAGATGTTATTCCGATGGCTGTGTTCCATAACCCGGGTCAAGACCCTGAGAAAGAGGCAATTGACGATAAAAGCCTCGACAATACCGTAGATTCAGACCTGCCGTATGCTTACGAGCTTAGTTCCATAAAAATAAACAGCAAAAACGAATTGAGCTTGGATGCGTTAAGTGGCAGTATAGGAAAACCCCGTTATTTCGTTGGAAGATTGCCTCTGGAAAACGGGTATATGAAGACGTCAATAACGGATGATATCTATTCATATCTTGAAAGGTCTATAGCGGCGTTTGCAGAAGGGGGTATTGCCGTGGATTCGCCATTAATGACAACCTGCAGGAATGCTATGGAAGTGGGAGCATATATGATACAGGATATTCCGGTTATGTCTCACGAGGATTTCCCGGAGGAACTTTCCACGTTGAATATGATTACAAGCCCCGCACTGGCCCTTGACCAAGATTCCAAGGGACGGTATACCCAAAACGGTGTTCAAACTTTTGCGACAAAGGTTGCAAAGTCTGATATGTTAATTTTTCTTCTCCATGGCTCGAGCGTTCCTTCTGTCAGCCATTATTGCGGAGATTACCAAGATGAAAAAATAGGACGAATACAACCTGTTGCATTTGTTCCGGAATTATTATCTCACGGTAAAATCAAGTCTATTGCGACTGTTTCATGTTTTGGTGCCAAATTCATAGATTACGACAGAAAGAGCTCTACTTTGCTCAGTGCGATATACGGGGATACTGTTTCCTTTATGGGGTCTTCCCGTTCCGCCTTTGGGGATTTTGATGATAGTATGGAAATGATTGAGAATGCGACAGGAAAACATTTTGCGCGATTCTCTATCCGATTGATGAATTACTATCTTCATCTTCTATTTTCCGGTATTCCGGCTGCAGAAGCCCTATCGCGGGCCAAAATCAAATACATGAGCGGAGTAACATCCGAAGAATACCCGGAACGTATTCCTGAAGGAATGACCACGATTCTCGAATTCAACTATTTTGGTGATCCGGCTTTATATCTACAGCCCCGTATAAATATGGCGGAATCGTATAACAATTTACCAGAGAAGCTACCTGGATATTGTGCAAATGGGGATGGGTGGCGAAGAGAATTTGAAGAAGTTCAAGTTGATCTCGGCGCACATTCCGGAAGTTTGCTGAGCAGAATCAGGTCTATGGTGGATAAGGGTTTTGAACGCATTCATGTTTCTATTTCTGAGAAGCTTTACAAAGAATGGGGTATTCCTCCTCGGGAGTTATACACCGTTCATAAATTTACCAGCAAAAACGGTGACAAGGGATACAGTTTAAGGTACAGACATAATGAAGGGGTTATGTCTACTGATACAATAGTAATTACAGATTTACAAGGCGCGATAGAAGATATTTATCACACGTATTAAGAATCGTAGATTGAATAAAAAGCTTATTGATTTTTCTTGGCTTCAATGCTTTAAGTTCTTGCTTGTTCGAACGCGGCCCAAAATCAAAATTGAAGGAATCCTTCCTGAAATGAAAATAAGCGTTAAGCGGTGCATCCGGAGTTTAGGGTGTTTAGAGGGGATGCGTTTTGAGAAGTATAATTTAGTATAGAGTCCTTTTATTCCTGACTATATCAATGCGTCACCCAAATCACCTAATCAATATGCCCCTTATAGCTATACCAAGGGTCGTTTTTCGGAAAATGCCTTAAAAGTGATACAGTCAGGACAAAATTGTCCCGTACACAAACCGAGACAGGAAGTAGAGTTTACTAATTTGACTTAAATCCCCAGAAATCCTTTAACGGTTTCCGGGGATTTTACGATTCTTTTATACTTTTTGCGGATTTTTTCAGTGCTCGTTTTGAGGCTTCCCCCTGATTTCCTATGTTTGCCCAGCGCCTCCTGATGCAGGTCAACATGCTGCACCTCATCAGACGGCGATGAATATGCAAACCCTTAAACTTTATGAAACTATGAGAAACGCACCCAAGCCAACGAAGTACATCAATCCCATGATTGATTGGGCCTTCAAGAAGATTTTCAAGG
>JAFLUX010000049.1:8474-12533 GCA_022508605.1 Bacteroidales bacterium | reverse complement strand
TCAGGGGTAGAGCGCATCCTTGGTAAGGATGAGGTCATGAGTTCAAATCCCATCATCGGCTCGAATACCGGAGCAATCCGGTTTATTTTTGTAACAACTTTACGCATAATATTATGGCAAAAGAAACATTTAAAAGGGACAAACCCCATGTCAACATCGGCACAATCGGCCACGTTGACCACGGTAAGACCACTCTTACCGCCGCTATCACCCAGGTGCTGGCAAAGCAGGGTCTGAGCGAAGTCAAGTCTTTCGACCAGATCGACAATGCTCCCGAAGAGAAGGAGCGCGGTATCACCATCAACACTGCACACATCGAGTATCAGACCGCCAATCGTCACTATGCGCATGTCGACTGCCCCGGTCACGCCGATTACGTGAAGAACATGGTTACCGGTGCTGCCCAGATGGACGGTGCAATCCTCGTGGTTGCCGCCACTGACGGCCCCATGCCTCAGACCAACGAGCACGTGCTCCTCGCAAAGCAGGTGAACGTTCCCAAGATGGTCGTGTTCCTGAACAAGGTCGACCTCGTGGAAGATGAGGAAATGCTCGACCTCGTGGAAATGGAAGTCCGCGACCTCCTCAGCAAGTATGACTTCGACGGCGACAACGCTCCCGTCATCCGCGGCTCCGCACTCGGCGCACTCAACGGAGAGCCCCAGTGGGAGCAGAAGGTGCTCGAGCTCATGGATGCAGTCGACACCTACATCCCTCTGCCTGTCCGCGAGAACGAGAAGCCTTTCCTCATGCCTATCGAGGACATCTTCTCCATCACCGGACGCGGAACCGTCGTTACCGGACGTATCGAGACCGGTACCATCCACGTCAACGATCCCGCTGAAATCGTCGGTTTCAACGACAAGCCCAAGAACACCGTGGTCACCGGCGTCGAGATGTTCCGCAAACTCCTCGACCAGGGTGAGGCCGGCGACAATGTGGGTCTCCTCCTCCGCGGTATCGACAAGAAGGAAGTAAAGCGCGGCGAGGTCATCGCCAAGCCCGGCTCCATCAAGCCTCACTCCCACTTCCTCGGACAGATTTACGTCCTGAAGAAGGAAGAAGGCGGACGCCACACTCCTTTCCACAACAAGTATCGTCCCCAGTTCTTCATCCGTACCCTCGACGTTACCGGTGAGATTTCTCTCCCTGAGGGTGTCGAGATGGTCATGCCTGGCGACAACGTAGAAATCAACGTGCAGCTCATCACTCCCGTCGCTCTGAACGAAGGTCTTCGTTTCGCAGTCCGTGAGGGTGGCCGTACCGTCGGCGCAGGTCAGGTCATCAAGATCCTCGACTAATACCGATACGAAACTCAGGCGGGCCGCCGTTGCAGCGGTCCGCCTTTTAGGGGAATAGAACAAGGGTAGTTCAGCGGTCTCCAAAACCGTCGATGTGGGTTCGAATCCTGCTTCCCCTGCCAATATCAAGGGTTACGACTTGATAATGTTTAACAGATGCCGCGTCCCGAGCTTCCATTTCACGGCATCCATTAAATGTAAAAATGGGAAAGTTTATCAACTACTGCAAAGAGTCCTTCGTGGAACTCACCGAGAAGACCACGTGGCCTACATGGGAGAATCTTACTAAACACTCCCTGTTAGTGCTCATCACTACGGTCATGCTTGCAGCCGTGCTCTGGGTCGTGGATTTCGCGTTCCAGAAACTGATGATGCTGATCTACACCTTGTAAATTATCGCAACTCCGATGGGCGAAATGAAATGGTACGTTCTGCGCACAGCAGGCGGAAAGGAAAAAAAGGCCAAGGAATACCTGGAAAAGGAGATAGAACGCAACGGTCTTCAGGACCAGGTAGGACAGGTGCTCGTTCCGGTCAAGAAGGAAATAGTCACCAAGAATGGAAAGCGCAAGGCAGTCGACAAGCTGCTTTATCCCGGCTATGTGCTCATACAGGCCGAGCTTAGCGCCATGCTTGAAAACATTATCCGCAACAACGTGCCCGGAATGTCCGGTTTCCTCACCGAAAAGCGCTCATCCGGGGGAACGCAGTTCGAAAGGGTGCCCGTGCCTATCCGTGAGGATGAGGCGCAGCGCATACTCGGCGTGCAGGACGAAAACGCCGACAACGCGGCGGAGACCATCGTCGACTACGAAGTCGGAGAGTCCGTGCGCATAACGGACGGTCCGTTCAGCGGATTCAACGGCACTGTCGATGAAATCCTGCAGGACCGCAGCAAATTGAAGGTCATCGTCGTCATCTTCGGCAGGAAGACACAACTTGAGCTCAGTTTTACACAAGTAACAAAAGAATAAAATTCCATTATGGCAAAAGAAGTTACCGGATTCATCAAGCTCCAGATAAAAGGCGGAGCTGCAAATCCCGCACCTCCGGTAGGACCGGCCCTCGGTTCCAAAGGCTTGAACATTATGGACTTCTGCAAGGCTTTCAATGCAGCCACGCAGGCCCAGGCAGGCAAAGTACTCCCCGTAGTCATCACTGTCTACTCCGACAAGTCCTATACGTTTGAAGTCAAGCAGCCTCCCGTGGCGGTATCTCTCAAGGAAGCAGCCAAGATTACCACTGCGTCCGGCGAGCCCAACCGCAAGAAAGTGGCATCCGTCACCTGGGATCAGGTGAAGGCCATCGCAGAAGGCAAAATGCCGGACCTCAATTGTTTTACCATCGCATCTGCAATGAAGATGGTGGCCGGAACAGCAAGAAGCATGGGTATCACCGTTACAGGTGAATTCCCCGAAAACCTTTAATCCACACGCGCTATGAGTAAATTGACCAAAAATCAGAAAGCCGCGGAGGCCAAATTCGACCACACCAAGGCATACCCGCTCAGCGAAGCGTGCTCGATTGTAAAGGACATCACATACACCAAATTCGATGCTACCGTGGAACTCTCCGCCAACCTCGGAGTTGATCCCCGCAAGGCGAACCAGATGATTCGCGGCGTCGTCACACTGCCCCACGGAACCGGAAAGGTCGTCCGCGTGCTCGCCCTCTGCACCCCTGACAAGGAGGCCGAGGCCAAGGAAGCAGGCGCCGACTTCGTCGGTCTCGATGAGTACATCGAGAAAATCAAGGGCGGCTGGACCGACATCGACGTCATTGTCTGCACCCCGTCCGTCATGGCAAAGGTCGGCGCACTCGGCAAGATTCTCGGCCCCCGCGGCCTCATGCCGAACCCCAAGACCGGCACCGTCACGATGGAAATCGGCAATGCGGTCAAGGACGTGAAGGGCGGTAAGATCGATTTCAAGGTCGACAAGACCGGCATCGTACACACTGGCATAGGCAAGGTGTCATTCACCGCACAGCAGCTCTACGAAAATGCTGCCGAGGTGCTCAATGCCATCTCGAAACTCAAGCCTCAGGCTCTCAAGGGCACATACATGAAGAGCGCAGCCCTGTGCTCCACCATGAGCCCCGGTATTAAAGTTGATCTCAAGGCATTCCTCAACGGTGCTGAGTAAAAATTCAATATTATGAAAAAAGAACTCAAAGGTCAGATTATTGAAAGCATCTCAGCGCAGATCAAGCAGTATCCCAATTTCTACATCACGGATATCGCTGGCCTGAATGCCGGACAGACAAGCAAGCTCCGTCGCGAATGCTTCGAAGCTGGAATAGTGCTCAACGTGGTGAAGAACACCCTTTTCGCCCACGTTCTCAACGGCACCGACAACGAGGATATGAAGTCTCTCGGCGAGACCCTCGTCGGCAACACCGCAATCATGTACACGGAGGTGCCCTCCGCTCCCGGAAAGCTCATCAAGAAGCTCCAGAAGGAAGGCTTCAAGAAGCCCGTGGTGAAAGGCGCCTATGTGCAGGAGTGCGTTTTCATCGGTGAAGACAAGCTCGACCAGCTCGCAAGCATCAAGACCAGGGAAGAACTCATCGGCGACATCATCGCTCTCCTCCAGTCTCCCGTCCAGAGGGTCATTTCCGGACTCGAGAATGCGGCGGAAGGCAAGGCGGACGACGAGAAAATCGGTTCCGCAAAGCCTGCGGAAGCAGCTCCGGCCGCCGAAGCCGCTGCTGAAACCCCCGCTGCTGAAACCCCCGCTGCTGAAACCCCCGCTGCTGA
>JAFLUX010000049.1:0-8374 GCA_022508605.1 Bacteroidales bacterium | reverse complement strand
AAACCCCCGCTGCTGAAACCCCCGCTGCTGAAACCCCCGCTGCTGAAACCCCCGCAGAGGAAACCCCCGTTGCTGAAACGCCCGCAGAGGAAACCCCTGCAGCTGAATAAGATAATATTAACAATTTAAAAATAAAAACAATTATGGCAGATGTTAAAGCCCTTGCAGAAGAGTTGGTAAATCTCTCTGTTAAAGACGTTCAGGAACTTGCAAAGATCCTCAAGGAAGAGTATGGTATCGAGCCTGCAGCAGCGGCCGTCGTGGTTGCGGCTGACGGAGCCGGCGCCGGTGCAGCCGCAGAGGCTGAGCAGACCGAATTCGATGTGATCCTCAAGAATGCAGGACAGGCCAAGCTCAATGTTATCAAGGTCGTCAAGACCGAGCTCGGACTGGGTCTGAAGGAAGCAAAGGATCTCGTTGACGGCGCTCCTTCCACAGTTAAGGAGAAAATTTCCAAGGCAGAGGCCGAAGCCCTCAAGGCTGCTCTTGAGGAGGCCGGTGCAGAGGTCGAGGTTAAATAAATGCCTCTTCCCTGCTGCTTAGGGAACAAACAGGTTTAGAGCCGGGGAAAATAGGCTCTAAACCTTTTTTCCGTCTTAAAAGTTTTTCTCCTTTAACGAACAAATATGACAAAAAAGACCGCCCTAAAGCGCATCAACTTCGCAACTTCCAAAATCCTGGAATATCCGGACCTTCTGGAGGTGCAGCTCAAGTCTTTCAAGGACTTCTTCCAGCTTGAGACCACCCCCGAAAACAGGAAAAACGAAGGCCTGTACCAGGTTTTTCAGGAAATATTCCCCATTGAGGATACGAGGAACAACTACAAGCTCGAGTTCATCGACTATTTCGTCGATCCCCCAAAGTACTCGATAGAAGAATGTCTGGAGCGCGGACTCACCTACAACGTCCCGCTGAAGGCAAAGCTCAGGCTTTCTTGCACCGATCCCGAACATGAGGACTTCGACACGAGAGTCCAGGACGTGTATCTGGGAGATATCCCGTACATGACACCCGGTGGAACTTTCGTAATCAACGGTTCGGAGCGTATCGTGGTCTCACAGCTCCACCGCTCGCCCGGCGTATTCTTCGACCAGAGCATGCACGCCAACGGCACAAAGCTGTATTCGGCCCGCATCATCCCCTTCAAAGGCTCATGGATCGAATTTGCCACTGACATCAACAACGTGATGTACGCCTATATCGACCGCAAGAAGAAATTGCCGGTCACTACCCTTCTGAGGGCCATAGGCTTCAATTCCGACAAGGACATCATCGACATTTTCGACCTGGCGGACGAAGTGCCGGCCGATCCCGAGACGCTTCGCGGATTTGCCAGCCGCAAGGAGATAGGCGAGGACGGAACCGAGATGGAAATCCCCGGACGCAAGCTCGCCGCCAAGGTGCTCAAGACCTGGACGGAAGATTTTCAGGACGAGGATACCGGAGAGGTCATCCCCATCGAACGCACCAAGGCGATAGTGGAGCGCGGCGAGATTCTTACCGAAGACACCATCGCGGCCATCGCGGACACCGAGTGCAAGACCATACTGCTGCAGAAGGATGAGGCCAATGCCAACGAGTATGCCATCATCTTCAACACCCTGCAGAAAGACCCGACCAACACGGAGCTTGAGGCCGTACACTACATCTACAAGCAGCTCCGCAATTCCGAAGCTCCGGACGAGAGCACGGCGAGGGATGTCATAGACAAGCTCTTCTTCTCGGAGAAGCGCTACGACCTCGGCAATGTGGGACGCTACCGTCTCAACAAGAAGCTGAACATGAATACGGATCCGGATGTGCGCGTACTCACGAAGACCGACATCATAGAGATTATCAAGTATCTCATCCAGCTCTTCAACTCCAAGGCCACGGTCGACGATATCGACCACCTCAGCAACCGCCGCGTCCGTTCCGTCGGAGAACAGCTCGCAAACCAGTTCAGCGTGGGTCTTTCCCGCATGGCACGCACCATCAGGGAGAGGATGAACGTACGCGACAGCGAGCAGTTCAACCCCATAGACCTCATCAACGCGAAGACCCTTTCCAGCGTAATCAACTCGTTCTTCGGCACGAGTCAGCTGAGCCAGTTCATGGACCAGACCAACCCGCTTGCCGAGATTACGCACAAAAGGCGCCTTTCCGCACTCGGCCCCGGCGGTCTGAGCCGCGACAGGGCGGGATTCGAGGTGCGCGACGTGCACTACACCCACTACGGACGTCTTTGCCCGATCGAGTCGCCGGAAGGCCCGAACATCGGACTCATATCGTCCCTGTGCGTGTATGCCCGCATCGACGCCCTCGGATTCATAGAGACTCCCTACCGCGACGTCAAGGATGGCAAAGTCGACCTCAGCGCGGCAGGATGCCACTACATGAGCGCCGAGGAGGAGGAGAACAAGCATATTTCCCTTGCCAACGTGAACATGGACGATGACGGCAACATACTTGCAGACCGTCTGCAGTGCCGTCTGGAGGCCGACTTCCCCGTCGTCTCGAAGGAAGAGGTGAACTATATGGACGTGGCCCCGAACCAGATGGCTTCCGTGGCGGCATCCCTCATTCCTTTCCTCGAGCACGACGACGCCCACCGCGCCCTGATGGGTGCGAACATGATGCGTCAGGCAGTGCCCCTCCTGAAGCCCGAAGCCCCCGTCGTGGGCACCGGACTCGAAGAGAGGGTGTGCGTGGATTCGCGCACGCAGTACATCGCCGAACGCAAGGGAGAGGTTACCTATGTGGATGCCAATGAGATACGCATCAAGTACGACCGCACCGACAACGAGAAGTTCGTGAGCTTCTCGCCGGAGGAGGTAATCTACAAGATGCCCATCTACCGCCGCACCAACCAGAGCACTACCATCACCCTCAAGCCCATCGTGCGCAAGGGAGACAAGGTGGAGAAGGGCCAGGTGCTCACCGAAGGCTACGCCACGCAGGGCGGAGAGCTCGCGCTCGGACGCAACCTGATGGTGGCGTTCATGCCGTGGAAGGGTTACAACTACGAGGATGCGATCGTACTGTCGGAGGAAATGGTCAAGTGGGACATACTGACCTCCATACACGTCGACGAATACCTCACCGAAGTACGTGATACCAAGCGCGGAATGGAGGAGCTTACCTCCGACATCCCCAACGTGAGCGAAGACGCCACGCGCAACCTCGACAAGAACGGCATAATACGCATAGGCGCCCACATAGAACCGGGCGACATAATGATAGGCAAGATTACTCCCAAGGGAGAGAGCGACCCTTCGCCTGAAGAAAAGCTCCTCAAGGCCATCTTCGGCGACAAGGCAGGAGATGTCAAGGATGCGTCCCTCAAGGCCAATCCGTCCCTCAGCGGCACGGTGGTGGGCACCGCCCTCTATACCAAGCTCGCCAAGGAAAGCGGACGCAGAGGCAGCGCGAAGCAGGACCAGAAAGCCCGCATCGAACTCCGCCAGCAGGAATTCGACGCCAAGGCGGCAAAACTCCGTGCCAAGCTCATAGAGAGGCTTGCAGTCCTTACGAAGAACCGCAAGAGCACCGGCATCAGCGACCTCTACAATGTGGAAATCGTGCCCAAGGACAAGAAGTTCACAGTGGATATTCTCAATGATATCGACTACCAGAACGTCAACTCCAACAAGTGGACGGCCGACAAGGAGACCAACGCCATGATACGCGACCTCATCAACAACTATTGCATCACGCTGAAGACGGAAATGGCCGCATTCAAGCGCGAGATGGACAAGATGAAGGTCGGGGACGAACTGCCGAACGGAGTCATGCAGCTGGCCAAGGTGTATATCGCCAAGAAGCGCAAGATCACCGTGGGCGACAAGATGGCCGGCCGTCACGGCAACAAGGGCATCGTGGCCAAGATCGTGCGCCGCGAAGACATGCCCTTCCTCGAAGACGGCACCCCTGTGGACATAGTTCTCAACCCTCTGGGCGTGCCTTCACGTATGAACCTCGGCCAGATATACGAAACCGTGCTCGGATGGGCCGGCGCGCGTCTGGGCCTGAAGTTCAGCACACCTATCTTCGACGGTGCCAGCATAGGAGAAATCTGCGACTACACCGACAAGGCAGGAGTGCCCCGCTTCGGAAAGACCCGCCTGCGCGACGGAGGCACCGGAGACTGGTTCGACCAGCCCGCCACCGTGGGTATCATCTACATGATCAAGCTCGGCCACATGGTCGACGACAAGATGCATGCCCGTTCCATCGGTCCGTACTCCCTCATCACCCAGCAGCCTCTCGGAGGAAAGGCCCAGTTCGGTGGACAGAGGTTCGGGGAAATGGAGGTGTGGGCGCTCGAGGCTTTCGGCGCCGCCAACATACTGCAGGAGATTCTCACCGTCAAATCCGACGATGTCACAGGACGTTCAAAGACCTATGAAGCCATAGTGAAGGGCGATCCCATGCCGCCGGCAGGCATCCCCGAATCGCTCAACGTGCTGCTCCACGAGCTTCGCGGACTCGGTCTCAAGGTCACTTTGGAATAATCTATTGAAAGATACGAAATATGCCTACTTTCAACAACAAGGAAACAAAGGTAAAGAACAACTTCCAGACAATAAGCATTTCGCTCGCTTCCCCGGAGGACATCACAGCAAGGTCCTGCGGAGAGGTCCTGAAGCCCGAGACTGTCAACTACAGGACATACAAGCCCGAAAGGGACGGTCTGTTCTGCGAGAAGATATTCGGCCCCACGAAGGACTACGAATGCTATTGCGGCAAGTACAAGCGTATCCGCTACCGCGGCATAGTCTGCGACAGGTGCAACGTGGAGGTGACCGAGAAGAAAGTGCGCCGCGAGCGCATGGGACACATCACCCTCACGGTGCCCGTGGCCCATATATGGTACTTCAAATCCGCCCCCAACAAGATTTCCGCCCTCCTCGGCCTTCCCGCCAAGAAGCTGGAATCGGTAATCTACTATGAAAAATACATAGTGGTCAACGTGGGCAAGTACCAGCCCTCCGAGGCTCACGGGGAAATCAGCGTGCAGAAAATGTCCCTCCTCAACGAGGACGAGTATCTCGACATACTGAGCAGCGAATCCCTGAAGGGCAATGAGAACCTTTCCGATTCCGATCCCGACAAGTTCGTGGCCAAGATGGGCGCCGAAGGCATCTTCGACCTCCTGAGGGAACTCGACGTCGAGGCCCTCGGCAAGGAGCTGCGCCAGAGGATGGCCAGCGAGGGTTCCCAGCAGCGCAAGGCCGAACTGCTCAAGCGCCTCCAGGTGGTGAAGTGGTTCCAGGAGTCCAAGGGCATCAACCGCCCCGAGTGGATGATCATGAAGGTCGTCCCCGTCACTCCTCCCGACCTGCGCCCCCTCGTGCCGCTCGACGGAGGACGCTTCGCCACATCCGACCTGAACGACCTGTACAGGCGCGTCATCATACGCAACAACCGCCTCAAGAGGCTCTTCGAGATAAAGGCCCCGGAGGTGATTCTGCGCAACGAAAAGCGCATGCTGCAGGAGGCCGTGGACAGCCTGTTCGACAATTCCAAGAAGTCTTCTGCGGTCAAGAGCGAGTCCAACAGGGCCCTCAAGAGTCTTTCCGACTCCCTCAAGGGCAAGCAGGGACGCTTCCGCCAGAACCTCCTCGGAAAGCGTGTGGACTACTCCGCGCGTTCCGTCATCGTCGTCGGTCCGGAACTGAACATGCATGAGTGCGGTCTGCCGAAGTATATGGCCGCCGAGCTTTACAAACCGTTCATCATCCGGAAACTCATAGAGCGCGGCATAGTCAAGACGGTCAAGAGCGCCAAGAAGATAGTGGACCGCAAGGATCCCGTCATCTGGGACATACTCGAGAATGTCATGAAAGGACATCCGGTGCTCCTCAACCGTGCCCCGACCCTCCACCGTCTCGGTATACAGGCATTCCAGCCGAGGATGATAGAGGGCAAGGCCATTCAGCTGCACCCTCTGGCATGTACGGCATTCAACGCCGACTTCGACGGCGACCAGATGGCAGTGCACCTGCCGCTGGGCAACGCCGCCATCATGGAGGCCCAGCTGCTCATGCTCGGAAGCCAGAACATTCTGAATCCTGCCAACGGCGCCCCTATCACCGTGCCTTCGCAGGACATGGTGCTCGGACTGTACTATATCACCAAGGTGCGTCCGGGAGCGAAGGGCGAGGGCAAGAAGTTCTACGGCCCTGAGGAGGTCATAATAGCCTACAATGAGAAGGCCATAGACATGCATGCCGAAATCGAGGTGCGCATACCGGTCGACAAGAACGATGCGTCCAAAGGCACGCAGATGATGAAGACGACCGCCGGCCGTATCATCGTGAATCAGTTCGTGCCCGATGAAGTGCCGTTCGTGAATGAGGTGCTCGGCAAGAAGGCGCTGCGCAAAATCATCACCAGCGTCATCAAGAGCACCGGTGTCACCCGCACCGCCAAGTTCCTCGACGACATAAAGAACCTCGGATACGACCAGGCGTTCCGCGCCGGCATATCCTTCAACCTCGGCGACGTGATAGTCCCCGAAGAGAAGAAGACCCTTATCGACGATGCCTACAAGAAAATCGCCGACATCAGGAACAACTACTCGATGGGCTTCATCACCAACCAGGAGCGCTACAACAAGGTCATCGACCTGTGGACCAGCGTGGACAACAACCTCACCGGCATAGTCACCAAGCAGATTTCCAGCGACCAGCAGGGATTCAACCCTGTGTTCATGATGCTCGACTCCGGAGCCCGAGGCTCCACCCAGCAGATTAAGCAGCTCTGCGGTATGCGAGGACTCATGGCCAAGCCGCAGAAATCCGGTGCGTCCAGTGCCGAGATCATCGAGAACCCCATCATTTCCAACCTCAAGGAGGGAATGTCGGTGCTCGAATACTTCATCTCCACCCACGGTGCACGAAAGGGTCTTGCCGACACCGCTCTGAAAACCGCAGATGCCGGCTACCTTACGAGGCGTCTTGTGGATGTGTCCCACGATGTCATCATCACGGAGGAGGACTGCGGCACGCTCCGCGGACTTATCGCCACGGCCATCAAGAACAAGGATGAGGTGGTGGAATCCCTGGGAGAGCGCATCCTGGGCCGTACTACGGTGCACGATATCTTCAACCCTCTTACTGGAGAAATCATACTCCATGCAGGGTCCGAGATACGCGAAAAGGAAGCCGAACTCATCGACTCCCTCCCCATAGAACAGGTGGAAATCCGTTCCGTGCTCACTTGCGAGAGCCGCAAGGGCGTGTGCGCGAAATGCTACGGACGCAACCTCGCGACCAGCCGCATGGTCGAGAAGGGTGAGGTCGTGGGCGTCATCGCCGCCCAGTCCATCGGCGAACCGGGTACTCAGCTCACCCTGCGTACTTTCCACGTGGGAGGTACAGCTTCCGGTGCCGTGGCCGATTCTTCCATCGAATCCAAGTACAACGGCAAGCTCGTCTATGAGGAATTGCGCACAATCGAAAGGGTCGGCGAAAACGGAGAGTCCCAGGAAGTGGTCGTGAGCCGCATGACGGAACTCCGCATCATCGACGAGAATACCGGCATCACCTTCTCGCAGTACGATATCCCCTACGGCTCCGTCATATTCAAGAAAGACGGCGACTCCGTCAAGAAGGGAGACCTCATCTGCGAATGGGATCCCTACAACGCCATCACCATCGTCGAGTCCGCAGGTACGCTGCGCTTCGAGAACATGCTGGACGGCGTAACCTTCCAGAAAGAGGCTGCCGACGAGTTCTCCATGAGCACCGACAAGGTGATCATCGACTCCAAGGACAAGGGCAAGACTCCCACGCTGCACATCATAGATGCGAGCGGTGCGAGCATCAGGCAGTTCAACCTGCCTGTCGGCGCCCATGTCATGGCAGAAGACGGAAGCCGCGTCAAGGTGGGCGATATCATCATCAAGATTCCCCGCGCCATCGGAAAGGCGAGCGACATCACCGGAGGCCTGCCCCGCGTCACGGAGCTTTTCGAAGCCCGCAACCCGAGCAGCCCCGCGATACTCTCCGAAATCAACGGAGAAGTCGTCATGGGCAAAATCAAGCGAGGCAACAGGGAAATCACCGTACGCAACAAGAGCGGCGTCGAGAAGCACTACCTGGTGCCGCTGACCAAGCAGATTCTCGTGCAGGAGAACGACTATGTGAAGGCCGGCACCGCGCTTTCCGACGGAGGTACTTCGCCGAACGACATCCTCAACATCCTCGGCCCCGTGAAGGCACAGGAATACATTGTCAATGAAGTCCAGGCCGTATACCGGCTCCAGGGCGTGAAAATCAACGACAAGCACTTCGAGATCATCGTCCGCCAGATGATGCGCAAGGTGGAAATCACGGATCCGGGCGATACCCAGTTCCTCAAGGAAGAACTTGTGGACAAGTGGAAGTTC
>JAFLUX010000048.1 GCA_022508605.1 Bacteroidales bacterium | reverse complement strand
AGAAGGCGCAATACCGTGAAGCGATGAGACGAGACTGGGACTACAAGAACACTATAGACTTTGCCCATGACAAGGGCTTTGAGGAAGGCTTGGCTGAAGGTGAGGCAAAAGGCCGCATTGAAGAACAGCGCGCCATAGCAAAGAGACTTCTGGCCGCTGGTGTGTCTGTTGAACTCGTTGCCGAGAGCACGGCTCTGCCAATCGAGCAGGTGCGGGAGATGCAAGACGCTTGAGAGGCTGTCGATTCAGCGGACAAGCATCCCAAGTCCCGCAAGGACTGCCAGTGCGAAAGTACTCATGACAAGGAGCGGCAGCATGGGGTCTAAGGCCTTGCCCTTTTTGGTCCAGACCCCTTTGAGATGCAGGATATACAGGGGCAGCGTGAGCATGAACAGCCATGCGGCCGCGGACTTGCCGAAATCCCTGACAAACACGGACAGTATCATTAGGAGCCATCCGGCTGCAATCAGCGCGCTCTGATAGATGCGGGCCCTGTGTTCTCCGAGTTGTATTGCCACTGTGGTGCGGGTGGCCGCATCCGTCGCGGCATCGCGGATATTGTTGACATTCAGGACGCCTACGCTGAACAGGCCTATTGCACAGGCAGGGAGCAGAGAGGCTTTCATCACGGCCTGGAGACCGAGTGCGTGCGCTCCTATGTAGCAGGCGCCGCAGCAGGATACCGGTCCGAAGAAGATGAACACGAAAATGTCTCCGAGCCCCCTGTAGCCGTAGGGATTTTTTCCGAGGGTGTATTTTACGGCCGCCCAGATGGCTGCGGCTCCGAGCACAATCAGCAGCAGCGGTTCGGCTGCGAGCAGGGTGCCGAATGACAGGAACACCATGGACAGGCCGCTGGCGCAGCAGGCCGACGCAGTGCAGGCGATGAGGCGTTTCATGTCCGCAATTTCCATGTCCCCGTCCTGCAAGGAGTACCGTATTCCCTGCCTGTCTTCTCCGTCGGTGCCGTTCAGCGTGTCTCCCAATTCGTTTGACAGGTTCGACAGTATCTGGAGCAGTGCAGCCGTAAGGAACACGAGGGCAGTCCCAGGGGCCGGAGTGTCGCATATCGCCGTCGCCGCGCAGACTCCGGCCGCCACGCCGGAGAGCGAAAGCGGCAGGGTTCTCAGCCGGAAAGACTTAATGCAGGCCCTCAGCGTCATTTCGTGCCGGTGTACATTCGGCACAGGCCGAAAGTGAATGATTCGTGGCAGACATTTCCGTAGCCGCAGGATTCCATGGTGGCCTTCCATTCTTCGGGCCCGGGAAATTTTATTACCGATGCCGGCAGGTAGCGGTATGCGGCCCTGTCACCGGAGACGATGCCGCCTATCAGGGGGACCATATGTTTGAAATACAGGTTGTAACCCCAGCGCAGCACGGGGTTCGAGGGCACGGAAAGCTCAAGTATCACCAACTTCCCTCCGGGTCTGAGGACTCTGAGAAATTCTTTCAGCGCGGCCTCCCTGTTTTCAAAGTTGCGTATGCCGAAAGCTATAGTCACCCTGTCGAAACTGCATTCCCCGTACGGCAGGGTCTCGCAGTTGCATTTGACGGTGTTTATTCTGTCTTGCAGGCCTTTGGCACACACTTTCCGGCGCATCATCTCCAGCATGCCATCCGAAAGGTCGGCCCCCGTGACCAATGTCCGCGGGTGGGACGCTTCCGCTATGGCTATGCTGAAATCTCCTGTGCCGCAGGCGGCGTCCAGTATATCCTGGGCCCGGGACTTGTCTGCAATCGAGGGAATGGCCCGCCTGCGCCAGCTTCTGTCCGTTCCCAGAGACAGTATGTGATTGAGACGGTCATAGTCCGCTGCAATCGAATCGAACATGGGTCCGATTTTATCGGGGTCGGGTCCTTTCATCAATTTGCAAATATAGCAAAATTTCTCTACCTTTGAGACGATGGAGACAGTCGCCAAATGGTACGCGATCAGAGTTTTCCGCAATAGGGGAAAGAGGGTGCGGACGATGCTTGGGGAGCGGGGTATAGAATACTATTCCCAGACCTTTCTGCCCTCGCTCATTTTCATACGCACTGAAATGCAGCGTGTCCTGGAGCTTCGCAGGGACGAGTGGGAGAGCATTTACGTATATTCCGACATGTCCGAACATGGCACGAGGCTCCCCGTGACTATACCCGAAGAAGAATTCAACGTCTTCCGCATAGTGACCTCCGCGGGAGACACCGGCCTGAAGTTCCTCGGAAACAATCCGGAGATGTACATGCAGGGCGACAAGGTGCGCGTAATCGGAGGCCCTTTCAAAGGCGCGGAGGGCTATGTCAAGCGCATCAAAAAAGACCGCCGGCTGGTTGTGACGGTCTCCGGAGTGGCGGCCATAGCCACGTCTTTCATACCACCTGAATTACTCGAAAAAATATGAAAATAAAATCTATCGCGGGCCTTTCGGCCTTGTTCCCGCTGGCGGCGTGCACTCACGGAGAGTCCCGGCAGCCCAACATAGTCTTTTTTCTTGTGGATGATTTCGGATGGGTGGACAGCAGCGTACAGTACGGGGAGGAAGAGTATCCCGCCAACCGCCGCTTCGACACGCCCAACATGCAGCGCCTGAGCGAGCGCAGCACCGTGTTCGGCAGTGCCTACGCCTGTGCCGTATCCACACCCACGCGCACCAGCATCATGACAGGCATGAATGCGGCGCACACCCGCATCACGAACTGGACTTCCGCAGTGCGTGACACCCCCTCGGATGCTACCGGGGGCGGCGTGTGGATGGCCGAAGGCGGCCGCAGCGGCGACGCGGCGGCCGGCGACGTGCTTTCCCGTCCGGACTGGAACATCAACGGCATCAGCCCTGTGCCGGGAGTGCCGTACACGCAGTACGCCAATTCTTTGGTGCAGTACCTCAAGGATGCCGGATACTTTACCGTGCATGTGGGAAAGGCCCACTGGGCCGCGGCCGGCACCCCGGGAGTAAATCCCTACAACCACGGCTTCTGCGTGAACGTCGCAGGCACCATGGCAGGCATGCCGCGCGACTACAGCGGACTGGACAACTACGGCAATACGAAGGAACGCTGGAACGACTTCGCAGTGCAGAATATGGTCGAGTATTACGGCACGGGCACGCATCTGACCGAGGCCCTTACCCTCGAGGCCCTGAAGACCCTCGACTATCCGGTGAGGCACGGGCAGCCGTTCTATCTGTACCTTTCGAGCTATGCCACGCACACGCCCATACAGCCCGATGAACGATTCGCCGGGAAATACCGCAGTCGCGGCATGGACGACGGACAGGCCGCCTATGCATCGCTGGTGGAGGGCGTGGACGTAAGCCTCGGGCAGGTGCTCGACTATCTGGACGAAAAAGGAATAGCGGACAATACTGTCATAATATTCATGACGGACAACGGCGGCAACTCCGAAAACCGGCAGAAAGGCGGCATCCTCCACACGCAGAACAAACCCCTGCGCGAGGGCAAGGGCTCGTGCTATGAGGGAGGAATACGCGTGCCGTTGATGATATGCTATCCCGGAAAGACCAAGGTGGGCAGGTGCGATGTGCCCGTAATCTGCGAAGACATGTTCCCGACTATTCTGGACATTGCCGGCATTCGCGGCTGGCAGACCGTGCAGGAGGTGGACGGAGAGTCGATACTGCCTTTGGTGACGGGGACGGGCAGCGGACCGGATGCCGGACGCCCCCTCGTTTTCCACTATCCCCACAAATGGAAACCTTACGATTTGCCGGACATAGATTTCCTGAGCGCAGTGAGGTCCGGAGACTGGAAACTCGTCTACCGCATGGCGGAGGGGGCGAAATCCCGGATGGAGGCCCTGTCTCCCGAAGCCCGGGAAAAGGCGCGCCGAGCGGCCCTCGAATTGTACAATCTTAAAAACGACATAGGGGAAGAACATAATGTGGCGGACGAACACCCTGACATAGTCGCCAGGCTTGCAGAAGAGCTTTCGTCGCGCCTGAGACGATGGAACGCCCCCATGCCTGCTGTCATTTCCAGCGGCGAGGCGGCTCCGTTCCCGGATGAACTGCTTCGTTGAGGCGGATATTTCATATTTTCCTAAAATTGACTAATTTTGCGCCGCAAACAGGCAAAAACACACAGATTAAACCAATATTATGAGAATTATCCAAGTTACAGGAAGGGAAATCCTCGACTCGAGAGGCAATCCCACAGTTGAGGTCGAGGTCGTCCTCGAATCCGGAGTCATAGGCGTGGCGGCAGTTCCTTCGGGAGCATCCACGGGAGAGAACGAGGCCCTCGAGCTTCGTGACGGCGACAAGAAACGCTATCTGGGCAAAGGCGTCCTCAAGGCGGTCGCCAATGTGAACGATGTTATCGCTCCCGCCATCATCGGCATGTCGGCCCTCGAACAGCGTGCTATCGACAAGACCATGATAGAACTCGACGGCACCCCCACCAAGAGCAAACTCGGCGCCAACGCCATTCTCGGCGTCAGCCTCGCAGTTGCACACGCCGCTGCAAACTATCTTGACATCCCTCTGTACCGCTATATTGGCGGCACCAATACATACGTCCTCCCCGTGCCCATGATGAACATCATCAACGGCGGAGCACACTCCGATGCGCCCATCGCATTCCAGGAGTTCATGATTCGTCCCGTCGGAGCATGCTGCGAGGCCGAGGCCGTGCGCATGGGCGCCGAGGTGTTCCACGCTCTTAAAAAAGTGCTCAAGGACCGCGGATGCAGCACCGCAGTCGGTGATGAAGGCGGATTCGCTCCCGCTCTGAAGGGCATCGACGATGCTCTCGACTGCATCATCGAGTCCATCAAGGCCGCAGGCTTGGAGCCCGGCAAGGATGTGACCATCGCAATGGACTGCGCAGCTTCCGAGTTCTGCTTCAAGGGCGAGGACGGCAAGTTCTACTATGACTACAAGCAGCTCAAGGACGGCAAGAAGAAAGATCCCCGCGGCCGCCGTCTCAGCACCGACCAGCAGATCAACTACCTCAAGAAACTCATCGAGAAGTACCCTATCGACTCTATCGAGGACGGTCTCTCCGAGGAGGACTGGGATGGCTGGGTGAAACTCACCAAGGCTATCGGCGACCGGTGCCAGCTCGTTGGCGACGACCTCTTCGTCACCAACGTGAAGTATCTCCAGAAGGGTATCGAAATGGGTGCTGGCAACTCCATCCTCATCAAGGTCAATCAGATAGGTTCCCTTACCGAGACCCTCGACGCGATTGAGATGGCACACCGCCACGGCTATACCACCGTCACCAGCCACCGTTCCGGCGAAACTGAGGACACCACTATCGCCGACATCGCGGTCGCTACCAACAGCGGTCAGATCAAGACCGGTTCGCTGAGCCGCACTGACCGTATCTGCAAGTACAACCGTCTCATGAAGATTGAGCTTGAGCTGGGCGACACCAGCCGCTACGGCTACAAGAAACTTCGCTAAGAATCAGTCTTGATGCGTTGCCGTTTCAGGCAAAACATAATGGAGGCCGGCTGAAAAGCCGGTCTCTGTCATTTCAGATAGTTGCTGAAAAACTCCCAGATGACTTCTGGCGTATCCAGGTCCTTGTCTCCGAGCGAATGTTTGCCTCCGATGATTTCATACAGGCGCACTTCGCATCCGTCTATGCCGCCCAGATAGCGGTGGCGCACTACCGTATTGCTTGAGGGCCGGTAAAGCGGAAGGGTATCGCAGCGTTCGTGCGTGCAGCGGTCGGTGCTTATCATGCGCCCGACGGCAAGCGGCACGGCTATGTACTCTCCCCAGCCGTCTTCGTTGTCCGGGTCGCCCTCCCAGCGCGACGTCCTGTCGGCCGTGCCGTGTATCTCTACGAACGGCACCGCTCCCCGCGGCTCCAGACCCTTGTATATCCATTCCATTGTAAGCCCCGACAGGGAGACTATGGCTGCGAACTTTTCGGGGTGCATGTGCGCCATCAGGTAGCACATCTCTCCGCCGTTGGACATGCCGCTCAGGCATGTGTTCGCCTTGTTGAGCCCGTATTCGCGCTGCAGTTTTTTCTGCAGGGCGAGCAGGAACGCCACGTCATCCATCTTCCAGCCCTTCTGCGAAGGGTAACCTACATTCCAGCCGCTGCGCCCCTTGCCCGGGTCTTTCAGACCCTGCGGGCAGCACAGCACGAAACCGTGCCTGCGGGCGCATTCGGTCATTGCCGGAAAATATCCCTCGGCCTTTCCTCCGTAGCCGTGCAGCATGAATACAAGGGGACGCTGCACGCACAGACTGTCCGGAACGTACAGCCAATATTCACGCTCCACTCCGCCGTGGCGCATGACATGGCGTTCGGGACGCTGCGCCCCGAGGACTGTCGTGAGCAGTAGGGCGGATGCAAGAATCAAAAGTTTTTTCATAATATGTCGTGTAATAAGTTGTCCGGATTTTGACGAAATGGCGATTATTTCAAACGGCAGCTGAAATGCCAGAGCACTATTCCTATGCTCACGGACACGTTCAGTGAGTGCTTCGTGCCGTACTGGGGTATCACTACGGACCCGTCCGCAGCATCCACGACATCCTGCCGCACCCCGTCCACCTCGTTCCCGAACACAAGTGCGTACCGCCGCTCTGCCGACGGAGCGAAGTTCTGAAGCTCTGCGGCCTTTTCCGTCTGCTCGGCGCACAGCACGGTATATCCCTGCCGCTGCAGCTCCCGCACGAGCGTGAGCGTGTCGTCCGCGTGCTCCCACGGCACGCTGTCCTCCGCCCCGAGCGCGGATTTGTGGATTTCCGCTGACGGCGGAAGCGCGCATATCCCGCAAAGCCAGATTTTGTCCGCCTTGAACGCATCGGCCGTGCGGAATGCGCTGCCGATGTTGTGGGCGCTGCGTATGTTGTCAAGTATCAGGACCAGACCCGATTCCGGCAGTTCCCTGTATTGTGCGGCGCTTATCCTGCCGAGTTCGATGTTCAAAAGTTTGCGGTCACCCATTTGCACAAAGGTACGAATTTTCTTATATTTGTGGGAAACTAAAACTAATAATATAAGACCTATGAAAAAAATCTTTTTTATTGCTCTATCTTTATTCCTTTGCTCATGCCATCTAAAGGAAGATATCTTGCCTGATGATTTCAGTTTGTTTGAAAATGAAGGTATTCCGGAGGCCGTTATTAATATATCAGAGGACGATGCTAAGGCGGTTGCTTTATTATATAATAATGGGCAATTGACAAGATCGTCTGCCGCCGTTGAAAGCGTTGTGCCAGTGATGAATGATATAGGGACCCCACTTTTATATATTGTAAATCTTGAAGATGGATGTACAATCGTATCTGCAACCAAAAAGTATCCTCCAATATTGGCGAATATTGAAAATGGAAATCTCGAATGGCCGACCAATAGCGGAGCGGATTTGTTTATTCGTCAGTATTTGGATGAATTGTCGATTCTTGTTGATGACGCCGATGCTCCGGTTTTGAAGAAGGAATGGAGTATATATGAGCAGCACAATACTTGCTTGCCTCCAATTACGAAAGTGAATGATGATTATAATGTGCTGCTTGAAGCTTTTTTGGATGACATGTACGGAACTGGATATGAATTCAGGCATCTGACAACCCCGTTTGAAGATATGCCTGAAGATGTATATAGAAAGTTTTGCGGTTATGCTGAAGATACGGATTACATAGGTTATAGTTATTGGGATTGTGCCATTATAGGCAGAAGAGAGTATTCTGTGAGTCATAAGGTCTCTCCGATGATCACGGCAGAATGGAAACAGGGTAAACCATATAATGCAGTAGACGGAAAACCGCTTGGCTGTACAACGGTTGCCCTTGGACAAACGATGCGCTATTTTAAATTTCCTCAATCATTCAAGTGGGGGGAAATGCCTGATTCTTCTCCGATGTATGAACCTGTTCTTTGCGACTTCTTATATGATCTTAAGACAACGATAGGTGTGGGCGATGATGGTGGCGCAAGTGTTAATCAGGTTGAGAAGGCATTAAAAAAATATGGATATTCATATTCATTGCAAAATCATAATACGGGAACTTTGAGCGCTTCTTTGTTTGATTTTCGTCCTGTTCTGTGCTTCGGAAAGAATTTGGTTTCAGGTGAAGGTCACGCATGGATATGCGACGGTATCTTTTACTATGAGACATATACGGAGTTCGTATTGTATACACTTTCTTTTATGGATGGACATCCAGTTCGTTTTGAAAAGAATGAACCATATCTAATGAACTATGTATCGTCAACATTGTTTCACATGAATTGGGGGTTTGGCGGAGTGAACAATGGGAATTATTTTGACAGTAATTTAGAGTTTACCAATCCGGAAACAGGTGATAAATTCAATTATTCGTCAAACGGACGTCAGGAATTGTTGTTGAATGTAAAATAATGCGGGTTATGTTTGCGAGAAAGTTTTCAATTCTTTTGTTTGCTCTAATCGCGTTCTGCGGGTGCAGGAAAAGTGATGATATATACGGCGGATATTATATCAAAGATGGCATTGTCAAAATAGAGGAAAATGGTGGATGGGTCGAGGCTAATCAATATGTTCTGGAACTGCCTCCGGACGGTGGCGTGCGTGAGCTGACTCTGAGATGTGGCGAATATCTGTCGATTGTTTTTGTCGAACCGGCAGACAAGATAGACAGCACAAGCCGTTATCAGCAGTTCTTTTCCTGCGATGGCATCCGTATCCTTCTTGATGATGACTTGGAAATTTTGGAATACGACAGATGGCGGAGACCGAGATATTGGACTCGCACCCTTCGGATCTCTGCCGATGCAAATGAATCGTCGAAACCGCGGAAAGTCTCTTTCTGTTTCGAGTATGGGACGGAACATATGTCCAGGATGTTTGTGAACCAACGGGCGAAATAGGATCCTGCCGAGCGCGAAGTTCGGAAGTTTGCGGTCGCTCATTTGCACAGAGGTACGAATTTTCTTATATTTGGAGTTCGTAACCGGGAACATGTTCGATTTTTAACAATGTTCTTTCGTCATACAACTTGAGATATAGACAATTTTAACGGAAATGAAGCAGGATATCCAGGTATTCGAATTAATCAAAAAGGAAGCTGAACGCCAGAAAGGCGGACTTGAACTCATAGCTTCCGAGAACTATGTCTCGGACGACGTTCTGCGCGCCATGGGCTCCATCTGCACGAACAAATATGCAGAGGGCTACCCGGGCAGGCGCTACTATGGCGGCTGCGAGGTTGTGGATCAAATAGAACAGCTGGCCATAGACAGGCTGAAGGAGCTTTACGGTGCTGTGTGGGCCAATGTGCAGCCGCATTCCGGGGCGCAGGCCAACATGGCGGTCACGATGGCCGTACTCGAGCCGGGAGACACCATGATGGGGCTGGATCTCAGCCAGGGCGGGCATCTTACCCACGGCTCTCCGGTCAACGCCTCAGGCATATTGTACAATATAGTGGCCTACGGCCTCGATCCCGAGACCGGCCGGGTGGACTATGACAAGATGGAGGAACTGGCCCTCGAACACAGGCCGAAGCTGATAGTCGGCGGTGCGTCGGCCTACTCGCGTGAGTGGGATTATGCCCGCATGCGGAAGATAGCGGACGAAGTGGGCGCCATATTGTGGATAGACATGGCGCATACCGCCGGACTCATAGCTGCCGGACTCCTGCAGAACCCTCTGCCGTATGCGCATGTGGTCACGTCCACCACCCACAAGACGCTGCGCGGACCCCGCGGCGGCATCATACTCATGGGGCAGGATTTCGACGACCCGAGGGGCCGGACCACGCCCAAGGGTGTAGTGAAGAAGATGAGCCAGGTGCTCGATTCCTACGTATTTCCCGGAGTGCAGGGCGGTCCGCTGGAACATGTCATCGCAGCGAAGGCTGTGGCTTTCTTCGAGGCGCGTCTGCCTGAATATGTGGACTATCAGAAACAGGTGATAGCCAATGCCCGCGCCATGAGCGACGAGTTTATCCGCCTGGGCTACAAAGTCGTCAGCGGCGGTACGGACAATCACCTTATGCTCATCGATCTTCGCAGCAAGTTCCCGGATGTGACGGGGCGCATGGCCGAGCATGAACTGGTGAAGGCCGACATCACGGTGAACAAGAACATGGTGCCGTTCGACTCACGCAGCCCGTTCCAGACAAGCGGCATACGTGTGGGCACCCCGGCCATCACTTCGCGCGGATTCATGGAAAAGGACATGATATATATAGTAGGTCTCATCGACACGGTGCTGGCATCCTGCGCACGCTGCGCCGATGCCCTTGTCTCCAAAGACGAGCTTACGGAGAGTCAGCGCGCGGCCCTGGAAGAGCATGCAGCCGTGATTGAGAAGATCTCCCGCAAGGTGTCCCAGATGACGTCCGGAGTCCCGCTCAACCGCTACTGATGACAAATTGTCATTGGCACGGACATTGATTCTTTGAAAGCGTTCCTTCGGGAGCGCTTTTATAAACTTTGGATATTATAAAGTCATATTATGATCAAACCATTGGCAGACAGAGTGGTCATCGAGCCCAAGGAGGCCGAGACCAAGACAGCATCCGGAATCTTCATTCCTGACACGGCAAAAGAGAAACCCCAGCAGGGCAAAGTTGTGGCTACCGGCCCCGGCAAGAAGGACGAGGCTATGGAAGTCAAAGTCGGAGACGAGGTCCTTTACGGCAAGTATGCCGGCACCGAAGTCACCGTGGACGACAAAAAATATCTTATAGTCAAACAATCTGACATTTTAGCAATTCTGTAATTATGGCAAAGGAAATAAAATTCAATACCGACGTGCGCTCCAAGATGAAGAGCGGAGTCGACAGCCTGGCGGATGCAGTCAAGGTGACCCTTGGCCCCAAAGGCCGCAACGTGGTCATAGACAAGAAATTCGGCGCACCCCAGGTGACTAAGGACGGTGTTACCGTGGCCAAGGAAGTGGAGCTCGAGGACCGTTATGAGAACATGGGCGCCCAGATGGTCAAGGAGGTGGCGTCGAAAACCAACGAGCAGGCCGGAGACGGAACTACCACCGCCACCGTCCTCGCGCAGGCGATTATCAACGTGGGTCTGAAGAATGTCACCGCCGGTGCCAATCCCATGGACCTCAAGCGCGGCATCGACAAGGCGGTGGACGCCGTCGTGGCTTCTCTCAAGAAGCAGAGCAAGCAGGTGGGCAGCGACTACTCCAAGGTGGAGCAGGTCGGCACGATAAGCGCCAACAATGATTCTTATATAGGAAAACTCATCGCTGATGCCATGTCCAAGGTTGGCCAGGACGGCGTGATTACGGTAGAAGAGGCCAAGGGCACTGATACTGAGGTCAAGGTGGTCGAGGGCATGCAGTTCGACCGCGGCTATATCTCTCCCTATTTCATGACGAACGGGGACAAGATGGAGGCCGGCCTGAGCAATCCTGCCATCCTCATCACTGACAAGAAGATAAGTACGATGAAAGACCTTCTGCCCATCCTCGAACCCATCGCACGCGAGGGCAGGGAACTCCTCATCGTGGCAGAGGATGTCGACGGAGAGGCTCTCACCACGCTCGTGGTGAACAAGCTCCGCGGCACTCTCAAGATAGCTGCCGTGAAGGCTCCCGGGTTCGGCGACCGCCGCAAGGAGATGCTTCAGGACATAGCGACTCTCACCGGAGCCGTCGTCATAAGCGAGGAGCGCGGCTATACTCTTGAGAACGTGACTCCGGATATGCTCGGAAAGGCAGAGAAAGTAACTGTCACCAAGGAGAACACCACAATAGTGGGCGGAGCCGGAGACAAGGCCGCCATCAGCGACCGCATCGACCAAATCCGCAAGCAAATCGAGGTGAGCACGTCCGACTATGACAAAGAGAAGCTCAAAGAGCGTCTCGGCAAGCTCGGCGGTGGTGTGGCGGTGCTTTACGTGGGTGCTACCACCGAAGTGGAAATGAAAGAAAAGAAAGACCGCGTGGAAGATGCGCTCAACGCTACCCGCGCAGCTGTCGAAGAAGGCTATCTCCCCGGAGGCGGAGTGTCGTACATACGTGCCGTCGAGGCCCTTTCCGGTCTCAAGGGCGATAATGACGACGAGACGACCGGCATCAACATCGTGGCGCGCGCCATCGAGGAGCCGCTGCGTCAGATTGCCCGGAACGCAGGTGTTGATGGCAGCGTCATCGTGCAGAAGATCAAGGAAGGCAAGGCAGACTTCGGGTACAACGCCCGTACCGGAGAGTATGCGAATCTCTTCGAGGCCGGGGTCATCGACCCCACCAAGGTGGCCCGCGTCGCCCTCGAGAATGCGGCATCCGTGGCCGGAATGTTCCTTACCACAGAATGTGGTATCGTAGACATCCCTGAGCCGGCTTCTGCGGCTCCTGCGATGCCTCAGGGCGGAATGATGTAGTATTCAATATATTACTTTGAGTTTTGGGGTCGGGGGTTTCCCCGGCCCCAAATTTTTTGCTAATTTTTTTCAAAAAAAATCGAAAAAAGTTTGGAGATTCAAAAAAAGTCCTTACCTTTGCAATCCCGTTCGACGAGCGGACAGGCCATCAGCCGAAAAGGCTGGTTTTTTTAGCGCCAAATCAAAGTTCGGACGTTCGGGTTTGAAAGTTCATTGAAAAGACTGAGGAAAGTACAAGCAAAGTACCGAGAACAACGAGAGCGTTGATTTCTTTAGAAATTGAG
>JAFLUX010000047.1 GCA_022508605.1 Bacteroidales bacterium | reverse complement strand
GTCGCCCGGAATCGTTTCGAAAGCGTTCTCTTTTACACATCCAAGCGCAGCAAATACCACAAGCGTCTGGATGGCGATTCTGATAATCTTTTTCATACCCATAGCTTTTTACCAATTGATAGGGTATTCATCATAACCCTCATTCTGTCCATCTCCGCTTACACAAATAAGCGCAGCTTCTTCGATTTCGCATACGGCAGTCTCCGGTGCCGAATAACGGTAATCTTTCGAGTGCTTTGCCGGTTCCGCCTCATGGCAGGCAAAGCTGTTTTTGATTTCTGTGTTCTTCATTAATTTGTTTTATGTTTTAATTACTTTATTAGCATAGGAATACAACGCATCAAAAAAAGCCTTGAAGTCTTTTACGGAGATCTCAAGTTCATAATTGCATGGCTTGGTTCTATCCCCGTCATTATAATCTTTTAAATTTATTTTCTCTATTGGGCCGTCCTCTTTACCAAGCACGTTAATGTGGCTATGCGCAATTGCATTTCTCAAATGTTTACATATTTCTTTGTGATTGTTTTTTCCCCCGCTTGTTATAGAACTAGGGATATTTGGAAGATCCATAGGCAATTGCTCCAATGTATCCAGATATGAAAGTATGCTTCCGGTCGCCATAATGAACAAGGTAACATCGTATTTGTTATCTTGCTCATCCTGTGTTTTAGCTATGTACTGATCAACTAATTTTTTTGCCCTATCAACAATATTAAAGGGCACTGCATTATCTTTCATCATAAGGCGTCCTCATTCTACTACAAATCTGACAAGCTGCTTAGGGAGAATAGATATTATATCACCATTAGGTCCCTCAATTAAAATCTTGGATTGAATGGTCATTGTCGAAGTAGAAGAATCCATATACGGCTCATGGACAACATCGACATAATATCCTTCTTTCGTTTCTTTTGGGTCTGCTCCTTCTGGATAATCCATAAAACCAGCGTCGGGAGTGTCCTGAACATAAAAAAGAACTTTTCTTCTTTCCATATTTTGTGCTGTTCCCCGCCCGCGCCCCGAGAACGGCTGTATACAAAAGAAAGTGTAGGGCACTTTCGTTTATCTGAAGAGAGGTTCTGCAAAACCGTGGACAAATAAACAATACCCCACACCCGTATGAATATCGGAGCAGAGTGCCCGAATAGCCATACAAGTGATGAATGGATTGCTCTTTCCTTGTCCAGTTGAATTTTGCAGATTTCTCTTCAAGGATAAAAGCGAAAACACTTTCATCAATATGTAGTTGTCCCGAAGGACGGCGCAAAGATAAAAAATGTTTTTCATTCACAAACGGGGTATTGCGAAAAACGGGTGTGGTTCAGAAAGTCTGCAGAAAACAATGCCGAAGGCGCGTTCATCCGCAGAAGCATCAGCGTGGTGGTGGTCGACAAGATAGGCGATATATAATTTGGCAGAAGTTGCGTGATATGTAAACTTTTTGCATTATCTTTGCGATATGGGAACGGGGCGAAAGATTTTATATTACAAGGACTACTTCATCTCCTTTTACCACGGGCTGGATGCCGGTGCGCAAAAGAAAGTGGATTACATCCTTGCGATGCTCAAAATTCAAGAGCGTGTAAATGAAAGGTTTGTGAAATTCATTCGCGACGGATTATTTGAGCTACGGGCTTCGCATAATGGTAATATCTATCGGGCGTTTTTCATATTCGATGAGGGCAACATTGTAATGCTTTTCAATGGATTTCAGAAGAAAACGCAGAAAACGCCCGAATCGGAGATAGAAAAGGCATTGAAATTAAAAAAGGAATACTATGCAGAAAAAAAATGACATTGGCAGCTTTGATACCATTCTTGATGAAAAGTATGGCAAGATTGGCACTCCCGAACGGGACGCCTTCCATCGAGAGGCGTATTCCTATTGTGTCGGGCAAATAATTTATGATGCACGCAAGCAAGAGCGTATGACTCAATCGGACCTTGCGAAAAAGGTCGGCACAAATAAAACCTATATCTCACGCATCGAGAAAGGGACTATTGAGCCAGGGGTAGGATTATTCTTCCGGATTATGAATGCGCTCGGTCTTAAAGTCGATATAGTCCGTCCTCTAACATAGATGATGTCATGGAAAAAGGAAAACTCGCATTTGACGAACTTCGCCGGATTGCGGCGGATAACGGACTTACCGGAATGAGCCTGGAGGAAATCAGGAAGGTACGGGAGGGGGCAAAAAAACCGAATCAGCAGCCTGCAAACCATGCAGACTGCTAAAATCCGTGTGATTCCGGCGCGACTCGAACGCGCGACCCACAGCTTAGAAGGCTGTTGCTCTATCCAACTGAGCTACGGAACCGACAAGGCTGCAAAGATAGCAATTTTTATTTATTTCGTCCACCTCTGCGGCGCAAACCCAGACTCAGGTAAGAAATGATGCCTATGAACATCACCATGACTGCATGCGACTCATGGCACAGGGTGGCGTACAGTATGCCGGTGTTCCAGTCCGCCGCAAAAAGCGCCTGCAGCGACAAGGCCACAAGGTAGTGATATGCTCCTATCCCGCCAGGGACAGGAACCACGGAGGCGATGTTTCCTACGGCAGATATGAACAATGCGTCGGCCATACCGAGCGAGGACAACGCAGGCACGGCCTTGAAGCCTGCCCAGCTCATGACTACGTACATGGTCCAGATGCCTGCGGTATAGAGCAGGAAAAGCCACTTGCGCCTTATGCGCGCAAAACTGGAAAAGCCGGAGCCTACGCCCTTTATCCAGCCGGCCACACGTCCGAAGAACCCGCCGCCCGAGCCCATGCGGAACACCGCCGTCAGAACGCAGGCGGCAACGGCAATCAGCAGGGCGGCAATCCACCACCAAGAAAAGTCCATGCGGTCTGCAAAAGGACGCCATATCTGCGCGACGAAAAACTCTCCGAACCTGCCCCAGCCGCATGCAAGAGCGGCCACGAAGAGCAGGGCGACGGCGAGCATGTCCCACATACGCTCGAAAACGACCGTCCCGAGCGCCTTGTCGTAACCGAGCCCTCCCCTGCTGACATACGCGCATCGGACGAACTCCCCGGCTCCTGGCAGCACCACATTCACCAAGTTGCCAACATTGGCGGAGTCCCACACATCCAAACGTCTGACGCTGCCGTCTATAGGAAGCAGCATTGCCCTCCAGCGCTCTTCGCGCAACACTACGGCCAGTAGAGAGGCGAAGAAAAGCAGGGCGATATACGCCCACTGCGTCTGCCGCAGCCCATCAGCGAACGACGCCCAGTCCACCCCGCGGAACGCAAAGTAGAGCAGCGCTGCCGCCAGCAGCAGCGATATTGCATATTTCAGGACTTTCTTACCCATATCAAGGGTGCGTCATGAGCGATACGGCCCCGAATACCCCGAGGGAGGCCGCAAGCATGATAACACTTGCCAGCACGACCCCGAGCATCACGAAAACTATGCTTTTTCTAAAATCCATGTCCAATATGCTCGCGGCAAGGGTGCCGGTCCATGCCCCTGTACCCGGCAAGGGGATGCCCACGAAAAGGAGCAGGGCCACATACAGCCCGCGCCCGGCCTTCGCTTCGAGCTTCGCTCCCCCTTTCCTGCCTTTTTCAAGGCACCAGCGGAAAAAGCCCCCGATTATCTTCTTGTCCTTCCCCCACTCCAAGAACTTGCGCCCGAAAAGGAAGATGAAAGGAACGGGCAGGATATTGCCGGCTACCGATACTATGTAGGAGGGCACAATCGGCAGACCGAATCCCACGGCATAGGGGATGGCCCCGCGCAACTCGATGAGTGGCACCATCGAAATCAGAAAAACTATCAGATATTTCTTCAACACAAGCGCAAATATACACTAAATTCCCGATTATGCGCATCGCCCGCGCAGCACAGCCCCCCGCCCCCGAAATCTACATGATTTTTCGTATATTTGTGAGTTATGAAATCTATTCTCGGCATCGGTAATGCCCTCACGGACATTCTCGCCGTCCTCCCGGACGACACCCTACTCAACACCTACCACCTGCCCAAGGGCAGCATGCAGCACGTCGACATGGAAACGGGCGACAAGATTTGGGCCGCGCTCAAACCGCTCGGAGTAAAATACGTAGCCGGAGGCAGCGCCGCCAATACCATAGTATGCACCTCCATTTTCGGGATGCCGTCGAGCTTCATCGGCAAGATTGGAGACGATGAGCTCGGCCTGCTTTTCAAGAGCGACCAGGAGCAGTACGGAGTAAAGACACTGCTGCTGAAAAGCGCCCGGTCCAGCGGCCGGTCCATGGTGTTCGTCAGCGGAGGCAATGCCGAGAGGACCTTCGCCGTATATCTCGGGGCCGCGCTCGACCTCGTGCCGGAAGACTTGAAACCGGAATACTTTGCCGGACACGACTATTTCCACATCGAAGGCTACTTGGTGCAGAACCAGAACCTTATACGCAGGGCAGTAGAGCTTGCCCGCGAGGCGGGGTGCATCATTTCCTTGGACATGGCATCCTACAACGTGGTGGAGAGCAACAATGCCTTCCTGCACGACATAGTGGACCGCTATGTAGACATCGTATTCTCCAACGAGACGGAGAGCCGGGCATTCACCAAACTGTCCGACCCCCGGCAGGCGCTGGACGAAATCAGCAGACACTGCAAGATAGCCGTGGTCAAAGTGGGCAAAGACGGCAGCCTGGTAAAGTCCGGCGACGAAGAGCATTACATTCCCGCCTGGCCGGCAGCGACGCTCGACGCCACGGGAGCCGGCGACACCTACGCCGCAGGATTTCTTTATGCCCACTCTCTGGGCATGCCGCTCAAGGTGTGCGGAGAGGTCGGGTCCATCATCGCGGCAAAGGTGGTGGAAGTCATAGGCACCAAAATAGACATTCCGCGCTGGCGTGATGCCAAGGCCGAAATCCGCGACCTCATAGGACAGAACACTCCGAAAGCCTGAACAGCAAGAATAAACCAATCGGGAAAAATATGAAAAGAATAATCCTCGCGGCAGCAGCCGCTTTCATCACCCTGGCGGGAACGGCCCAGGAAAGGTCCTGGGAATACTGGAAAAACTCCGACAAATACCTGTCCGACCAGGCCGAAGAACTTCTCGGCTACGTGGACGGGACCCTGCTCGCCTATCCCCCTACACCTAAGCCGTCGGTGGAACGCCGCCTTGCATTCACGGCGCTCGATGCCGTACTGCACGAGACCCGCTACGACGACAGCAAGCAGTTCCACGATTTTCTCGACAAGCGCCTGCAAAGGGTCGCCCGGCAGCTTGCCGAAAAGGCAAAGCCGGGGCTGAACATATACAAGCTCTACGATGACGGATTCATAGTGAAAACCGGAAAGCTCACGGCAGGATTCGATATATGCGGCAACCGCAGGAATACGAAGGTTATTCCGGACCACCTGCTCAAAGAACTCGTGGAGCATTGCGACATCATCTTCATTTCCCACAAGCACCAGGACCACGCCGACCCGCTGGTAGTCAAGATTGCGGGAGAGGCAGGGATTCCGGTTTTCGGTCCGGCCGATTTCGAGTGCGAAGGGTTCACTGCCCTCCATCCGGACGGCCCCGAAAATATGGTTCTCACAGCCCGAAACGGATACCGTCTGCCCGTGCTGGTGCTGCCCGGACATCAGGTGAAGCTGCTCAACAACATCTACATCCTCACCATGCCCGGGGGAAAGACCATAGCCCACTTCGGCGACCAGGACCTCGAAGCGGACAACGAATGGCTTTTCAAATCTCCCGAACTGCTGACGAAAAGGCTCGATGTCATGATTATAAACGGGTGGAATCCGGAGCTTGAAAAAACCGTCATGAGTTTTAATCCCAAAGTGGTGCTCAGCGGCCATGAAAACGAAATGTTCCACGGAATAGACCACCGCGAGGCCCTTTGGCTCACGCAATACAAATTCGACAAACTGGCATTCCCCATGCCGGCATACACCATGGTGTGGGGTGAATATTTCCGCTACTCCAAATAGTACCGCACCATGTTTGAAATACTGACCAGGGAGATGCTCACTCCCCTCATCTGCCGGATGAAGGTGTCGGCCCCGCGCATTGCCGCGGCAGCACGCCCCGGAGAATTCCTCATCGTCCGGGCCGACGAAAAAGGCGAACGGATACCCCTCACGATAAGCGACTTCGACCGCGAGGAGGGCAGCGTCACTATTGTCACCCAACAAATAGGAGCATCCACCTCCCGTATCGTTTCGCTCAGCGTCGGAGATTCTTTCGCCGACATGGCCGGACCTCTGGGACAGCCGTCGGAGTTCGTGAACATGCCTGCGGAGGAACTTTCACGGCAGAGATACATACTCATGGCCGGCGGCGTAGGCACCGCCCCCGTTTATCCGCAGGCAAAATGGCTCAAGGAACACGGCGTGCCGGTAGATGTGATAATAGGGGCAAGGAGCAAAGACCTGCTCATCTACTGCGACGAGATGAAAGAGGTGTGCGACAATCTTTTCATCTGCACCGACGACGGGTCCTTCGGGTTCAAGGGCATGGGCACCGACATGCTTGAAAAGGTCGTGGCGGAAGGGCACAGATACACCAAGGCCGTCATCATCGGCCCAATGATAATGATGAAATTCAGCACCATGACCTGCAAGAAACTCGGCATCCCCGCCACGGTGAGCCTCAATACGCTCATGGTAGACGGTACCGGAATGTGCGGCGCCTGCCGGGTGAGCGTCGGCGGAAAGACCCGCTTCGCCTGCGTGGAAGGGCCGGAGTTCGACGGATTCGAAGTCGATTTCGACGAAGCGATGCGCAGACAGGGCCAGTACAAGGCCGAGGAGGCCGCGGCCGGAGAGAAACATATTTGCAAGATAGGGAGGGGATAAAATGGCAAACAGAATACCCAGAGTCGCCGTCCGGGAGCAGGACGCAAAAGTGCGGGCGGGCAACTTCGACGAAGTGTGCTACGGATACAACAAGGAGGAGGCAATGCTCGAAGCGAGCCGCTGCCTGAACTGCCGCAATCCACGCTGCGTGGCCGCATGCCCGGTGAATATAAAGATACCTGAATTCATAGCCCGTGTATGCGAGGGCGACATACGCGGGGCGGCAGAAATCATCGCCGAAGACAGCTCCTTGCCGGCGGTCTGCGGCCGCGTCTGCCCGCAGGAGACCCAATGCGAGGGCAGCTGCATACTCGGAATAAAGGGCGAGCCGGTGGCGATAGGAAAGCTGGAGCGCTTCGTTGCCGACGAAAGCATGGGAGAGGCCCCGGCGTCCTGCGCCCCGGCGGGCGGAATAAAGGTCGCGGTAGTGGGCAGCGGCCCTGCAGGGCTCGCGTGCGCCTCGGACCTCGCCAAATTGGGTTATGACGTCACCATATTCGAGGCCCTGCACAAGGCCGGAGGGGTGCTGGAGTACGGCATCCCCGAATTCCGACTGCCCAAGGAAAGGGTGCTCAGGAAGGAAATCGAAGCCGTCCGCAGGCTCGGGGTCAAGATAGAGACCAATGTCATCATCGGAAAGACCGTCACGATAGATGCCCTCATGGATGAGGAAGGATTCAAGGCCGTGTTCATCGGCTCCGGGGCCGGACTCCCCCGCTTCATGGGCATTCCAGGGGAAAATCTTTGCGGCGTATTCTCGGCCAATGAGTTCCTCACCCGCAACAACCTCATGAGGGCATGGCGCGATGACTATCTCACGCCTGTCCGGACCGGGGCTAAGGTCTGCGTTGTCGGAGGCGGCAATGTAGCCATGGATGCAGCACGCACGGCCCTGCGGCTCGGAGCGGAGGTGCATATCGTGTACAGGCGCACGGAGGCCGAACTGCCCGCACGCCGGGAAGAAGTGCACCACGCCGCCGAAGAAGGCATCATCTTCGACATGCTCACGAATCCTGTCGAAGTGCTGGGCGACGAGAAAGGCTGGGTCCGGGCCCTCCGCTGCATACGCATGGAACTCGGCGAGCCGGACGAGGACGGACGCCGCAAGCCGGTGCCCATACCCGGCAGCGAATTCGAGCTCGCCACGGACACGGTGATAATGGCGCTCGGCACATCCCCTAACCCGCTGATAGCAAAGACAACGGACGGTCTTGAAGTCACCCGCAGAGGGTGCATCGTAGCGGACGACAACGGAGCCACGACGCGCCCCGGAATATTTGCCGGAGGCGATGCCGTCACAGGGGCAGCCACCGTGATACTGGCAATGGGAGCCGGCCGCACGGCCGCCAAGGCCATAGACGAATACATCCGCACCATGACCTGACACACCCAGTCAGGAAATTGAAGGGACTTTTCGGATACTTCTACATCAAACTGACATTTCTGCCTTTAGAATACTATAGGCGGGGTGTCAGCCTTGGTTATTATTGGCGGACGCAAGTGTAGAGCGATGGTAACACTTCGAAGAAATTGCAAAAAATGTCGGATAATATAAATCTCGAATATCCTTATTATTACTATATTAATACTTTTATCCTATCAAATGAATTTTGCAAATATTCAAATTATCAATATATTTGTCGCGGAAGATATCGACAACACGCAAAAACACGATACGCGAAACAATGGTAACAATCCAGAACAACATTAAAGCAATCAGAAGAAAGTTGGGGTATACGCAAGAAACCGTCGCCGATGTCCTCGGCATAGCACGGTCTACCTATGCTGAATATGAAACCACCGACATCGACATTCCTTTCAACATCCTTGAGAAACTCAGTGACTTTTTCGGGGTTGAACTATCCTCTTTTTTTGCCGAAAACGACGACCAGCTAAAAGACGCTTTAGTCTGTGCTTTCAGGACAGAGGGGGTTTCTATTGAAGACCTCCGCAAAATCACCAAATTCAAGTCCATCGTCAAGAATTATATTAAAATGCTGAGAATTGAAAAATAATGGCGCGGATAGCTGAACATATCATTGAAGATGAAGCCTATAGCCTAAGGGAGGCGTTTTCCCTCGGAAGTCGGCTTCCTGTCGATTTGGAAGGATTGCTAATCAAACAAGGCATATTAACCGTATTCACTCAAATGAGTCCCGAATTTAGCGGCATGTGCCTTAAATATGACAATGATACGAATTTTATTCTTGTAAATTCAGACATTGTTCTCGGACGGCAGAATTTCACCATCGCCCATGAGCTATATCACCTGTTCGTCCAAAATGGCGATGAGTTTAAAGTCCACACCTGCGACGTCATGAACCCTCAATCCCCTGTCGAAAGGCACGCAAATACATTCGCTTCATACTTTCTCCTCCCGCGGGATGGCGTCGTTGAGATAATGCAGCGAATCGATTGTACCAGAAAGACAGTTAACGCTGCACACATTATTATGATGTGCGATTACTTCGGGGTTTCTTATAAAGCCATGCTTGTTCGTGTCAACAAGATTCTCGGCCTGACACGAGAACGTTTTGAACTCCTTCATGCAGTTCAGCCAATCCCGACCGCGCTTGACTTTTCTCTTAATACGGAAGTTTTTGAGAAACCACAGACTAAAGAAAAAGTAATTGGGGATTATTCGTCAAAGGCCCAGGCGCTATACACGTCCGGCCTCATTTCAAAAGGGCACCTGATTGAATTGTTGGATGCTATTAAATTAGGAGGGAATGAATAAGGTAAAGATTCTTCTGGATGCTGATGTGGTGATTGATTTCATAGATGGACAGCAACTATCCATTTTGCCAAGAATCCTGCCTGCCTATGATTTTGTCATTCTTGATATCGTCCTGAATCAGGAATTAGGGAAACTTCACACCACAAAACAATACATAGAAAGACAAATCGAGTGGTTCAAGTCAAGCCCGAAACTGTCAATCCTCGAATGGAAGCCAGACAAAGAAACTCTCCAAATCTACTCTTTGCTGTTGCGGACAAAAGGTAAAGGCGAGTCCGCATGTATGGCATATTGTCAGACACACCATGATGTTCTTGCGAGTTGCAATTTGAGAGACACCAAGATTTACTGTGAAGAACACGGCATAACTTATATCACTTTTCTCGATCTCATTTGGTACGCGTGGCAGCGCAAGGTCCTTTCAGAGGAAGAATGCAACAAATGTATACAAGATGTCATTGCCGCCGGAAACAACATTCCTGATATTCCGATAGCCTATTACACACCTACCATCAGCAACCTGTAGGAGGCCCGGCAGGATTGACACAATCAGTCGGGGCAAAAAGTCTCCGGTTTCATGGTCGACTTTTCAGGGCAACGGTGCAGAGCGATATAATTAATATTTACAAGAATACGGAATAATTTGACTATCTTTAGACGTGAATAACGAAAATCCATTATGATGAAAAAAGTCTTGCTTTCTTTGTTTGCCCTGGCCCTCTCTTTTTCTTCCTGGGCGAGCATACGGGTAATGTCATACAATATCAGGCTCGGAGTCGCCAAGGACGGGGACAATGCCTGGGAACTGCGGAAAGAGGCCACGCCTGCGATGTTGCGCGACATACGCCCTGAAGTGTTCGGAGTGCAGGAGGCCTACGATTTCCAAATCGCATACATCCTGGAACAGTGCCCGGAATACAGGGCGGTAGGCGTCGGACGGGACGACGGACAGGCCCGCGGCGAGCACATGTCCGTATTCTACGACAGCTCACGCATAGAGCTGCTCGAATGGGGCACATACTGGCTGTCCGAGACCCCTGATGTGCCGAGCTACGGATGGGACGCAGAGTGCCGGCGCACCGCCACCTGGACTTTGATGCGCGAAATCGCCTCCGGGCAGAAGTTCTACTTCGTGAACACGCATCTCGACCATGTAGGCGTGGCGGCGAGGAAAAACGGACTTGCCCTCATTTACAACAAAATCAAGGAGATGAACCCCGGCGGCCTGCCTATGGTGCTTACGGGCGACTTCAATGTCCTGCCGGACGACAAAGGTCTAACGGAGCTGAACACGCTGATGAAAAGCGCCCGCTTCAACTCTGTGGAGGCGGATTCCATAGGCTCATTCAACGGGTTCGGGAAATACGGCATGTCCTCCGGCGCCCCGAAGCTCAATGACAGCAAGAAAGAGAAAGGCACGCTCCGCCCCATAGACTACATCTACTACAGCGGGTTCGACGAAAGCCTCTGCTTCAAGGTTGTTACCGAAACGTACGCGGGCAAGAAATTCATATCGGACCACTATCCGGTATATTCCGACCTCGCGCTCAAGAGCAGCCGCGTGGAGGCTGCCGTCATCGACAGCAAAATACTCGGAGCACAGAAAAAATACAACGTATATCTGCCCGAAGGGTACGACCTGGAGCCGGGGAGAAAGTATCCTGTGCTATATCTGCTGCACGGCGCAAAAGGAACGTTCAACACCTGGCCCAAGAGCTACAATATGAAGACCATTACGGACTGGAGGATAAACTCCGGCTTCTGTCTTCCCATGATAATCATCATGCCTGATGCCTCCGGAGAAGATGCCGACCATGCCGGGAAGCACATGGGATATTTCAATTACTCCGACTGGAAATACGAAGACTTCTTCATCGGGGAGTTCATTCCCGCAATGGAGGCCCGCTACCGCATCATCGGAGACAGGGCGCACAGGGCCATTGCCGGACTGTCCATGGGCGGCTGCGGAACAGCCCTTTTCGCCCTGCACCATCCGGAATATTTCTCATCCGCCTGCCCTCTGAGCGCCCGCCTGCAGGGAAGGCCCGATGCCTATCCGGGCAGGGACGACATGAAAGAGTACATAGACCTCATCGAGCTGAACGATATGCCCGAATATGTCAAGAACGCAAATCCGCAGCAGCAAAAAACAATCAGTGAAATCCGCTGGTACATAGACTGCGGAGACGACGACTATCTCGTGGACGGAAGCGTAAACCTCTGGAGGGAAATGCGAGCTCTGGACTTTCCCTGCGTACAGCTGCGCATCAGGGAAGGCACGCATCAGCAGGAATACTGGCGCACCGCCCTCCCCGAAGTACTGACCTTCGTTTCAATCGGATTCGCCGCAGCTGAACCCAAGTAAAACAGCCTAAGGCACACTCGGCATAGTATAAGAACATCCTTTGCTTCCTCGGAGACGGGCAAGCAAAGGATTGGCGGGCGATTCCGCCCATGCCATTGCCCGCAGTCTCGCCTCCGACATCCGACAAGAACGCTCCGGAGACAATATACGGTAGAATAGATTCGTGGAAAGAGCCGGAGGGAACGAACAAGACAGGCAAGCAAAGGAATATCAAAAGAGAGAAACAAGAGCGCGGAGGAAAGCAAGAGAACGGACGAGAGCAAAAGAACAAAAGCGGACGCACGAGGAGGAAAAGAGAAGGAGCGAGGGGAAAAGAAAAGAAAAGAAAAGAAAAGAAAAGAAAACAACAGCACCGAGCCAGGATAAAAAAGAAGAAAGCCCGACCGATGTTTATCTCAACATCAATCGGGCTTCCCGAAAAGCGGCAGCTACCTACTCTCCCACCTGGTGGGGCAGTACCATCGGCGCTAGTGAGCTTAACTTCTCTGTTCGGTATGGGAAGAGGTGGAACCTCACCGCTATAACCACCGCAGCATATCACTTGAGAGAAAAAACAAGGCCCTGGCTAAAGGAAAGATATCGGGCTATTAGTACAGGTCGACTGAACACATTGCTGTGCGTACATCTCCTGCCTATCAACGTGGTAGTCTCCCACGACCCTATATGGAAGTCTCATCTTGAAGACGGCTTCGCGCTTAGATGCTTTCAGCGCTTATCCTGACCGAACGTGGATA
>JAFLUX010000046.1 GCA_022508605.1 Bacteroidales bacterium | reverse complement strand
TGTCCATATCGGTGCTCAAGGATGCGTCTTCCACCTCCATATACGGTGCCCGCGCCGCAAACGGCGTCGTGTTCGTGACCACCAAATCCGGAGCCTACAGCTCCAAGGCCAGCGTCACCGTCCGTTCACAGTACGGTATTTCCACGCTTGCGAACCTCCAGTTCTATGAGAACATGATGTCCGGCGACGAACTCAAAGACTTATGGGTCCGCGTCGGTCTGTTCACCCCCGAACAGATCAGGAACAGCTATACGAACATGGGCTACACCGCCAACACCAAGTGGCACACCATTTTCCAGCAGCTCAACAACCCCCAGTACCAGAACGACGTCACCATCGAGGGCGGCGGTTCCAAGGTGGCATACCTGATTTCCGCATCGCAGTTCCACCAGAGGGGTACTTCCGTGGGCAACTACTACGACCGCTACACCGTGCGCTCCAACGTCCAGGCACATCCCAAGGATTGGCTGAAGGTGGGCGTCAACCTGAATCTTTCCGGAGACTCCAACCAGACCAACGGCAACTGGGGCGGTTCCTCGATAGCCGGTGCATATACTTCCGGCGGTCTTTCCTACATGCTTAACCCGCTCTACCCCGCATATGACGAGGACGGAAAACTCTATCCTTACCAGTTCCCCAACAGCATATCGAACCCGTACTATTATATGGAAACATATCCCGATGTCACGGACAGGTATGGCCTGAACGGAGGCGCATATGTAGAAATAGAGCCGTTCAAGTATCTCAAGATACGCTCCCAACTCGGTACGGACACCATGTTCTACTTCCGCAACTACAGCTACCTGCCTTCCAGCAAGCTGCGCAGCGGCACCGGAGGCAAGGGCAAGACAGCCCAGATGACTTCCAACAACACCATCACCAACACCGTCGAGTATGCGAGGACCATAAACAACGACCACGCATTCTCCGTGCTGGCCGGTCACGAGGGCATCAGCAACTGGTATGACTATTTCAGCGCATTCTCGAGCGGTCAGACCGAAGACAGGCTTCTCATACTCCAGCAGGGCACTGCGGCGTCCCGCACCGTGAGCGAGGCTTCCCAGGCCAGCAAGTTCCTTTCTTTCTTCGGCCACGCGGACTACAGCTATGCCCGCAAATACAATGTCGACGTCACCGTGCGTAACGACGCTTCCTCACGCTTCGGCTACAACGTGCGCAATGCCATGTTCTGGTCTCTCGGAGGCCGCTGGAACATCGGCCGCGAAAGTTTCATGAAGAACGTTTCCTGGATCAGCAATGCCAGCCTTAAGGCGAGCTACGGTACCCAGGGTAACGCCGAAATCGGCAACTACCAGCACCTCGCCCTTATAGGCACCCTCTCCAACTACAACGACGGACAGTCCTGGGCTGTAAGCCAGCCGAGCAACAACGACCTCACCTGGGAGAAGCAGGCCCTGCTCTCCATAGGCGGCAGCGCAAGGTTCTTCGACAGGCTCGACCTCGAGGTCGAATTTTACAACCGCAAGACCACCGACATGCTCCTCGACGTGCCCTATCCCTACACTTCCGGTTTCGACGAGCTCACTGCCAACGTGGGCGGACTTGCCAACACCGGCATCGACGTCACCCTCGGCTGGGATATCATATCGAGGCCCGACGCATACCTGCGCTTCAACGCCAACTTCAACTACAACAAGGAGAAAGTGGCCGAACTCTTCGATGCCGCATGGGACGAAGACCTGCAGCGCTACCGCTGGGTGAACGCCTCGACCGGCATAGGATATGTGCAGGGGCTTCCCGTGATGTTCTACGCTCCTATCTATGCGGGCGTGGATCCTACGGACGGCGCACCCATGTGGTATGTCCCGGGCGACGACCCCGACGTGACCACCAAGGGCGAGACCACCAAGGTATTCGATGAGGATGCACTGATGCAGAATACGGGACTCAAGTATTCCGCTCCGATAATCGGCGGTTTCGGCCTGAGGGGCGGATGGAAGTTCCTTTCCTTCGCAGCTGATTTCTCTTACGTGCTCGGCAAGACGCTCATCAACAACGACCGTTATTTCTACGAGAACGTCAACAGCAACCTGAGCTTCAACAAGTCGAAGATGGTCTGCGACTACTGGACTCCGGAGAATACCGACGCCATGTATCCCGACTGGACCAAGGGTTATGTCATGCAGTTCGATACCCACCTCTACGAGAACGCATCGTTCCTGCGCCTCAAGAACCTCCAGGTCGGCGTGGCCGTGCCCAACAAGTGGCTCGAATCCCAGAAGGTGTTCGACAGCATCAAGCTCACCTTCACGGGCCGCAACCTCTGGACTGTTACGAACTACACGGGTATAGACCCTGAAATCAGAGGCAACCTGACCTACGGCCGTCTTGGCAACAGCAAGCAGTATCTCGTCGGTCTTGAATTTACATTCTAATACTTTGCAGCAATGAAAAAGTTTATCAAATATATAGCTTCGGCAACCGCTCTCGCCTCAATTCTCGCCTCCTGCGACCTGAATCTCGTGCCCATCAACAGCATTGCATATCAGGAAGGCGGCAGGCTGATAGAGACGCAGGCTAACCTGACCAACCTTGAAAACGGTCTGTTACATTCTTTCCGTGCGGCCCAGATGGGAGAATACAGCATCGCGAGCGAAGTGATGACTGACGGCTTCAACGCCACTCTCGACTACGGCAACAACTACGGAGGCATCCACAAGACGGACTACAACTTCACCTCCAGCGACTACTATGTGGAAGACTACTGGAGCACCAACTACAGCGGCATAAAGAATTACAACATCTTCATCGCCGCAGCCGACAACGTGAGCGAGGAACTCGTGGCCAACGCCCGTGTCGCCAAGGGAGAGGCATTCTTCCTGCGTGCAGCCTCCTATCTGAACCTTGCACGCCACTTCGGAAACGCATGGTCCGCCGCCACTGCGGCCACCGACCTCTGCGTGCCCCTGGTGACTGTGTACGACCAGCAGGCGAAGCCTGCGAGGGCCACGGTCAAAGAAGTCTATGACCAGATCAAATCCGACCTCGACTCTGCCGCCGTATGCCTTGCTGGCGTGGCAGGAAAGGTCCGCGCAGACCGCCCCACCATCGATGCAGTCAATGCTCTTTACGCCCGCTACTTCCTTGACACACATGACTATGCAAAAGCTGCCGAGTATGCGCACAAACTCATAGATGCAGGCAAATACACTTTGGCCTCCACCGCTGCGGAGATGACCGCGGAGTTTGTTAACGACCGCGGTACAGAGCCTATCTATCAGGTGTTTGCAAGCCTGAGCGAAGGCACCAACTCCAGCAATGTGTGGACATACTGGTCCTCCAATGCCGAGCATGGGGAAGTGTTCAAACCCTATTTCCTCCCCACCCAGACCCTTGTAGACAGCTACGATACCGGAGACCTGCGTCTTGAGGCATGGTTCGACAATACCGAATGGGTGCAGCTCAACGGTAAGTACTATAAGGGAGAGTTCTATGTGTTCACCAAGTTCTGGGGCAACCCTGCCCTCACTTCGAGCTTGCGCAACGGACGCCAGGCACCCAAGCCCTTCACCATTGCGGAGCAGTATCTGATTGCTGCCGAAGCCGAGCTTGCCGCCGGAGACGCTGCCGCAGCGAGGGCCGACCTCAACGCCCTCCAGATAGCGAGAAATTCGGGCCTTACCGATGCCACTGTGGAGAGCATTCGCAAAGAGTGGTTCAAGGAGACCGTAGGCGAAGGCCTTCGCATGAGCTGCCTCAAGCGCTGGGGCATAGGCTACAGCGGACGTCCTATGCAGAGCGGTGCCGTCAATGTGCTCAACAGCGGAGACGTATATGATGGCAAGGTGTTCAAGAGCGATGACTATCACTTCAACTGGCCCATCCCTTCATACGAGATGAAAATCAACAAGAATCTCAAGCAGAACGCCGGTTACGTGAACGAGTAATAATTAAAAGACTGTAAAATGAAAAGAATCAACAATATACTTTATTTCGGGCTCGCTCTGCTCGCGTTCAGCTCCTGCGCGAACAAACTTGAATACAAAGAAGTTCCCATGGTCGCCCTGGACTTCAAGTCCAAGACTGTCAATGAGTCGGCGGAGGGCACCAGGCTCGCGATTCCCGTGCGTCTCTACAATTCGGGCGCCGCATGCAGCGTGACCTATACCGTAGATGCCCTCACCGCCACGGAAGGCGTCGATTACAAGATTGTGGACAACTCCGGAGTGCTCAACTTCGCCGCCGGCACGGACAGCCTTGCCATCGCGGTGGACATTTTCGGCCAGCCCGGGGAATATACCGGCAACCTGCAGTTCAGGGTCAGCCTCCAGTCTGCGCCGGAGGGAGTGACCGTGTCTCCGGTTTCTTCCTGCCTTGTGACTATCGCCGACCTCGATCATCCTCTCTCCGCCATTCTCGGAGAATATGTGGCTGACGGCACGGACGCCTATCGCGTAGCCCATCAGTGGCCGGTGACGATTACGGCAGATGAGAAGGATTTGACCAAGGTGTGGATAGACTGCATCGTCGGTTTCATCGACTACAACGACGTTTATGACTGGGGCAACTGGTCTTGCTACGGAGTCGTGTCCGAAGACCTCAAGACCATCACCATCCCTTATCTCCAGAAGACCGACATCGAATGGGCCGCAGATAATGATTTCCTGTACCTGTGCAGCTGGGGAGTGGACGGCGGCCAGCCCGTCATAGACGATGCCCCCGGCGACATCAAGCTGGTGTGGAACGACCAGTACGGCGGATTCATCAATGACGCACGCATTACATACGGCGCCGCTCTCACTGGCAAAATGGGCAACTATGCCACGCTGTATTACGCTGCAAATTCGATTCTGTTCACAAAAGAATAAGATATTCCGACTGATGAAGAGGCTGATCGTCCGGTCAGCCTCTTTTTTGATAATCATGCACCTATGAAAAGAATTGTTCTGCTGGCCCTTGCCTTGTGTTCACTGTGTCCTGTAATCGGGGCCGCCTCTTTCGAGCCTAAGGATACCTGGCCTTACGTTTATGAAGATTTCGTGCCCGGCTCCGTGCTTACCTCCGAAGGAAAGCTGATAGAGGACGGGAAATACAATATTTGCCTGCTGGACGGCTCGCTGCACTATATATCGGAGGACGACAGGGTGATGAAAGCGGACCTTAAGACCGTACATACGGCCCGGCTCGGCGACGATGTATATCGCAAGGTCTGGGGGAAGATGTACCGGCTTCTGGGCGAAAACGGGCACGGAGAGGTCCTCTGCGACACGGAGATAGACAGGGAAGCCCTGGACAAGGTGAACGTGGGATACGGGGTTTCCGTGTCTTCGGCTTCCCGTCATGGCCTCAGCGTGACGGCGCTCGATGCCGGCGGCAACGTGGATATTCTCAACGAGAGACTTAAGACGGCGGAGGACAATAAAAACAAGGGCAGAGTACTGCCCTTGATAAAAACCACTTATCTGTATTTCAGGAACAACTTGGTCAAGGCAGGGCGTTCCGACGTACTCGACCTCCCCGGAATCGACAAAAAGGCTGCGGCCGATTTCATAAAGAGGGAGAAGATACGGTGGAGCAAGACGGAGTCCCTGCTCAGACTCATGGAGTTCATTGATCGAGAGTATCCTGCCTGATTTTCTCTATATAGTCGTCTATCCTTTTCAGCTGTTTGGGAATGGCGATGTGCTGGGGGCAGGAACTCACGCACTTGGCGCATGATATGCAGTGGTCGGCCTGGCGAACCGTCTCCACGGCCTTGTCGTATCCTGCAAGGTAGCGCCTGCGCATCTTTGCATACTGTTTCTGCTCCGTGCTGCTGATGAATGTGCCGTCTATCACGCTGTTGTCGTAGAAGCGGAACACTCCGGGGATGTTGATTCCGTAGGGGCAGGGCATGCAGTACTGGCATCCGGTGCATCCCACGAGGGGGAAGCGGGACTGCTCGTCCGCTATGGTCTCCAGCAGCCTGAACTCGTCTTCGCTGAGAGCCTTGAAATCGCAGAAGGTGCGGAGATTGTCTTCGAGGTGTTCGCGGTACGTCATGCCGCTCAGGGCCGTGAGCACCTTTGGGAAGCTGCCGCAGAAGCGGAATGCCCATGATGCTATGCTCCGGTCCGGCTCTATGGCCTTAAGCTGCTCGGTGTGGTGTTTGGTGAGGCTGGAAAGTCCTCCGCCGCGGAGCGGTTCCATGATGACCACGGGAATGTCGCGCTTCTCCAGCTCCGAATAGAGATAGTCCGCATTGATGTTGCGTCCGCTGGCATGCGTCCAGTCGAGATAGTTCATCTGGATCTGCACGAAGTCCCAGTGGTACAGCTCGTGGAGCGAAAGCACGTAATCGAACCCTTCCTGCATGCTGTGCACGGAGAATCCGAGCTTGCGTATGCGTCCCTCCTCCCTTTCTTTGAGCAGGAAGTCCATTATCCCCGTGTCTCCGAAGCGGGCCTTGAAGTCGTCGGAGCTTTTGATGGAGTGCAGCAGGTAGTAGTCTATGTGGTCGGTGTTGAATATTTCCAGGGAACGCCGGTACATCTTCACGGAGTTCTCGTAGGTGGCGTTGGCGAAATTGGAAAGTTTGGTGGCCAGCAGCCATGATTCCCTCGGATGTCTGTTGAGGGCTATCGCGGTGGCCCTTTCCGACTCTCCCTTGAGGTAGACGGGCGAGGTGTCGAAGTAGTTTACTCCGTGCGCTATGGCTTCGTCCACAAGGCTGTTCACCGCCTCCTGGTCTATTATCTCTTCGCCGTCGGGACCGCTTGTCATGGGCCAGCGCATACAGCCGTAGCCCAGCACGCCGACTCCGGGATAGTTTTGCAGCATTTCGCCGCTCACCGGGACCTCACCGCCCTTCGCGGCATCGTCTCCCTTGCCCTGCTTCGGCGCGCAGGCTGCGAGGCCCGCTGCGGCCGCCGTCGCGGCGCTTGTCTTCAAGAATAATCTTCTGTCCATACTCTATATGTGCTTGCTTAGACCTTTGACTGTGATTGCGCTTATCGGCCGTGCCGGGCACAGGTATTCGCATTTGCCGCAGCCTATGCACTGCGCCTCGGCCACGACGGGCCGCCTTGTGCCGTCTGTTTCCACCATCGAGATGGCGCCTGTCGGGCAGTGTCTTGCGCAGCTGCCGCATTTCTCCTCACCGGTGGCGGCGAAGCAGAGCGACGGGTCCACTGCGGCAGTGCCTATGTGTATGAGCGTCTTGGCCTCGCGCGTCACCGGCACTATGGCTCCTGTGGGGCAGACCTCGGAGCACGCCGTGCATTCGGGACGGCAGAAGCCCTTTTCGTATCCCATCTGGGGCTGCATGAGGTGTCCGGCATCGGTCGAAGGGCGCAGGACTCCGTTGGGGCATGCCGCAACGCAAAGCTGGCAGGCCGTGCATCGGCTGTAGAAATGTTTCTCGCCGGAAGCTCCCGGAGGAACGAGCCGGGGCTTGCGCTCCAGCGCGCTTTTTGGCTTGACTTCCGCCAGTCCTCCGTCGAGTTTCATTTCCTGTGCGTGCGCCACTGCGGTGCCGGCGGCTCCTGCGATAAGCACTGCCGAGCTGTTCAGGAATGCCCTCCTGCCCTTGTCGGCGCTTTCAGGGACGGATTCCGCGACGGCATCCGAGTGCCTGCGCACCCGGCCGAAACTTATCGCTCCGGTGCGGCAGTTGCCTATGCAGTCGAAGCAGTCCACGCAGCGGGAATAGTCTATGCGTTCGTTTTTGTCGTCTATGCACGAGGCCTTGCACTCTCTGGCGCAGGAGCCGCATTTGATGCACTTGGCGCTGTCAATCACCGGCGCGAAAATCTGGTAGCGGCTGATGCTTCCGAGAACCGTGCCTACCGGACATACGGCATTGCAGTACGCCCGTCCCCACAGGAACGCGCATACGGCAGTGACGGCGAAAGTCAGCACAGCGGCTATGACGACGGGTGCAGGACTGCCTCCGAGCAAGCTCATCACCATGCGTCCGTAGGCGCTGTACGGGCCGAGCAGCGCTACGACTATCTGTATGTCGAACACTATGCAGATGATGAACAGGGCGGCCACTGCATAACGCAGCCACGCGAGCTCGGCGGAATATCCGAATTTTTTGCGCAGGGGCCTGATGTGTTTGCCGAGGCGCCGGCGAATCCAGATGACCAGGTCCTGAAAGACTCCGAGAGGGCACAGAACAGAACAGTAGATGCGCCCTGCGAGCAGGGTGAGCAGCAGTATCCCGGAAAGGACGGCTGCGTTTCCGAGCGTGGCCCCTCCTATCACGCGCATGGCGGCAGGCAGAAGCTGCAGTTTCGGCAGGAATCCCCACCAGTCGCGGCCTATGCCGAGAAACAGCAGGGTGATGCCGGCAAAGCAGAGGGCGGCAAGGATGATTCTGATTTTTCTTAACATTTTATTTTACGTAGTTTCCAATATTCTGTCAGCTATTGCAAGGCGGGCGTCGCAATGGGCCTTGAAGTCTTCCCACCTGAAGAATCCGGGGTACTCCCGGCCCCGTGCATCGCGGTAGACAGCCACGGGGAAGTCCAGGGGCTCTTCGTCGAGCGTCGCTCGCACCAGCACTTCGCCGCTGCGGTTGCGGTACAGTGCGAAAAGCAGGGTAGACGCCATGGGAATCTTGCCGAAGTCGTATATCCGGCATACTGAGTGCGGGTCTGCCTCGCAATGGTTCCACCCGCGTGCATCGAGCAGCGCGAGCAGTCCGGAAATCTTGTAGTCGTGCCCGAAACGCAGGCGGGCGGCCACGTCGCTCCCGCCCATGTCCTCCTCCCAATATTTGAGGAAGTCGCGCAGCAGTGCCTCTTCAAGCGCCCAGTTGCGCCCGTGGTAGAGGGGCGTCGCGCCGCAGCAGCTGTACATGCGGAAGTTTTCGCACTCCCACATCTTCCAGGCGTTTTCGGGGTCGAGCAGATACATCAGCGATTCGTCCGGCCCGAGGGTCTCGGAAAAGCTGAGGTAGAAATAGAGCATCCGGGCGGCGTTTACATAGTCCCCGAACACGGTGAGGACGAACGAGGGGTCGGTAAGGAAGCGCCCGAACACCGCTTCGGGGTCGAGATTGTCTTCCCATAGCTGCCTGAATGCGGGATTCCAGCGTGCGGTATCGGCTTCGAACGCCCGGCTCCAGTCGCGTTCCTGCGCCCTCGGGTTGTACTTGCTGGTGGGATTGAGCACCCCCATGTCGGCGGCGGATGCGTCGAAGTCTATGGAGAGCCTGCCGTCGAGCCTGCGGTATTCGTCCATCGCCGCCGCCATGGACAATATGGTGCGGTTCGTCTGGGTGGAGCGGGCGACTATCCTCCTGCGCTCCCTGAACACCGGCCTCCAGGCCTTCCATATCCTTCCCGCGATGAGCTTGTGCTGCGTGCGGCCGTACTCCGTGAGGTCGTAGGAGCGTCCCCTGACCCTGTCGTACACCGCCTCGCTCCTTTCCAGAAGCTCTTTTCCGAGCGGGGTGAGCAGGCCGGCGGCATCTGCCCCAGTGACGAGAGCGTGTATGTCGTCATACAGCGATTCCTTGCTGTACAGACGGGCTCCGTGACGGGCGTAGGTGCTTATGTTGAAAGGCTTGAACCCCGGGGGAGCCGCAGGACTTGCGGCCGGGGCATCGTAGCGGTGTCCGGCAAACCAGTCGGCCGCACGTCGGACGTCGGCATCGACTTCTTCCGGCCTGAGGCCCTGGGCAGCGACAGGAAGCCACAGGGCCATGGCCGGGATTATCAATATAGCTTTCTTCACGGTCTGAAATACACGCCTTCTGAGCGCAGGGCCTCCTGCAGCTTGTGCACGTCGAGGCCGCGCGGCTCCGTTCCTTCAGCCGCACAGAGCGCCGCCGCCTTTCCTGCGGCTTCGCCTATGCACATGGCGGGACCCATCACGCGCACGGAGGCGAGGGCCAGGTGGGTGGCGGAAATGTTGCGTCCCGCGCACAGCAGTCCGTCGACTTCCTTGGGGACGAGGCTGCGGTATGGTATGTCGTAGCAGTCGGGACACCACATGAGCGTGCAGTCTCCTCCGACGGGATGGTGCAGGTCCACGGGATATGCCGCGACGCCTATCACGTCGGGGAAGCGTGCGCAGTCGAATATGTCCTGCTCGGTGAGCACGTATTCACCGATTATGCGCCGGCTCTCGCGTATGCCCATGAACGGGGCCACGCGGTCCATGTAGGCATTCTCGAAACCGGGGATGTAGGCCTTGAGGTAGCGCACTATCTCTTCGTTCTGCTTTATGCATGTCTCCTCCCCCTTGGTGTACTGTTCGGGGTCGGTGGAGTCTACTCCGTTGACCCTCGACATGTTGACCCACCATTCGTCGGGGGCCATGCCCGTCATGAATATGGTCCTCTCCACGGGCAGCTTGTATCCGGCCTCCCTCGCTTTTTTCACCTGGTTGCGGAATCCTACCATGGTGCAGTTGTCGTCGGCCCTGAAAAATTCGTTGGGGATGAAGTCTATGTCGTAGATGTCCGGATTGTCGGCCACGGCGTCGCGCAGCTTGCGCGAATCGACACCGCGCATGGAGAACATCAGGGTGGGGGGCTGGGCTATGCCGTCTTCGTTGCCGTAGGCCATGGGGGCTCCGGCCCTGTAGGCCACGTCTCCGTCTCCGGTGCAGTCCACGACCACCTTCGCGAGTATGGCCTCGCGACCTTTCTTCGATTCTATGATGACACCGCGCACCTTGCCGCCTTCCTTGATGACATCCACGCACATCACGTACATCAGCACTTTCACGCCGCTCTCCTCCATGATTTCCCAGGCGAGGCGCTTGGTGCCCTCCGGGTCTATCATGGTGAGGCTCACGTGAAGCGGGCACGCCCTGTGGTGAGTCGCCTGGCCGCGCTCGCGCAGACGCTCCACGAAGCGCAGCGGCAGCCCCTTGATTATTTCGTTGCCCTTGCGGCCGAGAAAGCCGAGGAGGGGAAGTCCCTGCGTCATGTTGCCTCCGAGCGAGCCGCGGCTCTCTATGAGCATGACACGTGTGCCTTTTTCGAGAGCTGCGGCCTGCGCAGCCATGAGTCCGGCAGGTCCGCCGCCTACCACAAGCACATCGACCTCGTCACGGACGGGGATTTTTCTTGCGGGTTCAAAAATTTCTTTCATAGCTGCGAAGATAGCAAAATATTTTTTATATTTGCCATCGTTTAGAGTTCTGTCCGAGGGCGGGACTCCTTTTTAATTCACTATATTATGGCAGACGTACACTATATGAGCCAGGAAGGGCTCGACAAACTCAAGAAGGATCTTGCCGATGCGATAGCCCGGCGTCCGGAGATTTCCGCGGCGATAGCCGAGGCCCGTGAGAAGGGAGACCTTTCCGAAAATGCGGAATACGAATCGGCCCGCGAGGCGCAGGGCCTCCTCGAACTCAGAATCGCGAAACTCCAGGACACCATAGCCCACGCCAAGGTGATAGACGAATCGCAGCTGAGCGCGGACACGGTGCAGATGCTCACTACCGTGAAAGTGAAGAATCTCACGGCCGGCAACGAAATGGTGTTCACCATAGTGGGGGAGAACGAGGCCGATTTTTCCAGCGGCAGGCTCGCCGCCACCACTCCTATAGCGAGGGCGCTCATAGGGCATTCCAAAGGCGAGACCGTGGAGGCCCGCGTGCCTTCCGGCGTCCTTAAATTCAAGATTCTCGATATCTCGCTATGACCGTATTCACTAAAATAGCCAATGGCGAAATTCCTTCCAGGAAGGTGGCGGAGAACGATGAGTTCTGCGCTTTTCTGGATATCAGCCCCCTTGCCGAAGGGCATACCCTCGTGATACCGAAACACACCGAGGAGGATTATATCTTCAATCTCGACGAGGGGCTTTACAGCCGTCTCTGGGCTTTTGCGCGGCGCGTTGCCGTGGCTCTCGGGGCCGCCGTTCCCTGCAAACGGGTCGGAGTGGCCGTGCTGGGGCTTGAAGTGCCCCATACGCATATACATTTAGTGCCGTTGCAGGCGGAGGGCGACCTGGACTTCCGCAAGGAGCGCCCTGAGATTTCGCCCGAAAGGCTGGACACAATCGCCGCATCCATCCGCGCAGAGTATGAAAAATCGTTGTAGAACCCTCATTCTTGCGGCCGCCGTGCTGGCCGCAGCCTGTTCGCCCCGTGCCGTCATGGACGTGACCGTGGCCCAGGCCCCTTCTTCGGAAATAGTCATCAAACAGCTGGACATAAATGTGTACAAGCTGCTCGACACGGTCAAGACCGACGCTTCCGGCCGCTTCCGCTATCGGGTGGACCTGAAAGAGGGGCAGCCTGAGTTCATATATCTGTTCAGGGGAGATACCCGTATAGCGTCCCTGCTGCTTTCCGCCGGAGACCGCGTGAGCGTGACTGCCGACACCCTCGGCAATTTTACGGTCGTCGGCTCTCCCGAATCCGAAAAGCTGCGCGACAACGAACTCGCCTATACGCGATTCATCGCCGCTATGGATAAGGAGGACGATCCGAGGAAAGTGTATGCGATGTTCGTCGACCACTATCGCGGAAGCGTACGCTATGTGATGGAGAATCCCACGTCACTCACCGTCGTTCCCGTGCTTCTGGAGCAGCTGGATGCCTACACCCCCGTGTTCTGTCAGTATTCCGACGCAATTATCTTCCGCAAGGCCTGCGACACGCTCCGGACGGCATATCCAGATTCGCGCTATGTCAAGGCCCTCGAGAACGAGACCGCGCGCAGGGAAAATGTCCTCAAGATGCACTTCATGGTGGCGAATGCGGGCACCATGCCCTATCCCGAACTGGACCTGCCCGATGTGAACGGCCGGCGCACCGCACTTTCAAGCATAGGCGCCAAGGCCGTGCTGCTGCATTTCTGGGATTCTTCCGATGCCACGCACAAGATGTTCAACGTGGAAAGGCTCCTGCCCCACTGGAAGAAATGGCATCCTCTCGGATTTGAAATATATGCCGTGGACCTCAATCCCGACAAGGCTGCCTGGGCTTCGGTGGTAAAGGCTCAGGAACTGCCGTGGATCAATGTCAACGACGGCCGCGGCGGCGCTTCTCCGGCAGCCATGCTGTACAATGTGGCGACAGTGCCCGCATCTTTCCTTCTTGCGGAGGGGGGCATATCCGCTTCTGAGTTTGTCGGAGAGGATTCGCTCGACAAAGAACTCAAGCGCATACTGAAATGAAAGCGTACACGATAGGTGTCGATTACGGCACCGACTCTGCGAGGGCCCTTCTCGTGGATGCCTCCGACGGCACCGTCCTCGCCTGCGCGACGCACAACTATCCCCGCTGGGCCGAAGGCCGGTGGTGCGATCCTGTGCGCCAGCAGTTCCGCCAGCATCCGCTGGATTATATCGAAAGCCTGGAGGCAGTGCTGAGAGAGGTCGTTGCGGCCTGTCCGGACCCGTCCGCAATCAAGGGCATATCGGTGGACACCACCGGCAGCACCGTCTGCTTTACCGACAGGGAAGGCATGCCGCTGTCGCTGGAGAGCGGCTTCGCCGACGACCCGGATGCCATGTTCATACTCT
>JAFLUX010000045.1 GCA_022508605.1 Bacteroidales bacterium | reverse complement strand
GATGGATTCGAACCACCGTAGGCGTAAGCCAGCAGATTTACAGTCTGCCCCATTTGGCCACTCTGGTACTTGCCCTTAAATCACTGCGATGAGCCGATGGAGGGAATCGAACCCACGACCTTGAGATTACAAATCACACGCTCTGGCCATCTGAGCTACATCGGCAGTTATGTCAATGCCCCCTATTCAGGGACTGCAAAGGTAAGCATTATTTTCAAATCTCCAAAAACTTTTGCAAGATTTTTTCCATGCTCCCGGCGTCCAGTTCGCACTCCCTGCGCTGGCTTTCCACGCTGTCCTGGCGCATGAACCTGTCCGGAATGCCTATGGGAATCACGGGCACGTGCGGGGCATGCGGCGCGAGGTATTCGCTGACCGCCCCGAACAGTCCTCCCTTGATGCAGCCGTCCTCGGCGGTGACTATGTATTTGTATCTTTCCGCAATCATGCGGAGGGTTTCTTCGTCCAGAGGCTTTATGAACCTGAAATTGTACACTCCGACCTTTCCGCGGAACCCTGCGGCCGCTTCTGCCGCCCTGTGGACGGCGGGTCCGCAGGCGATTACGGCCACTTCGCTGCCCTCCATGACGGTTTCAGCCTTGCCGACGGGCAGCTGCTCCGGGGCGGCGCCCCTCCAGTCCGTACCCTCTCCGTTCCCACGCGGGTACCTTATTATAAACGGGCCTTTTCCGTAGTGCAGGGCCGTGAACATCAGCCTGCGCAGCTCCGTCTCGTCGGCAGGGGCGCTGATGACCATTCCGGGGATGCTGCGGTAGGCCGCCATGTCGAAGGCTCCCTGGTGCGTGGCGCCGTCCTCTCCCACGAGGCCGGCCCTGTCGAAACACAGAATGACCGGCAGCCCGGGAAGGGCCGCGTCGTGTATGATTTGGTCGTATGCGCGCTGCGAAAATGAAGAATAGATGTTGCAGAACGGCCTGAGCCCTCCCGCAGCAAGCCCGCCGGAAAAGGTGACGGCGTGCTCTTCCTCTATGCCCACGTCGAAGAAACGCTCCGGGAAGCGCCTCGCAAATTCCGTCATGCCGCATCCGCTGGCCATGGCGGGGGTGATGCCCACGACCCTCGGGTCGGCTTCGGCGAGCTCGCACAGCACCTCTCCGAACACGTCCTGATAGCGTGCCGCTCCGCCGTGCCCGGTGCTTCTCTCTCCCGAAACCGGGTCGAACTTGCCGGGGGCATGCCAGACGACGGGGTCTTTCTCGGACGGCGCATAGCCTTTGCCTTTCACCGTGCAGCAGTGGAGGACACGCGGCCCCCTGATGCTGCGGAGCTTGGTGAGTATGCCGACGAGCTCCTTGATGTCGTTGCCGTCCACGGGGCCGAAATAGCGGAATCCGAGGGCCTCGAAGAGGTCGCCGCCGGTCTGCTTCACGAAAAACGACTTTATGCTGCGTATCCTGCGCTGGACGGCGGCCCTCAGGCGGCTGTTGCCGAGCTTGTTCCAGACCTTGTCCTTGAGGTTGTTGTAGCGGGAGCTTGTCGTGACTTTCAGCAGGTAATTGTGGAGGGCGCCGAGGTTGCCGTCTATGGACTGGTTGTTGTCGTTCAGTATGACGAGCAGGTCCGCCTTGCTGGAACCGGCGTTGTTGAGCCCTTCGAATGCCAGGCCTCCGGTGAGCGCCCCGTCTCCTATGAGCGCGCAGACCTTGCCCCTCCTGCACTGTATGCGGGCGGCCTCGGCAAGCCCGAGGGCGGCGGACACGGAGTTGGAGGAATGGCCCGCGACGTAGGCGTCGTGGGGACTCTCGTGGGGGGTGGGGAAGCCGCTCAGTCCGTCTTTGCTGCGGTTTTTCCTGAAAAGCTCGCGCCTGCCCGTGATGATTTTGTGGGCATAGGCCTGATGGCCTACGTCGAATACCAGTCTGTCTTCCGGGGAATCGAATACATAGTGCCATGCGACGATGAGCTCTACGGCCCCCAAACTCGATGCCACGTGCCCCGGCGTGACGGCGCAACACTCTATGATGAACTCACGTATTTCGGCGCAGAGGCGGCCGAGTTCTTCGATGTCCAGACCCTTGATGTCGGCAGGAGAGTCTATTTTGTCCAACAGCTCGTACATTTCACCACAAATTTAGCAAAAACAGAAAAAATTCCTATATTTGGATATTGTAAACAATAAGTATTATGCCATCACTGAATAAAGTTTTGCTCATCGGCAACGTAGGAAGGGACCCGGAAGTCCGCTATCTCGATCAGGGAGTCGCCCAGGGCGGCCAAAGCACCAAAGTCGCAACATTCACGCTCGCTACCACGGACCGCTACCGCGACCGTTCCGGCGAACTGCGTGAAAATACCGAATGGCACAACCTCGTGCTGTGGAGGCAGCTTGCCGACCTCGCCGAGAAATACATAAGGAAGGGCAGCCAGATTTATGCCGAAGGACGCATCCGCACCCGTTCTTATACGGACCAACAGGGCGTGAGGAAATATGTGACGGAAATAGTGGCGGACAACATCCAGCTGCTCGGCCGTCGCGACGGGGAGCAGCAGAACTCCTACCAGGCTCCCTCCTATCAGACGCCCTCTTATCAGGCTCCGGCGCCCCCCCAGCAGGACGCATACCGCTCTCGGGATGCTTTCCAGCCCGCGGCCGCTCCTAAGCAGCCCGACTTCGATGCCTCCTCTCCGGAGGACGACCTGCCGTTCTGAGTCCTATTCGCTTTCTATCCCGATTCTGTGCAGGATGAGGGAAATCAGCAGCGCGGTGCAGCCGAGAGAGATGAAAATCAATTCGGCGCGCACCGCGGCTTGCGTATCTGCGAACGTCCTGAATATGCGGCCCACGAATATGGGCACGAGCAGCATGCCCATGTTCTGAATCCAGTAAATGAGCGAGTAGGCCGTGCCGAGGTTGCGCTCCGGCACGATTCTCGGCACGCTCGGCCACATGGCTGACGGCACGAGGGAATAGCCCACGCCGAGCAGGGATATCCCGAAATAACCCCAGAAAGGCACGCCCTGCGGGGCGAATGCTATCACCGAATGCGCCGCAAGCACCAGCACGGAGCCGCATACCATCCATAGCGCCGCCCTGCCCGTCTTGTCCACGAGCGCTCCGAAAAGAGGAGTGAATACCACGGTGAAGAAGGGAATCATGGTAATGACCCATTTGGCTCCGTCCGCCTCCATGCCGAAGCGGGGAATGACTATGGACGTGCCGAACTTCTTGAAACTGATTATGCAGCAGTAGAAGAATACGCACAGCAGGGAAATAAGCAGGAAGCGCTTGTTGGTGAGCAGTTTGCCGAGGTCGGAAAACTTGAACGCATCCTCTTCCCGAACCGCTCCCTTGCCTGCCTTTATTCCGTGTTCCCTGTCGAAGCGGGCATCCATCGCCACGAAAATGCCCCAGAGAAGGACTCCGAAGATAATCCACGCGAGCCCTAATGCGGCGGGGCGTGCCGTTTCGGCAAGGGAATAGACTTCTCCGGGCGCCTTTGCGGCGACAAGCACCGGGGCGAGAATGAAAGCCAATGCGGTTCCGAGCCTGGCAACGGCCACTTGCAAACCCATTGCGAACGCTACGTTCCCGCCTTTGAACCATTTGGCTATGGAGCGTGTGACCGCCACTCCGGCAATCTCGCTGCCGAGCCCGAAAATCATGCACCCTGCGTAGGCGATTGCGAGAGAGGTCTTCGCAGGCAGGCCGCTGCGCAGAGCCGCCAGCACTATTGCGGCCCCGACTGCCATAAGCCCCACGAACACCGAGCCTATGATGCGCACTCCGAAGATGTCTAAAAGTATTCCGCAGATTATCAGGCCGCCGCATACGCACAGGAAACTGTATCCGCCTGCGTAAAAACCGTAGTCAGCGCTGTCCCAGCCGAGTTCGAGGCTCTCCGGATGCTGGAATATCTGCGAAAGGGTGGAGAAGGCATCGTCGAAAAAATACGATGCGAACATAGGCACCATAAGGCAGACGAGCGCCACCGGCCTCAGATCTTTCCAGGTAATCATAGGCAATGCCCCCGCTTACGCCTCTTTCTGTATGTTCGGAAGTTCAAGTCCGTAGCCCTTGCGCCTGTCCTCTCTCTTGAGCATGAGGCTGAAGATGAATGCCAGCACTCCGAAACTCGAGAACACTATCATGGGCACGGTGTAGGCCCCGGTGTTCTGCCTGAGCATGCCAATCAGCATGGGCACGAGGCACAGGCCTATGTTCTGCACCCAGAAAATCAGGCAGTAGGCGCTTCCGAGAATCTTTTCGTCGATAATCTTGGGCACGCTGGGCCAAAGGGCGGCGGGCACGAGCGAGAAGCTGACGCCGAGCACCACGATGAGCGTGACCGCAAACCACTTGTACGGGAGGAGGGGAAGTATGAAAGCGAAGCTCAGGTGGCATGCTATCATGATGACGGAGCCGAGCATCAGCATCGAAGCTCCCTTGCCCACGCGGTCGAGGAACATGCCCAGCAGGGGAGTGAGGCCCATTGCCAGTATGGGGAAGCAGCTGAACAGGCGTGCCGCCGTGGCAGCGTCGACTCCGAGGGTCTCTTCAAGGAAGTTCGGAGCATATCGCTGGAAAGGGAATATGGCGCTGTAGTAGAGCACGCAGAGCAGGGCCACTATCCAGAACATCTTGCTCTTGAATATGGCGCCGAGGTCGCTGATATGGAATTCGTCCTCCGGCGACTTCTCGTCCGTGGCAAGACCGGCGGCAACGAGCTGGCTGTCGAACTTGCGGTCCATTATCCCGAAAATGATGAAATTGATGAGTCCTACGCAAAGCAGCGCCCCGCAGAAGCCGAGAGGAGCGGTGATGCTTCCTCCGGCGGCCTCAGAAATGATGGGGGCAATCCACATCACGGCAAAGACTCCGAGGCGGGCGATTGCCATCTCCAATCCCATGGCGAGGGCCATTTCCTTGCCCTTGAACCATTTCGCGAGTATCTTCGAGACATTGGTGCCCTCCATCTCGCAGCCGCAGCCGAATATCATGAAACCGAGCGAGGCCATCTTAGCGCTCGCCGGCATCTCCACCCACCAGCTGCCGAGCCACTGTGCGAATGCCGTGGTCTGGAACCAGTCGCTGATGCCCACGAACTTTATCGCCGCGCCGGCCACCATGAGCCCTGCGGACAGTATGCCGGAGAAGCGCACGCCCAGCTTGTCGAGTATGACGCCTGCGATGATGAGGAATCCGCATACGTTGATTATGTATTCGGAGGCGGCATAGGTGCCGAAGATTCCGCTGTCCCAGCCGAGGTCCGTCTCCACTAAGGATTTCAGCGGACTCATCACGTCCACGAACATGTATGCGAAAAACATCATCAGTGCCACGAGCACCAGCACCGTCCACCGCGCGAGCGGCGAGTCGTTCATCAGTTTTGCAATCTTCTCTGCCATATAACAATATTTTAATTCGCTAAGGTAAGAAAAAATCTTTTAAGCTCTTTGGCGCACCGCCTCGAAAAGCAGTATGGCCGCGCTGACGGACACGTTCAGGGAGTCGAGGCTGCCGAGCATGGGTATGCGTATGCGGGCCGAGGCCGCGTCCCTCCACTGGCGGGAAAGTCCGGTGCTCTCGGTGCCCATGACTATGGCGGTGGGCCCGCGCATGTCCGTATCGTAGTACAGTGCGGAGTCCTGAAGCTGCGCCGTGAGTATGCGTATGCCCCGCGAGCGAAGCCATTCCAGGGCCTCTGCGGAAGTGCAGGCGACGCAGGGCAGCGTGAATACGGCGCCTATCGAAGCCCGTATGAGGTTCGGGTTGTACAGGTCCGTCAGGGGGTCGCAGATGAGCACGGCATCGGCCCCCGCCGCATCGGCGCTCCTGAGCACGGCTCCGATGTTTCCCGGCTTCTCCACCGCTTCGAGCACGACGATGAGCGGATTGTCCGGCAGTTTCAGGCCGCCGAGCGAGGTGCTTCGAGACTTTATCTCCGCAATCACACCCTCCGTGCCGCCCCTGTATGCCGCCTTTTCGTACACTTCCTCGCTCACTTCGAATATCCTGAACCCGCGTCCCGCTGTCTTTGCTCCGGGCCATTCGCGGGGGTCGACCCCTGCGCGGGACAGCAGCTCGGGACAGATGAAAACGGAGTCCGGCTCATATCCGGCGTCCATGCAGTGCTCCAGCTCGCGCCGGCCCTCCAGCACGAACAGGGAACACTCGCGCCGCAGGGAGGAATCTTTCTGCAGCGCAAGCAGACGCTTGATTTTGGGATTCTGCGCCGATGTGATAAGCTCCCGGCCCATCTATTCCCCGTCGGCGGCCTCTTTCTTCAGGATTTTTTCCGGACGCATCTGCGGGAAGAACAGCACGTCCTGGATGGTGGTCTGGCCGGTCATGAACATGGTCAGCCTGTCTATTCCCATTCCGAGCCCGGAGGTGGGCGGCATTCCGTATTCGAGCGCGCGCACGAAATCCATGTCTATGTACATGGCCTCGTCGTCGCCCTTGCTTTTGAGTGCGGCCTGCTCCTGGAAGCGTTCCAGCTGGTCCACGGGGTCGTTAAGCTCCGAATATGCGTTGGCAAGCTCCTTGCCGCAGACGAAAAGCTCGAAGCGCTCGGTAAGGTCCGGGTCGCTGCGGTGGCGCTTGGTCAGCGGCGACATCTCCACGGGGTAGTCGATGATGAATGTGGGTTGCACGAGCTTGTCTTCGCAGTAGGCTCCGAATATGGCGTCTATCAGCTTGCCCTTGCCCATCGACGGCTCCGCAGGCACGCCGAGCCGCTTGCATGTGTCGCGCAGCTGCTGTTCATCCATGCCTTTCACGTCCACTCCTGCATATTCCTTTATCGCATCCAGTATGGGCAGACGGCGGTAGCTGCCTCCGAAATCCACTTCGGTGCCCGCTATGTTCACTTTCGTGGTGCCGTTGACGCTGAGGGCTATTTTCTCCAGCATCTTCTCCACGAAGCCCATCATCCAGTTGTAGTCCTTGTAGGCCACATAGATTTCCATGCAGGTGAATTCGGGGTTGTGGGTCTTGTCCATGCCCTCGTTGCGGAAGTCCTTGGCAAATTCGTACACCCCGTTGTAGCCGCCCACTATGAGGCGCTTCAGATACAGCTCGTTCGCTATTCTGAGGTACAGGGGTATGTCGAGGGCGTTGTGGTGGGTCACGAAAGGACGCGCCGTGGCCCCGCCGGGTATGCTCTGCAGTATGGGGGTCTCCACTTCGAGGCAGCCGGCCTCGTTGAAATACTCCCTCATCGCGGATATGATGCGGGCGCGCTTGATGAAAACCTCGCGGACCTGCGGATTGACAATGAGGTCGACGTAGCGCTGGCGGTAGCGGAGCTCCGGGTCGGAGAATGCGTCGAACACCTGTCCGTCGGCCTCCTTGACTATGGGGAGCACCCGCAGGGACTTGCTCAGCAGGGTCAGTTCCTTTGCGTGCACGCTCAGCTGGCCTGTCTGGGTGATGAATGCGAAGCCCTTTATGCCCACGATGTCACCTATGTCCAACAGCCTTTTCCACACCGTGTTGTACAGCGTCTTGTCTTCACCGGGGCATATCTCGTCCCTTTTTACATAGACCTGGATTCGTCCGCTTTCGTCCTGAATCTCGCCGAAAGAGGCCGCGCCCATAATGCGGCGGCTCATAAGGCGTCCGGCTATGCATACTTCGCTAAAATTGCCTTTTTCCGGATCGTAGCCGGAGAGGATTTCCGATGCCGTGGCGTTAACCGGGTATTCTGCAGCGGGATACGGCTCAATGCCCAACTCCCTGAGCTTTGCCAGCGATTCGCGGCGTATCTGCTCCTGTTCGCTAAGTTCGATATTCATAACGATACAAAAGTACGAATTTTTTGTTATATTTGTAAGTTATGACGAAGGAATGCAAATGGATCGTCAGTGAAGCTGCCGACAAAGCCAAGGTGGACAAACTCGCCGCCGAGGTGGGCATCGACCGCGTACTCGCCGAGCTGCTCGTAAAGCGCGGCGTGGAGACGTTCGAACAGGCGCGCTCCTTCTTCCGTCCGAGTCTGTCGGACCTTCACGACCCCTTTCTGATGAAGGACATGGATGCCGCCGTGGAGCGTCTGCACAAGGCCGTGGCCGGCGGCGAAAAGATACTGGTCTACGGCGACTACGATGTGGACGGCACGACTGCCGTGGCGCTCGTGTTCTCTTTCATACGGCGCTTCACCTCCAACGTGGACTTCTATATCCCCGACCGCTACGACGAGGGCTACGGAGTCTCTTTCAAGAGCATAGACTGGGCCTTCGAAGGGGGCTTCGGACTCATCATCACCCTCGACTGCGGCATCAAGGCCATAGACAAGGCCGAATATGCGGCGTCGAAGGGCGTGGACATGATAATATGCGACCACCACCTTCCGGAAGAAACGCTCCCGAAAGCCGTCGCGGTGCTCGACCCCAAGAGGGAAGACTGCGGCTACCCTTTCGACGACCTGTCCGGATGCGGAGTGGGATTCAAGTTCGTGCAGGCGTATTCGCAGCGCTACGGAGTGCCTTTCGAGACCCTCGTGCCGCTGCTTGACCTGCTCGTGGTCAGCATAGCTTCCGACCTCGTGACCATGGTGGGGGAGAACCGCACACTTGCGCACTTCGGGCTAAAGCAGCTGAACGAAGACCCGCACAAGGGCCTGCTTGCCATGATAAACCTTTCCAATCTTGAACCGGGGCACATTACGATAGACGACATAGTGTTCAAGATAGGGCCCCGCATCAACGCCGCGGGCCGCATGGAGTCGGGACGCCTTGCCGTCGAGCTGCTTACGGCGCAGGATGTGTCCGAAGCCATGCTCATAGGCGAGAAAATCAACGAAAACAACAACGAACGCAAGAATATAGACAGGGAAGTCACCCGCGAAGCCCTCGAAATGGTGGAGGGCAAAAGCTGCCTCGCCCACGAAAATGCCACGGTGGTGTACAATCCGCGCTGGAGCAAGGGCATAGTGGGCATAGTGGCATCGCGGCTGGTGGAGGCCTACTACAAACCCACCGTGGTGCTCACGAAAAGCAACGGCTTCGTCACCGGGTCGGCGCGCAGCATCGCCGGGTTCGACCTGTACGAGGCCATAGAGAACTGCTCCGACCTTCTTGAGAATTTCGGCGGGCACGTATATGCCGCCGGACTCACCATGAAAGAGGAGAACCTCGGGGAGTTTGCACGCCGCCTCGACGCCTTCGTCGCAGGGAAGATAAAGGCGGAAATGATGGTGCCTGTGGTGGATATCGACGCACGGCTCGACTTCTCCCAGATTTCTCCCAAGTTTTTCCGCATACTGAAGCAGTTCCAGCCTTTCGGACCGGGCAACAGCAACCCCGTTTTCGTCACGGAGAACATATATGACGCAGGCAACGGACGCAAGGTCGGCGCCGGAGGGGTGCACCTCAAGCTCGACCTCATACAGGAGTCCCAGCCTTATCATCAGATAGCCGCCATAGCCTTCAACATGGCGGAGTATTACGAGTACATAAAATCCGGGAATCCCCTCGATGTGTGCTACTCCATAGTGGAAAACTACTACCGCGGCAATTCTACGATACAGTTGCGTGTGAAGGATCTCCGCGAAAGAGAAGAGATAATATGAAAAGAACGTTCTGCATGCTCGCTGCCGTGACGGCGGCGATTTTCTGTCTGGATGCCCAGCCCGCCCCCGGAAGTTTTACCCAAAACTGGGAGAAAGGCCCGGAGTGGCTGCGCGACGCCGTCATTTACCAGATATACCCTTCGTCTTACAAGGACTCCGACGGCAACGGGATAGGTGACATCCGGGGAGTCATCTCCAAGCTCGACTACATAGAGAGCCTCGGAGTGTCCGCAATATGGTTCAACCCCCTTTTCGTCTCCGGATGGGTGGACGGAGGATATGACGTGCTGGACTTCTACAGGGTGGACCCGCGCTTCGGCACCAACAACGACCTCGTGGAACTCGTCGCGAAGGCCCATGCGCGCGGAATCAAAGTGATGCTCGACCTCGTCGCCGGACACACCTCCGACAAGCATCCATGGTTCCTGCAGAGCTCGCAGGATACCAATCTCCAGTATTCCGACTATTACATCTGGAGCGACCGCCTGCCTGACGCCAAGGCCGAACGCGACCTGGAGACCATGCTCAAAGATGCGGACTATATGCAGAATACCACCGGCAAATGGATGAAGAGCGAATATCCGCGCGCGAAGTATTACTACAAGAACTTCTATGCCTGCCAGCCTGCGCTCAACTACGGCTATGCCGACCCTGACCCTTCGCGTCCGTGGGAGCAGGGCGTGGATGCCCCAGGCCCCCGGGCCGTGCGCCAGGAGCTCAAGGACATACTTGCATTCTGGTACGACAAGGGCATAGACGGGTTCAGGGTGGACATGGCTGCGAGCCTGGTGAAGAACGACAGGGAAAAGAAAGAAATAATGCGTCTGTGGAGGGAAATGCGCGAATGGTCGGACGCGAACTATCCCGACCGAGTGCTCATGGCGGAGTGGAACGACCCCAAGTACTGCCTTGCCGGCGGATTCAATGTGGACATGAACCTCAACAGCACCGGCTCCGCGAACCGGAGGATGTATTTCGACCGCAAGCACCAGGCCGACGGCGGCAGCTATTTCTCCCTCGACGGCGGAGCGCCCTCGGTGCGCGACCTCTACGGCAATCCGTGGCCGGAGGACAGGATAGACAGGAATACCACGGCCGCGGACATGCTCGGTAAATACTACGACTATATGACGGATGCCCTCGACTCCACTAAGGACTGGGGCTGGTTCGCCACGATTACCGGCAACCACGACCACCTTCGCTTCAATACGGGGGCGAGGAACGACCCCTCTCAGCTCAAGGTCATGATGGCATGGGTGCTGACCATGCCCCTGCCCATCCTGTATTACGGTGATGAGATAGGCCTGAGAAGCCTTGTGGACCTCCCCAATGTGGAGGGAGCCAACCACAACGGGAAAGAGCGTGCCGGCGGCCGCAGCCCCATGCAGTGGGATTCTTCCGCCAATGCCGGTTTCAGCAGCTGCGCTCCGGGGGACATATATCTGCCCGTATGCCCGGAATGGACTCCTGCCTGTTCATATCCCGCATACGTCGAATGGAAGGAGAAAGGCGGCAAAAATGCCACGGCCCCGGGATACATAACGGTGGAATCCCAGGAGGGCGACCCCAATTCCCTGCTCAACTGGACAAGGTCGCTGATAGCCTTGCGCAAGGCGGAAAGCGCTTTCTGGGCCGACAGCGAGTTCAAGCCCATATTCGACCGAGAGCATCCCTATCCCATGGTGTATATGCGCACGGACGGAAAATCCACTTATCTCATCGCCCTGAATCCCACGGCGGAGAAGAAGAGCCTGAGCCTCGCCCATCTCAGTGAATCACCCGAAACGGCGCTGCTGGCGGGCAAGGCACTCTACAAGGCCTCCCCCAAGGGCGATAGGCTCACGATCTGGCCTGTCAGTGCCTTGGTCGTGAAGCTCTGAGGGTCCGCAGGGAACGGTGCAGGCCTCGCCGACCAGGTTCAATGCTTTTTTCTCAATATAGGAATCCAAGCATCCAAAGTGGTAGCTTTGCCCCATCGGGCATATCCCAATCGTCAGCAAATATGAAGGAGTTCTCTATATCTGCGATTTGGGAAAAGCCTTTGCTGCGTCCACCTATCTCAAAAGTGTATTTTGCATCGATTATGAAATCACCCTGCGCCTTACCATATTCTACGGTATGTTTTTCTGAAAGACTACATACAGCAAAGGTTTCGCGTAGCGTTCCGACTTCAGCCTTAGTGGGTGTCAACGCAAAAAGAATATTGGGATTCTCCAAATAGACCTTATCCGGTTTGGTTAGTTTGCCAATCTTTTTCTTGTCAGAATACAGCAGATTGAGCACTTTTGCATCACCAAGGTATTTCAGATACTCAACAACCGTGTCACGCCCAATCTCAATAGCAGCCGCAATCTTATTAGCATTCAGCTCAAATGGGACTTCACTACAGATAAGAGCAATGAGAGCCTGCAACTTTCTGATGTTGGCCACATCAACTTTGCAAATCTGTGGCAACTCCGTTTCTATAATGTAATTAACCACCTGTTCTATCTTAGTGTAGTATTCGCCCTCTCCTTCCAACAAGAAAGGGTAGTATCCCTTTTCCAAATACTCTTTGAACAGAGCAACAGGTTTGCACTTCGAAGAAACCTCTCGCCACAAATCGTATGGATGGGCCAATATGTCTTCCAATGCCCATTGCTTGAAATCCAGACCATGATAGAAACGAAGTGATTCGCGGAATGAAAGTCCGGGCATCGTGTACTTGACGGCACGACGAGAAAGGTCAGCATCTCCTTCCCTTAATCGCAGAAGAGAAGACCCGCTGACGATAAGTTTTAAGTCGGGATACAATTCATGAATCTCTTTAATCTCACGACTCCAATCCGTTGTACTGGACCTGTATTTGTGGATTTCATCGATTGCTAACACTTCGCCACCTCGAATAACAAACTCCTCGGCCAATCCCACAAGTGTTCGCGCGGAGAATTCTACCGTATCAGCCGAACAATAGAGTATGCGGCGGTCGCCAAGTCTATACTTCTGCTTCAGATACTGCTTGATGAGCGTAGATTTGCCAACACCTTTTGCTCCAATGATAGTAACAAGCTGAGCATTCCAGTGTATTTCGTTCATCTTGTCACGAATGATTTCCGTCCGGGTATTGGCCAGCAGCCTGTCACTTTTTCTAAATAATGAGTCCATACGACTTCTCTTTTTGGGTACAAAGGTAATAAAATGTTGCGCACATACGACACTTTTCAAAAAAAATGTTGTATGTGCGCAACACTGACACTCATTGAGCACTATCAGCAAGTTGTCCCGCGGTTTTTTCTTATTCTTGGGTCAGGTAGAACATATGGCGCAGCAAATCTTCCAGGTTTTTGGCCTCTCCGTTGTCGGGGTCGGGCAGCCATTCGGTCCGCACCCCTGAAATGCCGCCCATTATGCCGAGCCCGTTCCTCACGTTGGAGTAGGTGAAGTTCGGCGGCGTCACGCCGAAGTTGGACAGCATGTCGAAGTTCATCAGATACTGGGCCTTGCAATAGTTGTACAGTTCTTCGGAGAGCCTGTACACCTCCACTACGTAATCCGTATTGTCGAGAATCACGTAGTGCCCCGGCACCTCATCGGTGTCCGGATAGAAATCATCCCCTTCGGGAAAATCAAAATCGTCCGGAAACAGCACGCCGAGGTCGAATCCTCCGCGGTCTATATAGAAAGTGTATGCGTTGCCGTCGAACTGTCTGCTTGTCATGAGCATCATGGCCCCTGTAACTAATTTTCCCTCCTCCGTGGGGCCGCCGGTGTAGTAGGCATTGGCGAAGGCGTCGAGGTCGAGGGAGTTGAGGTCTTCACGCGAGGCTATCTGCCCTGGCAGCCTGTAGACGTACGAAACGGAGGTGTCGCGCATTACCGTCAAGGGGGCATAGAACGTCGGATCGGTAATGGCGGTGATGATGGTGCGCTTCTCCAGTATGCGCATGCCGAAATACTCTCCGTCCGCGACATCGGAGGACAGGGTCACAGTGACGCGCTTTGCCGTGGAAGCGCTGTCGCCGGAGGCTCGCTCCATGCGCACGGAGCTTATCTCCGGCATAGGAGGTATCACCGTACTTGCCCATGCCTGCGGGGCGAAGTCGCTCTTTACCCTTATCTCTATCCGGTCGCCGCTTTTCAGTCCCGCGAGGTCTGTGGCTGCGGTGAGCCTGTTTCCGTTCCTGATGCAGTCCTGCGATATGCCGACGGCCTTTCCGTTGCACGTGACCGAAATGTCGGCTATGTCTATCGGATGCAGCCCCGACGGTTTGCCGAAGGCCGGGTCTGCATATCCCACGTTGAACGTGAGCGTGTTGTAC